>SABY01000306.1 GCA_009928785.1 Clostridia bacterium | reverse complement strand
AAAATAAAATTTGAAAAGTAGAGAAAAAAACGGGTTCTCCCGATAAGGTAAAATTAGCTACAATTTAACCAAAGGAGAACCCAAGGAATGATACACGGTAAAAGCATATTCAGCCAGTGCATGGACTTAATAAATCGGGAAAAATTCGATAAAAATGCCAGGAGACGTCTGGCGGACAAGGGAAGCAAAGGTTTTTCGAGTTGGGATATGCTGGTGTCGATGATGTATTTACAGTTGGCGCAGGCGAAGAGTTTACGGGAAATCGAATACGGCTTGAAGGGGTGCGTTGGTAAACTCAAGCATCTTGGGATGGCGGACGCGCCGAAACGTTCAACGCTATCCTATGCGAATGCGCATCGGCCGTGGCAGTTGTTCCAGGACGTGTTTTATCAGATGCTGGAGCTTTGTCAGAAAGAAACGATGCCGAAGAAAAGGAAGTTTCGCTTCAGTAATAAGCTGTACAGTTTTGACGCCACCAGCATTGAAATGGGCTTGAAGACTTTTGAATGGGCAAAATATCGGCGAGCAAAAGGAGCGGTAAAAATCCATCTATTGCTTGACCATGACGGTTATCTGCCGGTCTATGCGAGGCTGACGGACGGCAAAACCCATGAGGTCAGAATGGCGCATGAATTGAGTTTGCCGCCCGGCAGTATCGTAGCTATGGACCGGGGATATGTCGATTTTACGTTGTTTGAAAAATGGACAGAGGCAGGGATTCATTTCGTTTCCCGGCTGAAGTCCAACACGGTTTATACGGAGGTGCGGGAAAACCCGCTGCCGGAACGCAAAGAGTTTGTGTTGGAAGATAAAATCATCCGTCTGAGCAATGGCAACGAATACCGGATGGTAACGGTTTACGACGAGGCCAACGAGATGTATCTGGAACTGATAACCAACATCGAAAAACTGGCGGCGGCAACCATCGGGGACATCTACCGCGACCGCTGGCAGATTGAGGTATTTTTCCGTTATCTCAAGCAGAATCTGAAGATAAAAACCTTTGTCGGAACCAGTCCGAATGCGGTGTTGATTCAAGTTTGGACAGCACTTACGGCGATGCTAATGCTCTCGTATATGCGCTTCAAATCGTCCTTCGGCTGGTCGTTGTCGAACCTGGTGGCGATGTTCCGCTGGAACGTCTTTGCCTACAAGGATATTTGGGCTTGGCTGGATAATCCGTTCGAGTCGCCGCCGCCGGATGACGATAACTTGCAACCGAGGCTGCCGGGATTCGGCTTTGGACAGCAGGTTTTTCGATAAAAAAATTTCTGCCGGATGAAACCGGCTAACACAACAAGGGGGAACCGGAAAATGAGTTTTGAC
>SABY01000159.1 GCA_009928785.1 Clostridia bacterium | reverse complement strand
ATAATCGTGAAAAGCAACATCTGATTTGTTGTTGCGAAAGAAAGCTTCGCTGGCATGCACGATGCCACCGCCTTTGGCCCCAAAGTCGCCGGTGCCGGCCTTAACAGCAACCACGGCATTTTCGATGGTACCGCCATTGCTGATGCTAAGCCAGCCCTGGTTGGCGGGTATCTGCGAGAGCAGTGGGTTGCCCCATACCTCTATGCCTTGCCATAATCCGGTGCAGGCATTGGTGAGGGTACCTCCATTGAGGATAAGCTTGCCACCGGGTTTTATGATGAGTTTTGCGTTATCGGCAAAGCGGAGACAGCTCTTTACGGTTAATGTAGCATTAGATTCAACTATCAAATCACTGTTGATGGTTTTATCGATGTTCCAGGTTTCATCGCTATCAATTACCAGAGGTGTGGAGTTATAATGGCATCCGTTGACATATACGGCATTGTTGTACGCATTAAGCCTAAAGCTGCCCCATTGGTTTAGGCTTGCCTCGCCTTCTGAATCCCAGACAAAAATATCGCTACCCGAAGCAGCAATCACCTCATTTTTACCATCATTATCGATATCGCCAATATAGGGGTCAGAATTTGTTGCACCACTTAAATACAATGGCCACCCCAGTACCGGATCTCCGTTTAGGCTGTAGGCATATAATACGCCATCGTTAGAAGGAACAATAATTTCGCAAGCATTATCCGTTCCGTTTACATCGGCAATAATAGGCTGTAAATATTGACATTGCAATGTTGGAATGGTTTTTTCTAATACGAGTGTTCCCGCATTATCCCATACTTTAAGATAGTTCTTATCAGCTATTATCACTTCAATATTTCCATCCAAATCCACATCGCCGCAAACAAAAGCCGGAGGCCAGGCCCATGTTTGGCTTTGTATGCTCAGTTCAATATTGTGATCGTCGTTATCCCACCCTGTAACAAGACTTCCATCATTTTCGATGGCATAAATATATCCTGTTGTACCACGGATCGACATAAACAAAATTTCAAAATCATCATCATTATCTATGTCAGCGGCTATTACCGGGCAATCGAGCCTGCCCCCGTCAGTGTAAACAGGGTTTTGATTTGTTATATAATCTGAGCCATCATAGTTCCAGATATAAATTCCACCTTCAAAACCTATAACAATTTCTTTATCACCATTTCCATCAAGATCGACTGCTACCGGCATCGAAACAGCCTTTTTGTCTATAGGATTTTCACTTGTTAATACTGGCCAACCAGTAAAATCATTACCCATGTAATCAAATACTTCAATCTTATTCCCAAACTGATTAGGAACTATTATCTCAAGGTCGTTATTATTATTTAAATCTGCTAAAACAACGCCGTTGAAATTCTTGAATGCTATTTGCTTTTCCCGCATCAAATCCGGGAGGCCGTCGTTATCAGCATCTTCATTTTTATACACCAATACTTTATAATTATCCGGGTTCGACCCATCCTCACCCATCCTTGTGGCAACCAATATCTCAATTATCCCGTCATTATCAATATCCCCAATGGCGGGTGAGCAAGTCATACTTATGCCAATATTGGCAAAGCCACTGACTGATGTTGGATTTTGATCGATATCATATAATTCCTCTCCATCGTGTCTAAACCCAAAAATAGTTCCTCTGTTGGCAGCTTGATCGCCTCTTCCACTGGAGATGAACATTTCTTTTTCACCATCACCTTCCAGGTCGTAAACATTAGGGGCACCCCAAAAATCACCATGTTCTTCATTTGATACAGTTATTGGCAACCAATCGGGATGGTAGGCCAGGGATGTCCACGCATGTTTGGGGGCTGATGGTTCGCTTTCGTTGCCCGAAGATGATACGGCAGTTACCTTGTAAAAATATTCCGTTAATTCTCCTAATCCTGAATCCTCGAAATAGGCAACTGATAATAAGCCGTTTGTGTTGAGCAGTGCATAAGTACCTGTTTCGGTGTCGCTGCGGTAGATATTATATCCTGCCACATCATTGTACACTGTCCAGAAAAGAGCTATGCTAGTGAGCTTGCCTTTGAAATCGATTTCAATATCGGTTATGGCGGGTTTCTCCAGAAGATTGAATTCAAACGACCATTGCTGCCCAAAGTCATTGGCAGCATCCAAAATAAACGCTAAAGGCTCCGGCTCGCCGGGATAATTTGCATTTACACTAAAACAAAATTGTGTGGTGTTGGTAGCAGTTTCAAAGGAGGCAATGTCGCCATAAGCACCCTGGTTTTGTGATATTCCGTTTACCCATCCTGATGGTGGTGAACTTAAAACTGCGTTAACGTTTTGTAAAAGCGAATGGCTGTTGTTGCGCAAGTCGATATCGAACCAAACGGTCTCGCCGGCTTCGATTACCTCATCACCATTTGAGGTGGTTATCACCCTTTTTGAGCGTTGCACCAACTCCGGCACTTTTACTTCGAGGAAAATTTCATCCGTATAAACACTGCTTCCGGCATCTGTCATGGTAAGTGTAAAACTGGCGAGTTGGTTTTCAATTAAAGCGGCATCAACAGTAAAATTAAAATTACCAGGTACAGTTACTGAACCCCCGGCAGGAATATTGCCATAGGTAAGCTGATTGTTATTTATGGTAATAAAGTTATCGGGGCTCGACAGAACAGCAGTTACGCCATTGCCCCCCGTCAATCCTGAATTACTCAATTCGATATTTAAATCAACAGTTTCTCCTGCATCAATGTTTTCGTCGCCGCTTATAGTGTGGTTTGAGGCATAAAGGTGGGTGCCCGGGTTTGAAGTTACCGAAATAGAAGTTTCAACCGGCAGGTAGTTTTTAGCTGTTACAGTAACCAGGATATTATTCTCAGGATCAACTGCATTCGGAGTGCAGCCGATATTTGCAGTTACCGTGCTGCCGGTGCCGGTTACGGTTTCTACAGCATATATTTCATCTTCACGATACAGGCACACTGTGGCTTCTACTCCTGAGGCAAGGTTATCAACCTGTACCGGAATGATTTGTTCGCCGGAATAAACACTTATTGGGGTATTTACGATAAGTGGATTTTGAGGGTCAGGTGTGTCAGTCCAGACGGGCATTTCAGGATCGGCAGCAAGGCTGAGGGCGAAAAACTGTAACCGCCTCTTGCAATCCTTATATGAATCTGCTTCATATAAATATTTTAAGTTATTTATTGATTTACCAATGATATTGTTATCTTCATAAATATATTTAATGAAAGGTACATTATGTGACCCAACCATCGATCCCCATCCTACTGCTGTGTTTGCTATTACAGCTACTCCACCTTTTTCAGAATTTATATAGTGTTCGGTAACCGTATTTTTATCCCACGGCATTGTAGAACAATGATTTGCCAGATAAAGCACCTGACTTCTGTCTGCATTTTGGAGATTATCCATATGGATACGATTTAAAGAGCCACTTGCCGCAGCAAAAGATGTTGCCCCTCCATGTCCCAGACCACAGAAAATGTGATTGCTGACGGCCGGTTGCCCCATTCCGTTAAAGGCGGCGAGAACATCCATATTGTTATGGCCTGTGCTATTGTACAATTCCGTAAAACCTACATTGGAAGAAAATGCATATTGTAAAAACCCTATTGAACCCATGGAAGAAAATAATAAGCAATTGTTCTCATTCCCCTGCGAAGTTTTTATATACTCAAAAAACTTGGCTTTAAACCTGTTTAGCTCAATTAGTTCTCCTTCAATCAAGTAATCCTCTACCGGCACACGCCCAATATAAACCTCCGGTTCGCGGTCAACACCATCAAGGTTTATTGTACTAGGGAAAACTTCTTCAAAAGTTCCATCATTCTGCCTGTCCCAATTGGCTTCACCAAAAGTGGCATCGCTATCGGCATTCCAGTTACCGTCGAGGCAGGCAAAATACATATCAGCAGGTATGAAAGCACCATTTGGATATATATTGAGAAGGTCAGGATCATTGAAATGGCTTATCCATGCATATCGTATCGGAACCTGCTCGCTATCCCCACCAAGCATCACATACTGCACACCCCAGTTTTGATAAGCATCAATAATAAAGTTACGCACTTTCTCGGCAGGGTCAACGCCGGGGTAAAAACTGTAAACCCATTCCACAGTGCGCACCACGGCAGGCACGCCTTTTTGGGTTTTCCAATCGGCAATTTCCTGGAAGCCTTCAGCTAGGGTTTCATTGGTGATTATTACATATTCAACTGGTTGTCCGTTAAAGTTGGGGAACTCATCCGGTGCAAAGCCCTCACCAGTAAATATATCGATTTTTTCCAACTGAAAATAAGTGTCGATATCTGTAGGGTTTTCTACAAAACTTTTTATTTCATCTTTTAATTTTGAATAAGCGTTTTGAAGCATCCTGCGGGGTTTCACCGGGTTGTTATCTTCATTGGCATACACCAATTGGTATTCGAGGTGGGTGGTGAGGTAGAGCTTCTTTGTTGCCGGGTTGTATGTAAGCGGGTAGTATAGCAGGCCGGCAATATGCACTCCGGACTTAAAACCTGCCGTAGGACTGTAAATGTACTCAGGCGGGTATTGTGCATTTACATTGTAAATGGCGATGTTGGGGCTAACAAAATCCGGCTCAGGTTCGCCGGGTATTTGCCCGGGCTGGGTGGGCATAATGTTGTAGGTGCCTGTAAGTTCCTGCTGTTGTATGCTTAGAATTTGGATACTTGCCACGGCCCTATCTTCGGGTATGGCAATGTGAAGGTGCTTAATTGGCAAATAGGGTTTGCCAGCATCGGTTTCCATGTCGCAACCGACAAGGGTGCTTACATCCCATCCATCGGTTTGGGTGGTGTTTACATCGGTAAGTGTAAAATTTACCTGCCCTATGTACTGGGCGTAAAGCCCTGGTATTAGCATAGCCAAAATGCTGAATGCCACTAATAATTTTAAGTTTTTCATAGTATTTTGTTTTTGCGGATTATTAATTTATTACTATAGTTTTTCGTGGCGGTTTGTATGTATAGCAAGTAAATCCCCGGTTTTAAGTGGCTAATATCAAGTGTCGTATTTTGGTTCTGATATTGTTTTAAAACGCACCTTCCCGCCAAGTTGAAAATTTCAAGGTGAATAGTTTCAGGCTTACCAGCTATGTATATGTTCACAAAATTATTAGTAGGGTTCGGGAACAGTTTAATTTTATTGTGTTTGGCATAGTTTTCTATCATACCCACCCCCGAAGTATCAATGGATATATGCACAGGTTTACGGTACAGGTAAAGCGAGTTTACGATAGAATTATCGGCGAGACATGAATACATACCGGTATCAGTGTAAGAGATATCTGTTATACGCAGCGTGTCAGCATCAGGGCTTTCCAATATCATCTCCCCGTTTTTGTACCATTTGTAATTTGTATAATCACCACCGGTGCCAGAGTAAATGCTGTAACTGCTACCAGGTGCAAGTGCCGTGTCAATTTCCTGGAGCATATCATCCTGCGGGAAATAATAAAAATGCCAGTATGCGCCTTGCTGGTAGGCCTGATAGTGAGGCTCTATGTGTTCAAAGGTAAGTTTATTTCCTTCAATATGAAAAAAAGTAAAACTCCAGTTGCAATCCACCGGTAAGGAAGTAAGCAAATTGTTTGATAAATTTAGGGCATCAATGAAAAGAGGCGTACTGGACCATTGTTGGGGAACAGGCCCGCTAAACAAATTACTGCCTATGTTTATTGTCATTTCAGGAACAAGAGTAAACAAATTTGAAAGATAAGCCGGCAGTTCGCCTGATAGCTGGTTAGAGTGCAAATCGAGAATAAAAATATTGTTGAGTAAAGTAATTTCTTCCGGTATAGTACCTGTAAGCAGATTATTGTTCAACCTTAATTCTGATAAATTGGTACAGTTCCCAAGTTCCGGCGGAATGGGGCCGGTAAGTTGGTTGTCGTGCAAGTCAAGAAACATCAAGCTGTCTAAGTTGCCAATTTCCGGGGGAATGGGGCCAATGAGGTTGTTTTCCCATAAATTAATAAACTCTAAACAGGAACAATTTCCTATTGTAGATGGAATTGCTCCTGTTAAGGAACAATTCCCTATACCTAAGCCAACTAATAGTTGAAGGTTACCAACTTCATCAGGGATACTACCTGTCAAGCCATATTCATGACCTATAATTAACATTTTAAGTTCCTTTAGGTCACCAACTTCAATTGGAATAGAACCCTGTAGATTGTTTTGGTGGAATTCTAATTCAATAACCTTGTCTCCTTCCACAGTCACACCATACCATGTACTCACCGGCCCGGTAAGCCAGTTGGAGTTGTTGTTCCAGTTGGAGCCGCCGGTGCTGTTGTAAAAGGCAACAAGAGCCAGGGAGTCCTGCTCGAGTACCTGAGCGGGTGCGGTGAAGCACCATAGGGTAAGTATTATCCATAGAGAGAGCAGACGGATAGGAAACTCTAAATCATAAATCTTTTTCATAAGGCATTGATTTTAGTTTGTTAATATTATTAATTGATGGTAATATTGATAACCATTGGTAAGCCTTACCAGATAAGTACCCGGCTTGAGACAGCTTACATCCAACTGGTATTTTTCTCATCTAACATTTCACGCACAAAAATTCTCCCGGCGATATCTGCAATTTGTAATACGGTGGTGCCCTGCACATCGTGTGGCAATCCGACATGTAAGTAAGAGGATGCGGGATTGGGAAATATCGTTACCCCGGCCATCTCAGGCATTTCTGAAAGCCCGATAGGTGAAGCAACGCAACCATCGAAGTTGGCGTTGTTGTTCACGTAAACCAGCGTGTCCTCGTTGTATTTGCAGGCGGCATAGTGGCTATCAAATCCATCCACAGGAAAAAACATTCCGATGTTGGGACCTACCCCTTCGATAAACATCACCGGTTCGTTCCACTGCGTTTCCAAATCGAACCGTATTATTTTTCTGCCTTCAAGGTAAAACACACTATCCACTTCACCGAAAGTACCGGTTTGAAATTCATAGCTGTCGCCTAACCCCAATCCCATGTCCATGATGAGTTTTTCGGCGTTGTTGTAAATGTCGGTGTACCAGATTTTGCCGGTATTTGCATCCTCGCGTACCTTGCCTGCGTAAATG
>SABY01000033.1 GCA_009928785.1 Clostridia bacterium | reverse complement strand
AATCAACTAACCTTAGTGGAAAAATTCCCCCGCTCACATCAAACCTTATTACCTTATTAAATACAGACCACTTCGTGTGAATTAGCTTAATTCGTGGCAATTCGTGGATGATCTTTTGTCCGCAAATAATTTTCGTGGCAATTCGCGGATTCTTAGAATCATCCGGGGATTTTGGCTAATACCATAAATAACTTTATTAGTTTTGACGCCTCTAAAAGAAGCGCGTTGCTTTCGGGAGCTATGAAATTCACAATGCAACACGTTCAGGTTGCAAAAGGCATTGGACTATAACAAACACATTTTTATGAAACATTTTACTCCTCGCCGGAGCTACTTCGTGCTCATGGCCTTACCTATCATTTTGCTGCTTGCCTTTGGGTGCAACCGCCACGATGCGTCGCCACCACCACCACCAAAAGTTGAGGTTGTAAAAGTGGAGCGCCGCGACATACCCATCTACCAGGACTTTGTAGGCCAAGTGTATGGTTTGCAGGACATCGCCATCCGCGCCCGTGTGGAGGGCGTGCTGGAAGCCATGCATTTTAAAGAGGGCACTTTCGTGAAAAAGGGGCAACTGCTCTACACCATCGATCCGCTGCCACTGCAAACCAAAGTAGCTGCGCAGATGAGCGGTGTGGCTCAGGCCAGAACCATGCTCGTTAAAGCCGAGAGCGACCTGAAACGCATCAGGCCACTGGCTGCCAACAACGCGGTGAGCCAGCGCGATCTGGATGCCGCCGTGGCACAGCGCGACGCGGCACAAGCCGGCCTTGAAGCCGCCGAAGCCAACCTGGAATCAGCGGACATCGAGTTTGGATATTCGCTCATCAAAGCACCCATCGACGGCATTATTGGAAAAACAATGGCCAAAGTTGGCGACTTCGTCGGAAGAAGCCCCAACCCTATTGTGCTCAATTACATTTCGAACATAAATGATGTGGTGGTAGAATTTTTTCTGAGCGAACAGGAGTATCTCCATTTTGCCCGGCAAATCATAAAAATGAGGGATAATGGTGACACCACCGCAGAAGCATCCGAAAGGCTTAGTCTTATCCTGGCCGACCAGTCTATCTATCCTAACCCTGGCAGGCTCAACTTTATCGATCGGCAGGTGGACCCATCTACCGGGAGTATCCTGCTTCAGGCTATTTTTCCAAACCCTGACAAACTGCTGCGACCAGGGCAGTTTGCACGCGTAAAAGCCAGGGTAGCACTGGTGCAGCAGGCCACAATTATTCCGCTTAAAGCGCTAAACGAGATACAGGGTCAATATACCATTTATGTTGTCAACGATAGCGCCAAAGTAGAAGTCCGTCCGGTAAAGCAAGGCGCCATTTATCAGGATTATGCCGTGATCAGCGAAGGACTGCAAGGCGATGAAGTGGTAATAATAGAGGGGTTGCAAAAGGTGAAAAGCGGCACCACAGTGGATGCCCAGATGGTGACATATCAATCCAAAACAGAACAAACAAACGACGACAGCAATGGAAAAAAGTAACTTCTTCGTCCGCCGACCCATTGTTGCCATTGTTATCGCCATCGTGATTGTTATTGTGGGTCTTGTATTTGTCACGCAGCTTCCCACCGAACAATATCCCGACATTGCTCCGCCGATGGTTTCGGTAAGCGGCTATTACACCGGCGCCAACGCCATCAACGTAGAGCAATCGGTGGCCATGCCCATCGAGCAGCAGGTAAATGGTGTGGATAACATGATCTATATGAAATCCGTGAACGCCAACGACGGCAGCATGTCGCTGCAGATTACCTTCGACATTGGCACCGACCCTGATATGAACACTGTTTTTACACAAAACCGCGTTTCGTCGGCCACCCCTAAGCTTCCTGAATCGGTAAAGCAATATGGATTGAAAACGGAGAAATCATTTTCATTTCCTATCCTTGTCATTACCCTTAGCGCTGACGATGATCGCTACAGTCAGCAGTTTTTGGGCAACTACATGGCCATCAATATTCAGGACATCCTGGCCCGCGAACCAGGTGTGGGGCGTGTGGATTTGCTGGGATCGAGCGAATATTCTATGCGCATCTGGGTAAAACCCGACAGGCTTGCCTCCCTCGATGTTACCATTCCTGAAATTGTAAATGCGATACGATCGCAAAGTGTAATTGTACCGGGCGGTAAGTTTGGCGCTGAACCGGCTCCTCCGGGCACAGAATTTACATATACCGT
The DNA here is from genome assembly GCA_009928785.1 of Clostridia bacterium. Classification (GTDB taxonomy): domain Bacteria; phylum Bacteroidota; class Bacteroidia; order Bacteroidales; family 4484-276; genus SABY01. The sequence continues at coordinate 30,640 of SABY01000033.1, read as the reverse complement.
TCGCCTGCCCGAACGACTAAAATCAGAAGAAGAGTTTACCGACATCGTGGTGCGTGTGAATGATAATGGCTCTCAGATCAAAATTCGTGACCTGGCCACCGTAGAGCTTGGCGTGGAATCATATAACGCCTACACGCGATTGGATGGTAAAAGTGCCGGTATGTTTATGATCTATCAGGCCCCCGGCTCCAACGCCGTCGAAATTGCCGACAACCTGCGCGAACGTATGGAGGAACTGTCGAAAACATTTCCTGAAGGCATCACTTACACTGTTTCATTGGATTCTACCAAAGCCATTACAACCGGCATCAAAGAGATTTTTGAAACCCTCATTATTGCGCTGCTATTGGTAATTCTGGTGGTTTTTCTTTTTATTCAGGATTGGCGGGCAACGCTCATTCCTACCATCGCTATTCCTGTTTCGCTCATTGGTGCTTTTATCGTTTTCCCGATGCTGGGATTCAGCATCAACGTGCTTTCGCTGCTGGGTTTGGTGCTGGCCATTGGCATTGTGGTTGACGACGCCATTGTGGTGGTGGAAGCCGTGCAGGTAAACATCCAAAACGGCATGAACTCTATAGATGCTACCAACAAAGCGATGCGTGAAGTTACTGCGCCGGTAATTGCAACCACGCTGGTATTGGTTGCCGTATTTATTCCGGTAGCAGCCATGGGAGGTATCACCGGGAGGCTTTACCAACAGTTTGCTATTACGGTAGCTATCTCCGTGCTGTTTTCATCGCTCAATGCGCTTACGCTAAGTCCGGCACTCTGTGCCCTTTTGCTGCGCAAGCCCAAACCATACAAAGGGTTAGTTGGCAAATTTTTCGCCGGCTTCAACCGGGTATTCGACAAAACCACCGACTCCTACACCACCTTTGCCGGACACTTTGCGCGGAAGATGAAACGGGGCGCCATTTATATCCTCATCATGGTGGTGGCGCTGGTTTTTGTAGGAAAAGGTGTTCCGGGAGGGTTCATCCCCGAAGAAGATCAGGGCTACTTCATGGTCAATATACAACTGCCCAATGCTGCTTCTTTGCAACGTTCGGATGTGGTGACGCGCGAAATCGAAGAAATGCTCATGGAGTTTGAGGAAATTCAATATGTTACTTCAGCCACCGGCTTTAGTCTTCTCTCTGGGGCTTTATCCACCAATACCGCCTTTATGTTTGTATCGCTTACCGACTGGAGCGAACGCGACAGAACGGCTCTGGAGATGGTGCGGGCCGTTAACAAAAAGCTGGCAGGAGTGGTGGGAGCGCAAGCCATTGCTATGGGGCCACCCGCCATACCGGGGCTGGGAAGCGGTTCGGGGTTTTCGATAGTTCTGCAGGACAAAAGCGGCGGCACACCCGAATACCTGGCAGAACAAAGCATGCAGTTTATCAGGGCAGCCTATGCACGTCCGGAAATTGCCAATATTTTTACACCCTATGGTGCCAGCACACCGCAGCGTTATATCGACGTTAACCGCGACATGATTCTCAAAGCAGGTGTTAATCTCAACGATCTTTACACCACCATTGGCGCTTTCCTGGGCGGCGCCTATGTAAACGACTTTAACCGGTTCGGGCGACTTTACAAAACCTACGTGCAGGCGCAACCCGAATACCGCATCAATGAAGAGCAGATAAATCTGTTTTTTGTAAAAAATAAAGAAGGAAAGAGCATTCCGCTTTCGGCATTTGTTGACGTAAAGAAAATCTCCGGCCCCGACTTCACCAACCGTTTCAACCTGTACCGCTCTGCCGAACTCACCGGCAGCCCTGCTCCCGGCTACAGCTCCGATCAGGCACTGGATGCACTCGAAGAAGTGGCCGCCCAGGTGCTGCCCGCCGGTATGGGCTACGAATGGACCAATATGTCGTACCAGGAACGCAAGGCTTCCGGCACCGGCAACATTGTATTTGTCTTCTCGCTGCTGTTTGTCTTTCTCATCCTGGCGGCACAGTATGAGAGCTGGTCGCTGCCTTTCAGCATTTTGCTGGGAACACCTTTTGCGCTGCTGGGGGCACTGCTCGCCCTGCTCATCGCCCGCTTATTTAGCGAAAGCTATGTTAATAATGTGTTTGCACAAATTTCGCTGGTATTGCTTATCGCAATGGCTGCCAAAAACGCCATCCTGATCATCGAATTTGCCAACCTGAAATTTCAAGAGGGACGCTCGCTCTACGATTCGGCCATTGCTGCCGCCCGCCTGCGTTTCCGCCCCATCCTGATGACGGCCTTCAGCTTTATTCTGGGCATCCTTCCGTTGCTGGTAGCCACCGGTGCCGGCTCCGAAGCCCGCAAGGTGATGGGCATGACCCTGTTTGGCGGAATGGTGGTAGCCACAGCACTTGGCGTACTTTTCTATCCGATGCTTTATATTTTGATAGGAAAACTGGCTGGCTACGAAAAGAAGAGAGATAAATTAAATGCCGAAGAGCAGATTATTAAATCCTAAACCTACACAGGCATGAATTCGCAACGACAAATTTTTATAACCTTTTTATTAATGGTGGTGCTGATGAGTGGTTGTATGGTGGGACCAAAATACCAAAAACCAACGCCGGAAATACCTGCTGCTTACCGTTTTGATCAGACTGCTGCCGACACTGCTTACAACCTGCGCTGGTGGGAACTTTTCGACGACCCGGTGCTCGACACACTCATTGCGCAAGCACTCCGACAAAATACCGATGTGCGCATAGCTGCCAGCCGCGTGGTGCAGGCACGCCTGGCGGTGGGTTACGCCCGCGCCGACGCATTTCCACGCCTCGGATACGAAGCCGGCGCCACGCGTGGAAACTTTTTTGGCTCCCAGAAAACCGACGACCCTGTCAGCTTTTTCTATGGTGCTGCCAACCTGCAATGGGAAATCGACTTCTGGGGGAAATACCGCCACGCTACGGCTGCTGCGCGCGCCGAACTACTGGCTACGGAATATGGCCACAGAGCGGTGCAAATCGCCATCATCACCGAAGTGGCAAATGCCTATTTCCAACTTCTCGACTTTCAGGAGCGGATAACAATAACCCGGCAAACGATACAAACACGCGAAGGTTCGCTCGACATCATCCAACAGCGCTTTGATGAGGGCGTGGTGGCAGGCATCGACCTGAACCAGGCTCAGATACAACTGGCGGTGGCCGCCGGCGCTTTGCCGCAATATGAGCGGGCGATTGCGCAAACTGAAAATGCTTTGTCATTTTTGTTGGGTCGTAATCCAAACCCGATCATCACCGGCCGGCCGCTTTTGCAACAATCGCTGCCGCCTGACATTCCGCCGGGATTGCCTTCGGAGCTGCTGCTGCGACGCCCCGATATTGCGCAAGCCGACGCAATGCTGCAAGCACAATTTGCGCAGGCCGGAATTGCGCAAGCGCTGCGCTTTCCTTCCATCAGCATCACCGGATTGCTTGGCCTGGCCAGCAACGACCTCTCCACACTCACCAGCGGCGGCGCGGCCTGGTCGGTAGGCGGTGGTTTACTGGGACCGATTTTTAATTTTGGTAAAAACAAACGGAGATTTGAGATTGAAAAAGAACGTATCACCGAAACTACAATTCAATATGAAGCCACCGTTCTGCAAGCTTTTGGCGAGGTGGAAAATGCCCTCATTGCTATTAATACATATGGCCGTCAATATCTGATAAAGGAACAAGAGCTGGCTGCTGCCCTAAATGCATCTATGCTTTCCAACGAACGCTACGACGGCGGCGAAACCTCCTACCTGGAAGTGCTCGAAAGCGAGCGCACCCTTTTCCAGGTGCAGGTGGAGATGTCGCAACTGCGGCACCAATATCTCTCGGCCTACATCAACCTCTACCAGGCCCTGGGCGGCGGATGGATAACGCCGGAAGAGTAGCGCGGATTTAGGGATTTTCGCTACCGGATTATGTTTTATTTAAAGATAAGATCAAACAAACCTTATTACCTTATCAAAATCAGACAAGAAGGTAATAAGGTTGGGGAATTCTTGTTGAATCATGTGATCCTACTAAGGTTTAGGGAAACAGAATGAGGTTTTTAATGTCGAAGACCACATCCCCCAGCCCTCCCGATAATCGGGACAGGCATTCTCCTGCAGGCTGAAGTGTGCACACATTTTATCCGGCACATTTCAGCATCCCACCAGAACAAGACCTCATCCCCCAGCCCTCCCGACAATCGGGACAGGCATTCTCCTATAGGAGAAGGGGAGCGCCGCCGCACAAGCCGCTGCTGTGGATGGTTTTGGGCGAAAACACATTGGCCGCGGCAGTAGCATGTGCGCTGGCATTCTCTCCGTCGGCTGACGGAGGAGTTAGAGGGGGTCTTTGTGAATTGGCTTAATTCACGGCAATTCGTGGATACAGGCGATTCGCTTCAATGCGTCATAAATAACCAAACAATGTATGCCACGTAAATCGACGCCATCAGTCCGCCTTCCAAACGTGTAATTTTATTTCCCCGTCCTATCCACACAAAAAATACCACCACCAGATTGGCCAGAATCATCACCCACAGGTCGATGCTTAGCGTAGCGCTAAACGGCAGCGGATTGATCATTGCGCTGACGCCAAGAATTAGGAAAATATTAAAGATATTAGATCCCAAAGCATTGCCAATGGCGATGTCGGAATTTTTGCGCAATGCCGCCAACACCGAGGTGATGAGTTCGGGCAGCGAGGTAGCCACCGCCACAATGGTAATACCCACCAGCGCCTGACTCATCCCGAAATCTGCGGCAATATACACCGCTCCGGCCACCACCCAGTTGCCACCAAAATACAATCCGGCCACTCCAATCAAAATCATCAGCAGCGATTTCCATAGCGCATATTCTTTTATCTCGCCGGCTATTGGAGCATCGCCGCCCGTCCTGCGTGTAAAAAAATAAGAAAACAGAAGATAACCCACCAGCAGCGCCAGTAGCACCAAACCTTCCAGAAAATCGATGACAAGCGTGGTGGTTATTGGTTCGAGATGAATATACACCAGCAATCCCAGAACCAGCGAAGCAAACAGGCTGATAGGCACAATGGTGCGCATGGTGGTGCGACCCGGAACAATGGGCAATATCAAAGCGGCGACACCGATGATAAGCAACGTATTCATGATGTTGCTACCCATCACATTGGTAAGAGCCAGATCGGTTTGGCCGCGTACCGAAGCAAACACGTTGATGATAAGTTCGGGCAGGGAAGTACCCAGCGCAACTATCGTAAAGCCTATCACCAGCGACGACATCTTAAAAAATTTACCCACCGAACTGGCACCCGTTACAAGGATATTGGCGCCGACAATCAAAATCACAAATCCTACAACAAAAAGTACATAGACCATAAAAAGCTGGTATTAGATTTTAATTAAGTACGTTTTCAAATTCCATTTAACAACAAGACAAAACACAAATAAATTTCAAAAACCAATAAATCAAATCACAAATAAATTCCAATGGAGAATAAGACAAATCACAAATAAATTTCAAAAACCAATAAATCAAATCACAAATAAATTCCAATGGAGAATAAGACAAATCTCAAATAAATTTCAAAAAACAATAAATCAAATCACAAATAAATTCCAATGGAGAATAAGACAAATCACAAATAAATTTCAAAAACCAATAAATCAAATCACAAATAGATATCAAAAATCCAAAAACCAAACTGGTGGGTGCTTTTGAAATTTGTTTTTTGGAATTTATTTGGAATCTATAATTTGTGATTTGTAACTTTCCGTTTGAACAAAGGCACAACAGCCAACGATAGATTATGGATAATTGCGTTCGCCAAAAATAAGGCTGCCTATGCGCACCATTGTACTTCCTTGCGCAATGGCAATTTGGTAATCGCCCGACATGCCCATGCTTATCTCGCCGAAAGCCGGATCATCGGCAAAATACCTGGTTTTGAGGTCATCAAAAATCTGATGCAGATGTGCAAACTCCCTACTAACCTGTTGTTCGTTCTCGGTGTAGGTGGCCATGCCCATCACGCCAGCAATTTGCACACCCGTCATCTCCGCCATATTTATTTGCTTTAGCATGGCATCCGCTTCCGCCATGTCCAGACCAAACTTCGTATCCTCTTCGGCAATATGAAACTGCAGCAAACAAGGCACGCGTCGCTTTATCTTCTGCGCTTCTTTGTCGATGTTGCGCAGCAGCTTCAGGCTGTCCACCGCCTCAATCATGCTTACCACCGGCACCAGCATCTTCACCTTATTGGTTTGCAAATGCCCGATAAAATGCCACCGGATGTCAGCCGGCATCTGTGCCTGTTTTTCCACCAACTCCTGCACCTTGTTTTCGCCAAAAATCCGCTGCCCTTCATGGTAGGCCTCCATGATCGTTTCCACAGATTTTGTTTTCGACACCGCCACCAGCTTCACCGATTCCGGAATTTCTTTGCGCAGTCTGATCAAATTTTCTTTTATGCCCATTTTCAACTATTTTTTTATTTTATTAAATTCGTCGTTCAATTGTGTTTCCGGACGCACCACCGTGCGGTTGGTATTCAGACGCACGTCCCCCGCATGGGCGGGGCAGGCTGTGCGGATCGGCATTCTTAAATTAACAATCGTTTTTTGTAAATCGTCATTCGTAAATCGTAAATCAAAAATCTACCTTCTAACCTCTACCTTCTAACCTCTACCTTCTAACCTCTACCTTCTAACCTCTACCTTCTATCCTCTACCTTCTATCCTCTACCATCTAACCTCTACCATCTATCCTCTACCTTCTACCTTCTCTTCTTAACAAAAAAGCCGGCTGCTGTTGCCAGGCCGACCTTTTTGTTGTTGTTGTAAATCCATACCACAGCTTACTTGCCGGGGCACATCTCAACTACACTTTCTTTGATGTTTTTGTCACCATAGGCTTTATCGAAAGCGTCGCTGAATTTCTTGGCCAGCATCTTGGCTTGTGTATCATAAGCTTGCTTGTCCACCCAGGTGTTTTTGGGTTTTAATATTTCAGCAGGTACGCCCGGACACGAATTGGGCACATTCAGATGGAAAAGCTCATCGTAATCGTATGCTACGTTATCCAGCGAACCATTGAGGGCAGCGTCCACCATTTTGCGCGTCAGGTTTATGTCCATTCGCTTACCAACGCCATAAGCGCCACCACTCCAGCCGGTATTGATGAGGTAAACCTGTGTTTTGTGTTTCTCCATTTTTTGTCCCAACATATCGGCATAAACATCGGGATTGGCCGGCATAAATGGCTGACCGAAGAAACGTGAGAAGGTAGCCTGCGGCTCAGTTACACCGGTTTCGGTACCTGCAAGTTTGCTGGTGTAGCCCATCAAAAACCACAGCATGGCCTGATCGGCGTCGAGTTTGGAAACGGGAGGCAACACTCCGTAAGCATCGGCAGTGAGGAATAGGATGGTGCTGGGGTGTGTGGATACCGACGATTCCTTAATATTTTTCAGATATTTCAACAGATAGGATGAGCGCGAGTTGGGGGTAAAACGATCGTCGTAATAATCGAATTTCCCATCGGGGTAAATCATTGCATTTTCTACAATCGAACCGTGGTTCAGATAGTCGTCTTTGTGCATCACAGCGTCATAGATGTCAGGCTCTTTGGATGGGTCGATGTCGATCATTTTAGCGTAACAGCCGTATTCGAAGTTGGCAATACCCTGGTCGTTCCAGCCATGTTCGTCGTCGCCGAGCAAGGCACGATTGGGATCGGCCGAAAGCGTGGTTTTGCCGGTTCCCGATAATCCGAGTAGCAGCGCCGATTTTCCATCGGGGCCTTCGTTAGCCGAACAATGCAATGGCAAAATTCCCTCAAAAGGAAGCAAGAAATTCATCACCGTAAAAATCAACTTTTTGATGCTTCCGCAATAAGCCGAGCCAATGATCACGCCCAGGCGACGATCCATATCCATGGCTACAACCATATTGGAGGTACTTCCGTCGGGCATTTTGCGTAAGCGGCCTTCATATTTTTTACTATCCAGTTTATCGTAAGGCAAAGCCAGGAGCTGGTAGCCATTTTGATAAAAAATACTTGTGTTGATATCATCAGGAATAGGACGAAACATGTTGTCAACAAATAGTGAATGAAGCGCCTTGTCGGTAACAACTTTCACGGGCAAAGCATAGCTGCTGTCGGCACCAACTACGCGATCGTTTTCATATATCTTAGCCTTCTTTCCAAGAATCGCCACGGCATCTTCAAAGAGCATGTCGAAAGTCTCTGCTGTGATGGGCACATTGTTGGGCGACGACCAGTCGATCTTGTCCTGACTTTCGGTGCGTTTCACAACTACGGTATCTTTGGGCGAGCGCCCGGTAGATTCCGTTGGCGTCCAGGTGGCCAGTGCGCCCGATTGCGCGATGATAGCTTCGCGATTGTCAACCGACTCGCGTATCAGCTCACGGCGAGGAATGTTTACAAGTGCTTTGGCGTGGTTGTGTACAAGGTTTTTAATCTTTTCGTTCATCGACGATTTATCCATGATAATAGGTGTTTAAAATTTCTAAGTTTATTATTAATAAATTAATTGCTAATCTCTTGTTCAGGTGAAGGCCATAATTCGGAAAGCGGCAAATTTCTTATTTTTTATCCAACTTGTCTTCCAATTTAAATAAAATTAACGGCCACAGCGGGAAGCATTGTAAGCAGAAAAGGCTGCCTGCAGAATATCTGCGGCAGCCTCAACTTGTTGTTTATTCATTAGCCAACACAATGGCTCTATTTAGCCTTTTTCTTGTCGGCTTTTTTCTTGTCAACTTTCTTTTTGCCGGCTTTTTTTCTGTCAACAATTTTCTTGTCAACTTTCTTCTTGTCGCCTTTTTTCAGCATCTTTTCTTTTATCTGCGATTGTGCTGCGGCCAGACGTGCGATGGGCACGCGATAGGGAGAACAGCTCACATAGCTAAAGCCCAGCGAGTAGCAAAACTCAACGCTCGAAGGCTCGCCGCCATGTTCGCCGCAGATACCGATCTTGATATTCTTGCGGGTCTTGCGACCTTTTTTCACAGCGGTGCGCATCAACTGGCCAACACCTTCCTGATCGATTACCTGAAAAGGGTCAACCTTGAGCAGGCCCTTTTTGAGATACACGTCGAGGAATTTTCCGGCGTCGTCGCGCGAATAGCCAAAAGTCATCTGCGTGAGGTCGTTGGTTCCAAAAGAGAAAAACTCGGCTGATTTGGCAATCTCGTCGGCTACCAGGGCAGCGCGAGGCACTTCTATCATTGTTCCCACCAGAAATTCGATGGTATCGTTTTTCTCTTCAAAAACTTTAGCAATGGTTTCCCGAACGATATTTTCCTGCATCTTCATCTCAGCCAGAGTGCCTGTGAGGGGAATCATGATTTCGGGCTTGGCCACGATGCCACGTTTTTTCAAATTGAGCGCAGCTTCAATGATGGCGCGAGCCTGCATCTCCGAAATCTCGGGATAGGTATTGCCCAGGCGGCAGCCACGGTGTCCGAGCATCGGGTTTACTTCGCTCAATTCGTCCACTTTTGCTTTTATCACCTCAGCGCTCACGCCCATAATCTCAGCCATCTGTTTCTGGCCTTTTTCGTCGTGAGGCACAAACTCGTGCAACGGTGGGTCGAGCAGGCGAACTGTAACGGGCAGGTCGTGCATGGCCTCGAATATTCCTTCGAAGTCTTCGCGCTGAATAGGAAGAAGTTTTTTGAGGGCTTTGCGGCGACCGGTTTCGTCGTCGGCCAGAATCATCTCACGCATAGCTTTGATTCGTTCGCCTTCAAAAAACATGTGCTCGGTACGGCACAAACCAATACCGCGTGCGCCAAAATTGCGTGCCACCGAGGCATCGTTTGGCGTATCGGCGTTGGTACGCACCAGCATATCCGAAAACTGATCGGCCATGTCCATGAGTTTACCAAAATCGCCGCTAAGAACGGGATCGATGGTTTTGATACGACCTTCGTACACCTCGCCTGTGGTACCATTGAGTGAAATCCAGTCGCCTTCTTTAAAGATTTTACCACCGGCATCGAGTGTGCGTTCTTTGTAGTTAATTTTAATTGCACCGGCTCCGGAGACGCAGCATTTTCCCATACCGCGCGCCACCACGGCAGCATGTGAAGTCATACCACCACGGGCGGTGAGGATGCCCTCTGCAACGTGCATTCCGCTAAGGTCTTCGGGCGATGTCTCAATACGCACCAGCACTATCTGTTTGCCTTTGGCAGCCCATTCTTCGGCTTCGTCGGCATGGAAAACAATTTGTCCGGTGGCGGCACCCGGTGAGGCGGGCAATCCTTTTGCCACAACATTGGCTTTCCGAATGGCTTCTTCATCGAAAACGGGATGCAGCAGCTCATCGAGTTTATTGGGTTCAACACGTAGCAGTGCTTCGCGCTTTTTGAGTTTCTTTTCTGCGAGCAGATCGATAGCGATCTTGACCATCGCAGCGCCCGTACGTTTACCGTTACGGGTTTGCAGCAGCCAAAGCTTACCATCCTGGATCGTAAATTCCAAATCCTGCATGTCGCGATAATGATCTTCGAGTGCTTTTTGTGTATCGAAAAGCTGCTTATAAACCACGGGCATCGACTCTTCGAGTGACGGGAAATCGCTCTTACGTTCTTCTTCGCTAATTTCCTGGAGTGTTGCCCAGCGCTGCGATCCTTCTTTGGTAATCTGCTGTGGGGTACGGATACCAGCCACCACATCTTCGCCTTGTGCGTCGATGAGATATTCGCCATTAAAAAGATTTTCGCCAGTACCGGCATCACGTGTAAAAGCTACACCAGTAGCGGAATTAGCGCCCATATTGCCAAATACCATGGCCTGCACATTGACGGCAGTACCCCATTCGGCGGGGATATTGTTGAGACGGCGGTAAACTACCGCACGGTTATTCATCCAGCTATCGAATACAGCGCTGATAGAAGCCCACAACTGATCCCATGGGTCGGTGGGGAAGTCTTTGCCGGTTTTTTCTTTGATGGCTTTTTTAAAACGGGTTACCAACTCTTTCAGATCGGCAGGTGTGAGATCAATGTCGCGTTCGATTTTGCGCTCTTGTTTCACCTGATGGATTATTACCTCAAAGGGGTCTTCTTCTTCTTTCGACTCCGGTTTCATACCCATTACCACGTCGCCAAACATCTGCACAAAGCGACGGTAGGAGTCCCAGGCAAAACGTTCGTTGCCGGTTTTGGCAGCGATACCTTTTACAGCTTCGTCATTTAAACCCAAATTAAGCACTGTATCCATCATGCCGGGCATAGAGGCGCGGGCACCAGAGCGAACTGATAAGAGGCAGGGATTGTCTTTGTCGCCAAATTTGGTACCCATGATCTTCTCCACACGTGCAACAGCTTGTTTTACTTCCTTATCAATTTTATCAAATATATGGCTTGCTCCTTTTTCGTTGTAAAGCGTGCAAGCCTCCGTGGTAATGGTAAAACCCGGAGGAACGGGCACACCAATCAAATTCATTTCGGCCAGGTTGGCGCCTTTGCCACCCAGCAGATTCTTCATCGTTGCATCACCTTCGGCTTTGCCATCACCAAAAAAATAGACGAACTTTTCCTGTTTCTTACTCATGATAAAAAATTTATTATTTAGTGTTTTATAGTTTGAATTTCAATACTATAGTTTTTTTTGAGCGTGCAAAATTATAAATTATCCCGCCGCAAAGCAGGGTCGATTATTAAATGTTTGTTAATATTAGCGACCAAAACAACCTGAACCATTTGCAATCAGTTAGTTGCATTTTAGGAATAATTATTGGAAACAACGCACCATTTCTTACAAAAGTCATCTTTATGAAACCATTCAAATTTTCGTTTTTCATCATTACACCCATCCTGCTTATTATTGTTTTGCCTAATTTCTTGCTTTCGCAAAATACTTCTCGTGTTCCCGAACAGCCTGCTGCAACTATCGGGGATATGCAATGGCGCTCACTGGGGCCGTGGGGGATGCCCAATCCGGTAAGCAGCTCCAACACCTACGGCGTGGGGCAGGTCAATCGTTTGTGTTTTGATCCGATGTATGATGGTAAAGAAAACCGAACCATTTATGCCTGCTCCTTTTTTGGTGGATTGTGGCGCAGTGAAGATGACGGGGAAAACTGGAGCAGCGTCAATACCGACTTTCTGCCCTCTACATCTGTTGCCGATGTTTGCATCAATCCCTTCGACCGGCGCCAGCTTTTTGTGTGCACCGGTTACGGCGACGGCGGCATCGACGATGGTTACAACCCCAACTGGGCACAGATAAACCCGTTGCATACCAGCGGAGTTTATAGAAGCAACGACTATGGTGAAAGCTGGCAGAACATCTCCGGCAACTTTTTGGAATTTTTTGCTGGCGGGGGCATGTGCCGAAAGATGGTGATCAACCCGCTGAATCCCGATCAGATTCTGATAGCAACTACCTCCGGCGTCATCCGCACCAACAACGCCACAGCAAAAGAGGTAAAATGGGAAAATGCTTTCAAAAATATTGATAATAATAAACGCGACACCAGAGGCATCGCCTTTAAACCCGGCGACGCTAATGTGGCCTATGCTTCGGGTCAGGACATTTTTATCTCAGAAAATGGCGGTGGCTCCTGGCATTCGCTCACCGGGTCGCACACCGGTCTTGACCTTGATAATTTGCCCGATTCGCTCATTGTCAGACGTATCAATCTGGCTGTGTCGCCGGCAGCACCGGAGCGACTTTATGCTTACATTCTGGGACATCATCAGGTAAAAGGTAAAACTATTCTTGGGGCGCATATTGCCATTTACGAATCCGGCAGTTGGCGCATCATCCACACCAGTTTTTCATCAGGACACACCTATTTTGCCCAGCACTGGATAGCGCTGGCTGTTTCGCCGGTGGATGGGGATGCGGTGTTTTATGGCAATTCAAGGCTAATGGGAAGTGAAAATATCGAAAGCACCAAATTTGGACTGCGTTCGCCTTACTGTGGCGACGGTTTCCACGCCGACATTCACGATCTTGCTTTTCAGCCCAACGTTGCAAATCCTAAACTTTTTTGTGGCAACCATGGGGGTGTCAGCGTTAAAACGATGCCCAATACCGGCACCGGCGGATGGGAGTATAAAAACGAAGGTTTGGGCGTTGCCACGCTGTGGTCGTTTGATGATGCCGCCTTCGACGATGATCTGTTTGTAATCGGCACGCAGGACAATGGCGCGCTGGTGCACCTCGACACGCTGGGCAACCGATGGCATTTTATTGCCGGCGGCGACGGCTTTACCACCCGCATCGACGACAGCAGCCGGTCTATCTATGTTTCGATGCACGACAAATCGTTGCAAAAATTTAATTACCAAACTTTTAAAACCACGCACGAATCTGCCAAGCTCCCCTTTGACTCCCAGGTAAAAAAACACACAGCCATTGCCACCAAGACTTTTCCATTGGTAAACCATCCAGTTACCGGCGATGCCTGGTTTGGGTTTAGTGAAATCTATAGTAAACGCATCGAAAACCCATCTACACTCGATCGCCCCGACAGCATCTGGGTGCGCCAATCGGATTTGTTCAAGACAGAAACTCAGAGCTGGCGCCGGCAAATCACCGAAATGGAGATCAGCAGAAAAGACGCCGATATTATTTATGTGGTAACGGGTGGGCAGCAAAATCCACCGACGGAAACGTGGCAGTTGCCATCGGGTTTATATAAATCTTCGCGTGGCGGCTTACAGGGGATAGATGCAGAAGAACCATTTTTTAAACCCATCACCTACCCCGGACAATACGACGATGACGATACTTTGGCAATCATCAGCAGCATTGCCTTACTGCCCGACAATCCGGAGGAGCTGTGGATTACTTATCTGGGAATCATGCCCCAGTACAGGATTTGGCACTCGACGGATGGCGGCGCCACATGGAATAATGCCGATGCAAAAGGCGTTTTTGCCAGCAATCCTGTCAATGCTATTGCGATAAGCAAGGACACATCAAAACGCATTTGGCTGGGAACCGATCGCGGACTTTACACCAAAACCAGCCAAGGCTCCTGGCAGCAAGTTACAGGTTTTCCGCACGTTAGGGTAACAGAGATAAAAATTAACGAACAGTCGGGCAAAATCCGTGTAGCTACTTTTGGACGTGGGCTTTGGGAGGGATTGCTGCCAACAGAATAGTGGTCAAACCCCAGAGAACAAACACAATCACGCTGCCTCTCGATTCGAATACGTTTTTTTCCACTTAATCCGGGTACTTTTGATATTTTTGTCAAACTCAAATCGAGCGTCTTTTTGATCATCACAAGCACCAACAACTATGGGTATCCGTAAACTCAACAGCATCTTCAAGCCACAGCGCATCGCCCTGATCGGTGTGCCAGCCGACCCCAACACCGTGGGCGGCCTCACCTTGCGCAACTTAGTGGGAGGTGGCTTTCGGGGCGTAGTATATCCCGTAAATCCGAAACATGAAGCAGTGCTGGGCATCCCTTGTTATCCAAATGTAAAAAGTTTGCCCAAGACACCCGACCTGGCAGTGATCACCACCAACGCACGCGCTGTTCCGCAAATAATCGAGGAGTGCGGGGAGGCAGGCATCAAAGGCGTGATTATTATGTCGGCAGGTTTTAAAGAGGTGGGCGCCGAAGGCAGAGAGCTGGAAAACCAAGTGAAACAGATCGTCAAAAAGTACGAGATGCGCGTGATTGGCCCCAACTGTCTGGGCATCATCATTCCGGGGCAAAAACTCAACATCAGTTTTGCCAACTCCATGCCACTTGCCGGCAGCGTAGCTTTCATATCCCAATCGGGCGCCTTGTGCACGTCAGTGCTCGACTGGGCCAACACCGAAAAAATCGGGTTCTCCTATTTTGTTTCTATCGGAAACACGATGGACGTTGGCTTTGGTGATCTGATAGATTATTTTGGGCAAGACCCCAATACCCGATCGATAGTTTTGTATGTGGAATCGATCACTTTTGCGCAGGAATTTGTAACGGCAGCAAGAGCTTTTGCACGCAAAAAACCCATTATCGTTTACAAAGCCGGACGTTTCCCGGAATCGGCACAAGCGGCAGCCTCACACACCGGCGCCATGGCTTCCGAAGATACTATTTACGACGCCTTGTTCCGCAGGGCTGGCATAGCACGGGTTTATAATATTGGTAATATTTTCGATTTTACTGATTTTATCGGGCGCAAGCGCATACCCAAAGGCCCCAACCTGGCCATTGTTACCAATGCCGGTGGCCCCGGCGTGATGGCCACCGACAGCCTGATGATTCGCGGCGGTAAACTCGGCAAGCTCACCGACGAAACCATGAAAAAGCTCAACGATGTGTTGCCACCTTATTGGTCGCACAACAATCCGGTGGATGTGCTGGGCGATGCCCCACCGGCGCGCATAGCCAAAGCTACCGAAATAGTGATGAACGACCCGAATGTGGATGCTGTGCTGGTGATCGCCACTCCGCAAGCCATGACGCAGCCCACCGAAACTGCACGCGAAATCATTCGCCTCTCGGAAAGCACCTCCAAACCCATCATGGCCAACTGGCTTGGCGGACAAAGCATGAGCGAGGCCATGACTTTGTTCAACAGCTCCGGGGTGGCTGCTTACCAAACCCCCGAACAAGCCGTGCGTGCATTTATGACAATGGTGGATTATTCGCGAAACATGGAGGCGCTTTTTGAAACACCCAAAGAGGTGCCGCTGTCGTTTCATTATGATCGGCAGACATTGCGCGAAAAGTTTGTCAATCAAATTTTCCCAAAACAAAAAATATTATCGATTGCAGATGCCAAAGCGCTCATTAATGCCTATGGCATAAAATCCACCAAACCCATTCTGGTGAATTCGTCAGATGAGGCCGTAAAAGTTGCCAACGAAATCGGTTATCCGGTGGTGTTGAAAATCGATTCGCCGGAAGTAACGCACAAATCGGATGTTGGCGGGGTAATGCTCGATCTGGAAAACGACCACATCCTTACAGCAGCCTACCACAGCATGATCGAGAGGGTGAATAAACGCCGGCCCGGAATAAAGATCAACGGCGTAACGGTGCAAAAAATGATCGACATAGAAGACGCTGTGGAAATGATTTTAGGTATTAAAAAGGATCCCGTATTCGGCACGGTAATCCTAATAGGGATGGGTGGTATCGAAGCCGAGTTGCACCAGGATCAGCGGCTGGAATTCCCACCGCTAAACGAACGGCTGGCCAACCAGATGATAGAGTCGCTCAAGATTTACCCGCTGCTAAAAGGTTACCGTGGACGGGCGCCCAAAAACATCGACAAATTGGTGGAGGTGATGATACGCTTATCGTATCTGGCAGCCGACTATCCAGAAATTGAAGAACTCGACATTAATCCAATAATAGTCACCGCCGATGATGTGGTAGCACTCGATGCCCGCGTGGTAATCGACGAAGAAACGCTGAAAAATCCCGTGCAGCAGTATTCGCATCTTATTTTGCGCCCTTATCCTGAGCGATACATAAAAAAGGTAACGCTTGGCGATGGTACTCCGGCTTTGCTACGCCCTATCAAACCCGAAGACGAACCCATGTGGCTTGAGCTACTGGGCAGTTGTAGCAAAGAGGCCATCTATTCGCGGTTCAGATACAATTTTCACTTCGATTCACACGAAATTGCCACACAGTTTTGTTATATCGACTATGCGCGTGAGCTTGCCATTGTGGCCGAGATAGAGGAACAAGGACGACGCAAACTCATCGGCGTAGGTCGCCTTATTGGCGACCCCGATCTGGAAACGGTGGAATATGCTGTATTAATTACCGACAACTGGCAAGGCAAAGACCTGGGAAAAATACTTACGGAATATTGTACCGAAATAGCGCGTTCCAATAATTTCAAGCGCATTTTTGCCGAAACCACCAAAGACAATAAAGCGATGATCTCGGTTTTTAAAAAACTGGGATTTCAGGTCGAATACGATTCTGACACCAACGTTTCCGTAAATAAGGAATTATAAAGTAGGCTCCGCATCGGCCAGATGCGGGTCGATGGTGTGGCAAATTTCAGCAAAAATACCGTCGAGGGTTCCAACACCATTTATTGAAGTAAACTTGCTTTGATTTTTATAGTAATCGATAAGTGGGCTTGTTTGATTCTGGTAAACCTCTAGCCGCTTGCGAATCACCGCCTCGGTATCGTCAACACGCCCTTGCTCCTGAGCGCGGTTGAGCAGGCGGGAAATAATCTCCTCCCGATTTACATCCAGCGCCAACACCAGGCTAACGCATGTTTTGTGACGATGAAGCATAGCATCCATGTCGCGTGCCTGGCGCAACGTACGCGGAAAACCATCAAAAATAAATCCATCGGGGTTGCTGGCTTTGGCCATGGCATTTTCGATTATTTCCATCAGCAGCTCATCGGAAACCAGTTGACCACTATCGATGACCTCTTTGACGCGCATACCCAAAGGCGTTTTATTTTTAATTTCGCTGCGAAAAATGTCGCCGGTAGAGATGTGTGCAAAATGGTACCGCTTGGCAATCATAGCGCTCTGTGTTCCTTTGCCCGATCCGGGTGCTCCAAAAATAACGAGGTTAAACATACTGGTTTTGTATTTTGTGTTTTAAAAAAAAAGATGTTGCTTTTGCAATAGCTCACGAAAATAAATATTTTATTAATTAAACATGCAGATTGTACAGGATTTTTTTAGGAAAGCAGGCAGTTAGCAGCCGGCAGACCTCAGCCAGAACCTCATAACCCCAACGGGGCGACATCATTAGCAAAGTGCGTAGTAATTGAACGTCATGAAAAAAACCTCATAGCCCCAACGGGGCGACATCATTAGCAAAGTGCGTAGCGCTTTGTAATTGAACGTCATGAAAAAAAACCTCATAGCCCCAAC
Source organism: Clostridia bacterium (assembly GCA_009928785.1). GTDB lineage: Bacteria > Bacteroidota > Bacteroidia > Bacteroidales > 4484-276 > SABY01. Next base: position 12,846 of record SABY01000033.1, on the reverse strand, counting down.
GGGGCGACATCATTAGCAAAGTGCGTAGCGCTTTGTAATTGAACGTCATGAAAATAACCTCATAGCCCCAACGGGGCGACATCATTAGCAAAGTGCGCTTTGTAATTGGACGTCATGAAAATAACCTCATAACCCCAACGGGGCGACATCATTAGCAAAGTGCTAGCGCTTTGGAATTGAACGTCATGAAAATAACCTCATAGCCCCAACGGGGCGACATCATTAGCAAAGTGCGTAGTAATTGAACGTCATGAAAATAACCTCATAGCCCCAACGGGGCGACATCAATAGCAAAGTGCGTAGCGCTTTGTAATTGGACGTAATGAAAAAAAACCTCATAGCCCCAACGGGGCGACATCATTAGCAAAGTGCGTAGCTTTGTAATTGAACGTCATGAAAAAAACCTCATAGCCCCAACGGGGCGACATCATTAGCAAAGTGCGTAGCGCTTTGTAATTAAACGTCATGAAAAAAACCTCATAGCCCCAACGGGGCGACATCATTAGCAAAGTGCGTAGCGCTTTGTAATTGGACGTAATGAAAAAAAACCTCATAGCCCCAACGGGGCGACATCGATTTCCCCATTTCTATTTCAGGGTTGACATCCCACCGAGTGGCGGACTTTGATACGGTCCACAGGAGGAAGTACTCAGCCAGCAGTCCTCAGCCGGCAGACCGCAGCCGGCAGTTCTGAGATGAAAGAATAAATGATGGTAAAAACCCGGGCGTCTGCCGGGGGAAATTATACTTTTGCCAAAATTATTGCGCAAAGCCTGTGGATACTATCGTTTCTATGTATGTTGTTTTACCCGATAGTCTGTTTTCGACGGACTCGTTGCCAACACCACAGCATGGCTGGCAGCAGGCCTTGGCAGCTTTTGCTGCCAGCGACAACACTGCCGACACCACCGCAGAATCTCCGGCAACACATCGTTTTATCACTTCACAACTTGCACCGGCTAGACATATTAAGCCCGAGCCACTCATCCACAATTATTCGCAATGGCAGTTGCTTACCCTGGGCATTGCGCTGCTGATCATTTCGATATTGCGCCTGACGCAAAAGAACTTTTTCACCAACATTTGGCGCAGCCTAACGTCTCGGCCACTTTTCAGGCAGCTCTACCGCGACGGCGATCTTTTGCCGGGCGGCTCCACTGCGCTGCTGTTTGTTGCATCGTTGCTGGTATATACTACTTTTGTTTTTCAATGGAACGAAGTCTATCATTTTTTGCGGTTTCCGCTTCAGCTATCGCTCTGGCAGCAGATAGCCGCAGCAGCAGCCGCCATTGCGATACTCCTTCTTGTAAAAAGATGGCTGATGCGTCTGGTTGGTTTTATTTTTAAAAACAACTTTTTGGTTCGTGAATATTTGGCCAATACAACTTTTATGAACCAGGTGGCCACCATCACCCTGATTCCTTTTTTACTTTTTTCGCTGTATTCCACCAGCCAGATGCCTCTGCTGGCGGCCACTATATCAGCAGTATTGCTGTACTTATTCCGGCTTTTCCGTAGCGTTCTTATTGGGTTTGAATCCAGAAAATATTCACTTTATCAAAATTTTATATACCTTTGCGGCCTCGAAATTTTGCCGGTAATTATTGTATTAAAATTTATTACAGGTTAAAAAACCAGTTAATAACGGGACTTTTAAAAGAAATTAATTTCCAAAAAAAAATTGATTAATGGTAAAGAATATTCTCGTTTCCCAGCCTAAACCGATTGATCCGGCGCGCAACCCTTACAGTGAGCTCGCCGAAAAATATGAGCTGAATATTGATTTTCAAAAATTTATCAAAGTAGAAGGCATTCCGGCGCGCGACTTTCGCAAAGACAAAGTAAACATACTAAATCACAGCGCTGTAATCTTCACCAGCCGCAACTCTGTAGATCACTTTTTCAGGATGTGCACAGAAATGCGCGTAGAGGTTCCTGATGAAATGAAATACTTCAGCATCTCAGAATCTACTTCTTTTTACCTGCAGAAATATGTTCAGTTTCGCAAGCGTAAGATTTTTCATGGCCATCAAAATTTCAACGATTTGATGGATATCATCAAAAAACATAAAGATGAAAATTTCCTGCTGCCCTGCTCCGACATTCATAAGCAGTCGCTTACAAAGCAGCTTGACGACAACAATATTAAATACTCAAAAGCAGTAATTTATCGCACCCTGGCCAGCGATCTTTCCAAACTGGATATTCATAGCTATGATATGATCATCTTTTTCAGCCCGTCGGGGGTGAAGTCGTTGCAGAAAAACTTTCCGGAGTACCAGCAGGGCGAAACCAAAATAGGAGTGTTTGGACCAACCACTGCCAAGGCGGTGAAAGAAGCCGGCCTCACGCTTAATCTGAATGCTCCTACCAAATCGGCTCCCTCGATGACTATGGCATTGGGACAATACATCGAAAAGCTGTACAAAAAAAATGGATTTAAGGTGGGAATGTAAATTGCATGCCATCGGTGGCCGGAGAAGTGCGGCTACAAACAATGCAAACGGATATGCTGCCGCTAACATTTAAGAAAACTGAACGCCTTTGTCATCGATCCCTCATTGGGGAGCTATTCGACAAAGGCGTTTCCTTTTTTGAATTTCCGTTTAAAATAATTTATCTGCAATTGGATGCCAAGGATTCGCTTGCTGCGGAAATACCGGCACAGGTATTATTTACCGTTCCAAAGCGCAATCATAAAAAAGCCGTTGCCCGCAATCGCATCAAACGACTGATGCGCGAAGCCTATCGGCTCAACAAAGCTGAACTCTACACAGCTTTGCAATCCGAAAACAAACAGCTTGTACTGGTGTTTATTTACACCAACAGGGAAATGCCCGAATACCGCCAGGCAGAGCGAAAAATAAAGCAGGCGATACACCGTTTAATTCACGACATCACCAAAAAAACATCATCCTAAAACATATCATAAAATGACTAAAAGGCAATTATCGATAAGAATAGCAGCCCGTTTCCTGAGTACGCTGATGCTGTTATTTGCCCTCACATTTGTATCCACGGCGCAGGAAAAAAATCAGGATTTCGAAATAAGTAAAAACCTCGACATCTTTGCAGAACTGTACAAACAGCTCGACATGAACTACGTGGACGGAATAAATCCCGGCGAGCTGATGAAGACAGGTATTGACGCCATGCTGGAGTCGCTCGACCCGTTTACAAATTACATCCCTGAATCGCAAATTGAGGACTACAAGCTCCTGACAACAGGCCAATATGGCGGCATAGGCGCGCTGATACATAAGCAGGGCAACTATGTGGTAATATCGGAGCCTTACGAAGGATTCCCGGCACAAAAGGCCGGCCTGCTCCCCGGCGACCGCATCCTTGAGGTAGATGGCAAACCCGCCATCGATAAAGATACCGAAGCGGTAAGCACCATCCTTAAAGGCGAAGCCGGTACTACCCTCAAACTTTTGGTAGAAAGACCCAGTGTGGAAAAACCTTTTGAAGTACAACTAAAGCGCGAAAACATTACCATCGACAACATTCCGTATTATGGCATGGTGAGCGACAATGTTGGTTACATCAAGCTGTCGGGATTTACGCAGGATGCAGGAAAAGAGGTGAAAAAGGCCTTTTTGGAACTAAAGCAGGAAAATGATATGCAGGGCATTATTCTGGATTTGCGTGGCAATGGCGGCGGACTTTTGAATGAGGCCGTGAATATTGTAAATATCTTTACCGACAAAGGCGAGCTGGTGGTGAGCACCCGCGGCAAAGAAACCGTGCGCAATCATTCCTATTATACCAGCGATGCGCCCGAAGACATGAAGATACCTATCATAGTGCTGGTGGACAATGCCTCGGCATCGGCAAGTGAAATTGTTTCAGGAGCCATTCAGGATATGGATCGGGGTGTGGTGATCGGGCAGCGAACCTATGGCAAAGGCCTGGTGCAAAACGTATTGCCACTGAGCTACAACTCAAAAGTAAAAGTGACCGTAGCCAAATATTATATCCCCAGCGGACGCTGCATACAGGAAATCGACTATTCGCACCGCGATACCAAAGGCCTTGCACATCAGGTTCCCGACTCATTGATTTCGGAATTTAAAACCAAAAAAGGCCGTAAAGTTTTCGACGGCGGTGGCATTTCTCCCGACATCATCATGGAGCCGGAGATGCTTAGCCCCATCTCGGTAAACCTGCTCATACAATATGTCATCTTCGACTATGCTAATAAATATGCACGCGAGCACGACTCCATTGCCCCTCCCGACAAATTTGCTATCAGCGACGAAACCTACGAGGACTTTATCAATTTTGTAAACAACAACAAAGACTTTAAATACACCACCGACAGCGAAAAAACGCTGCAGCGGCTTAAAGAAACCGCCGAAGAGGAAGAATATTATGATGAGATAAGCGCTGAACTTACCCAGCTCGAACAAAAGCTGATACACAACAAAAACGAAGACCTGCGCACGCATCGCACCGAGATAGCGGAAATGCTCAAGATGGAGATAGCCTCGCGGTATTATTTCCAGCGCGGACGTGTAATAGCAAGCCTTGCCACCGATCCGGAAGTAAAAAAAGCTGTGGAAGTTTTGAATGATCAGAAAAACTATTCATCCATTCTGGATGGCACCGTTACGAAAGCATCCATCGACTAATACATTTTTAGATATCAAAACGAAATTCGAAAAGCCGGCTGAACGATTGATTCACCCGGCTTTTTTATCTTACACAAAGAGCGGTTAGCCGCAAAATATATATCTTCGCACATCAGGACTAAAAGCGTACTATGAAAGAATTGCAATTAACAAGTACTGTGATTTCATACAACAGCCAGGAAGAGCTGCCTGCCGACGACCGTGCATTGCTGCAGGCAGCTACCGAAGCCGCCTCAAAAGCTTATGCACCTTACTCATTGTTTAATGTTGGCGCAGCTTTGCGCCTTTCCAACGGCCACATAGTGACAGGAAACAACCAGGAAAACGTGGCTTATCCTTCCGGGCTTTGTGCCGAGCGTGTAGCTTTGTTTTATACCTCAGCCAACTTTCCCGATGTAGCTGTAGAAGCCATCGCTATTACTGCCTCCACAAAGGCTTTTCAACTCAATTCGGCAGTAACACCCTGCGGATCGTGCCGCCAGGTGATGGCAGAAATCGAGAAAAAACAAAAGCACAACATCCGTGTAATTATGCTTGGCTCCGACAACACCATTCTGGTAATCGAATCCTGCCGCCAGTTGCTGCCACTGATGTTTGAGGCCAATGGGCTTTTAAAGGCATAGCGCACGCAGTGCTATTTTTTATTTTTTAAAAAACTATTTTTTATGCGCCTTATCTCCACCAACATCTGCAAAGCCAGCGACATCGGCGTCAACAACAACCTGTTTGGCGGGCGCATGCTCTCATGGCTCGACGAAGCAGCAGGCACACTTTCGGCTGAGGAGGCTTGTCATCAAAATATGGTGACCTTAAAAATGGATGAGGTTCTTTTTAAAAAAGCAGTTAAAGTCAGCGATCACATCCGCATCTACGGCAAGGTGATTAGTGTGGGCAGGTCGTCGCTGCAGCTTTACCTCGAAGCCCGTCGGTTCGACTTTTCCAGCCGCAGCGAAGAGCTGGTATGTTCTACCAAAATGACTTTTGTTAAAGTGGATGCACACGGACATTCGATACCTATTAGCCCGGAGGTAAGCGAACACTTGATTGCTAAGATTAATAACCAAAAAAAAACATTGCTATGAAAAAGTTGAAATTTATTATGCTGCCATTACTTATGCTTGCGCTAATGGCCATGAAATCGGATAAACCGGCTTATCGGATTTTTGATAAAACCGGACAAGAAACGCTATACAAAAATCTTCTTCACGATGCTATGCAAGCGGATGTAGTGCTTTTTGGTGAGTTGCACAACAACCCCATCTGCCATTGGCTGCAGCTTGAACTTACCCGCGATTTGTATGCTGCCCGTGGCCAATCGCTGGTGCTTGGTGCAGAGATGTTCGAAAACGACAACCAACTACTTATCGACGAATACCTGCGCGGCGACATCCGGCAGCGCAACTTTGAGAGTGAGGTGAGGCTTTGGAATAATTACCAGACTGATTACAAGCCGTTGCTCGAATTTGCCAAAGACAGCGGATTACGATTTATCGCCACCAACATACCCCGTCGCTATGCCTCGGTAGTTCATCAAAGGGGATTTGAAGGATTGGACTCGCTGTCGGATGAAGCCAAAAAATTCCTGCCACCACTACCCATACCATACGATCCGGAGCATCCGGCATACAAGGCTATGCTGGATATGATGGGTGATATGCCCGGCGACCATAGCAACGATAACCTGCCCAAAGCACAGGCGATTAAAGATGCAACAATGGGTTGGTATATTCTTCAAAACCTTGACCTGGAGCCTAATGAGCTATTTTTGCACTTTAACGGTGCCTATCACTGCGGAAATTATGGAAGCATCTGTTGGTATATCAAGAACCTGAATCCTGAAATAAAAATGATTACCATCTCATCGGTTGAGCAGGACAATATCGACAAGCTCGATGATGAAAACAAAAAGACTGCCGATTACACCATTCTTATTCCATCCACGATGACCAAGACGTATTGATGATTTTCCGAACAGCATAATTTTTAAAATCCCTTCAGGCGCTTTACGCTGAGGCGTGTACCTGCGTTACGACGTACATGAATTATAACAGCTTACGCAAATGTGTAATAGAGATTCATAAAAAAATTCCACAGCATCACCACCATGATGGCAAAGACTTTTGAAAGATAAAAATTGAATTTCAATCGGGTGACGATAAGCCAAAGAATGAGGGTGTTGATGGCCAGGCCGATAATGGAAATCAGTAAAAATTGTGAAAACTCAACAGCTATTTCAGGATTGTCGCTTCGGAAAGTCCACACACGGTTGAGGTAGTAATTAGAAGTAGCTGCCAGCGTAAAACCAATGGCATTGGCAACGTATTTCTGGATTTTGAGTTTTTCTTTGGTGAGCCAGGTAAAGCCAAAATCGACGATAAGCCCGGAAAATCCTACAATCCCAAACCTGATAAACTTTCCGAAAATTGTCTGTTGAAATATTTCAAACATGCCATTGCATTTGTCAACTGCAAAGAACTCCTTTTTTTGGCTATAGCCAAATCTGGTGCAATTCTTTAAGTGAAGCCAAAAGTGGGAAAAGTATTTTTCAATCTGAGTTTTACCAGCTCACCACCATCTTCCCGATCTCGTTTGGAATAACTACTGATGGAAGATCAGAAAGCGCGGCACCGGCCGAATCTATTTCTTCGGCGGCACGACTGAAATCAAAAGCTGCCGGCTGGTTGCGGCGCGGCTTGCCTTCGAGCTTCACCATCATATCGGCATCATCAAATCCATGAAAAACCAATTGTATGTATTTGAATTTACTTTCGTAATTGCCGGTTTTCTCACCAAAAACCACCTCATTGATCTCCGGCTTATAGACCATTTTCCGCTGATAAAATTTCCCTTCCTGGTATTGGTAGGTTACGCCGTCATCTTCATAATAATCCCACGAAACGTCCTGGCTGTCGCGGCTTCGGTAGAGATGCACCATCAAGGTATCGGATGCTTTTTGTCCGGTAAACATCACCGGCGATTGCATTGGTATCAGGCTCCCTTCTTTGATAAATACCGGCAATTGTGCTACCGGGCTGGCCGCATAAATTTCCTGGTTTCCGGTAAAATATTTGTCAGAATAGAAATCGTACCATCCGCCTTTGGGCAAATAGGCAGCCGTGGCCAGCCGTGTGCTTTCGGTGGGGACGATGAGCATGGACGGTCCAAAGAGATATTGGTTTTGATAAATGCGCCAGAACACTTTTTCGTCGTCGGTGTAGTCGATGGCCAGGCTGCGGTTTACAGGCATCCCCGTAAGAACCGACTGTTGCATGTAAGTATAGAGGTAGGGCAGCAGGTTGTAGTGCAATTGAATGTAGTTGCGGGCGATGCGTTCGGTTTCTTCGCCATACACCCAGGGTTCGCTGCTGGCGGTATTTTTGGAAGTATGTCCACGGAAGAAAGGCGTAAAAGCTCCAATCTGAACCCAACGGGCATACAGCTCAGGCGTAGGATTGCCGCCAAATCCGCCCACATCGGAGCCGGTAAACGATACTCCCGACAAACCCAGGCTATTTACCAGGCGCACGCCCAGCAGGATGTGCTCGTCGTTGGCCTGGTTGTCGCCGGTCCAGATGGCGGTGTAACGTTGAAGCCCGGCAAAGCCCGCACGGGTAATATTGAGCGGTCGCCGGCCATTCATCAGTTTTTTGGTGCCTTCCAGCGTGGCGTGCGCCATGTTGTTGGCATATACGTTTTTGGCCTGGCGGTAGTTAGTTTTGTTTCCTTCCCAATCGAACTGTATCAGATGCGGCGGCTGCTGTCCCCAGGTGGCAATTTCGTTCATATCGTTCCAAAAGCCTTCGATACCGTAATCCACGTTTTCTTTAAAACTCAATCCCCACCACTTGCGCACACGCTCGCTGGTGAAATCAGGAAAATGACACCAGCCGGGCCACACCTGCGCCGTCCAGAATTTGCCATCCGGATATTTTACAAAATAATTATTGGCCACACCTTCATCGTAGGCTTTGTAACCTTTCTCCACTTTAATACCCGGATCGACGATGATGGCGGTTCTGAAATTCATGTCGCGCAGTTGTTTCAGCAGGCCGGCGGGATCCGGAAAGGTTTCGGGGTTCCAGGTAAATATTTTGTAATCATCCATAAAATCGATGTCGAGATAGATTACATCGGCAGGGATTTTTTTCTCACGAAAAGTACGGGCAATATTGAGCACCTGCGTGTCGGGGGTGTAGCTCCAGCGGCTTTGCTGAAACCCGAGCGACCACAGTGGCGGCATCTCCATGCGTCCGGTGAGCCAGGTATAGGATTTCAGGATATCGGCTACGTTGGTATGCCAGATGAAATAATAGTCCATCTCACCATCATCAGCCGAAAAATAGGAGAAGCGATCGTTGGAAGCGCCAAAATTGAAAACGGTGTGGTAACTGTTGTCGAGCAGGATGCCATAGCGCAATTGATGGTGCAGCCCGATATAAAAAGGGATTGAAGCATACAACGGGTCGCTGTTGTTGTCGTAATGCGGATTGTCGGTATTCCAGTTGGTATAGGCTTCGCCGCGGCGGTCGAGGTTGCCGGCCTTTTCGCCCAGGCCGATAAACTTTTCGCCCTCCTGCAACACTTTATAGGTGGTAGCTTCGGTGCCGATCCAGGAAGTGCCAAAGGCTGGATCGTCCTGCGAGATTACACGTCCGTCGTTGGTTTTGAAAGTGAAACGTACAGGATTTTTATCAATAACCAGTTGCATCGAATCGGTGGTGATAAAATATTGGGTTTTGTCTTCACCATAGTCAAAGTCGCCACGAGTCACCTCTCCCACCACGGCATACGACACATCTGCATCAAAAGTTTTGGCTATCCGCACACGAATGATATTAGGTGTGTAAATGGTTACCTCGGCTGTGCCGTTGTCGGTGATGAACGAAAACGTTTGTTTTGACTTATTGGATTTTACGTTTTTCAAGTTTCCCAGGCTGTTGTTGATCTGCGACTGCGGAAAAGCGGGAGCCGCAATAAGCAGCGCCAGAATGAGATAAAGAAGTTTTTTCATAAAACGATTTTTATTTTTATGATTGTGTTTTAATTTTGTTTAGCACTGTCAGAAGCCGGCGGGCTTTAGCCCGATCTACTTTTGCATCATTATCTTTCATTGAACTCCTCATAACATGCTATTATTTTGGGATAGAGCTTACTGAAATACTATTGCCTTTTAGGTAGCATTTCAATAACCCCGTCCTTAAGGGCGGAGTTAGAAAGCCCGTCCAGAAACCCGCGGGCTTTAGCCCGCAAAACTATTACGTCAGTACCATTAAATGAACTCATCCTTACAATCCTTTTATTTGGTCTAAAGCCCACTAAATACTTTGCTTTTTCTGCCATAAATGCCTGGGCTATGGATTTCCTCAATAAACCTTACTTTAAAAACAGACACTAATTAAGGGTTAAAGAACTTGCCGCATCCCACATAAATTTCAAAACAACAACATTACAATCCACCAACATTCCCGTCAAACACCCGGTATTCCCAGGCCTCAAGTCGCAGTTGATGGTTGTGGCGCATGGTTATTTTTTTCTCACCAAACACATCATTGTAATCCCCGGCGTAGGTGCTGCCTTGCAGCGTAACGTCGTGTGGCTCGGCGGAAAGGTTAAGGATAACAAGCACCGACTGATTATTTTTTGTCCGTGTAAAAGCCACCACAGCTTCGTTGTCGGTTTCAACAGGAACATATTCACCGCCAAAGTTGCCATTCCAGAGTGCCTGGTTGCGATGTTTCAAATCAAGAAGGGTTTTATAAAAATCTTTTAATGGATAATTCTTCCAGTCGATGGGGTCTTTGGTGAAAAATTCCAATCGTTTGTCGAGGCCGGCTTCCTGCCCCGAATACACCAGCGGCATCCCGGGAACGGTAGCCATGAGCACGGCAAATGTTTTGAAACCGTCGCCATAGCGCTCATGCACCGTGCCGTTCCAAGAATTTTCGTCGTGGTTGGTGGTAAAGTTCATCTTGTAAGCCCCTTGCGGCTGGGTTTCATCCAAACGATCAAAATATTCAGCAATCACTGCGGCAGAGGTATCGCCACGGGCAATCAGATTGCTCAGGTGGTGCAAATGCCAGCCATAATCCATATCGAAAGCATCTACCAGGAGTTCTGTTTCTTCGGCTTCCGCCAACATAAAAACGGGTTTGATCTGGTCGAGCGCACCCCGCGCCCGATCCCAGAAATCGGTGGGCACCATGCCTGCAACATCGCAGCGGTAGCCATCTATGTCGGCTTCGCGCACCCAGAATTTAAGCTCACCGATCATCGTATCGCGCAAAGCGTCATTAGCATAATCAAGCTGCACCACGTCTTCCCAGCCAAAAGGTGCATACATGCTGCCGGTGCTGTCGATGTCGTAAAATTCAGGATAGGCATCTACCCATGCGTGATCCCACGCGGTATGATTGGCCACCCAGTCGAGAATCACTTTCATGCCCAACTCATGCGCGCGTTTAACCATGGCCTTAAAATCTTCCATCGTACCAAATTCCGGATTGATGGCGTGGTAGTCGCGTACTGCATAGTAGCTGCCCAACGCACCTTTGCGGTTTTTTTCGCCGATAGGATAAACCGGCATCAACCACAAAATGTCCACGCCCATTTCCTGGAGCCGTGGCAAGTGCTCAACAAACGCCTCAATGGTTCCCTCGCTGGTGTATTGCCGCAGATTTACTTCATAAATGTTCGCATTCTTCGACCAGTCGGGATGATTGACATGGCTTACAAGCTGTGGATTGGCTGTGCTGTCAGCACTTTCGGTGGTCGCGTCCTTGCTATTTTGGGAATTGCAGCCATAGGCAACCAGCGCCAGCGCCAGAACCCAAAAGGAGTACTTTTTTATCTTCATCATCAGGAATGTTTTTATTAAAAATATTTTGGCAAAAGTAAAGAAAACATAACTAATCACACTGTTCTACAAGGTTAGCAATAGTAGCAAAAGCGTTCAGGATGTTTTGACCATTTTAAACAATTGTATCTGCATTTGAGCGTAGGATTGCAAATCTTTCTGCCCTTCAAAAAGAATTCAAATTGCCTGTTATCTTAAAAACCTTTACTACCAATTACAACAAATTACTACCAATTACAACAAATTACTACCAATTACAACAAATTACTACCAATTACAACAAATTACCACCAATTACCACCAATTACAACAAATTACCATCAATTACCACCAATTACAACAAATTACGGCGAAATCAAATCCTACTCGTTGACACCAACCAACCTATGAAATTTTATTTATTTTTGGGACTAATTACTTACAAAAAACCTAACACAACACAATATGAACTTTGAGCTTACCGACGACCAAAAGATGATACGCCAGGCTGTGCGCGACTTTGCCGAACGCGAGATAGCACCCGTGGCACAAGCGCTCGACGAGAAAGCAGAATTCTCGCCCGCTCTTACCCGCAAAATGGGCGAGCTGGGATTGTTTGGCATGTACCTGCCCGAAAAATATGGCGGCCAAAACATGGACACCCTGGCTTACATCATCGCTGTGGAAGAGATAGCGCGCATAGATGGCAGCCAGGCCGCTACCCTGGCCGCCCACAACAGCCTGGGCATAGGCCCCATATACTATTACGGCACCGAAGAACAAAAACAAAAATACCTGCCCCGTCTCTGTACCGGCGAAGCACTTTGGGGTTTCGGCCTTACCGAACCCGACGCCGGCTCCGACTCGCGCGGCACCAAAACCAACGCCATCCCCGACGGCGACCACTGGATCATCAACGGCTCCAAGATATTTATCACCAATGGCTCTGCCGACATCTCCGTAGGCTCTTCCGTACAAACCGTCACCAAAACCCACGACGACGGCCACAAGGAATACACTACCTTCATCGTCGAAAAAGATACGCCCGGATTTAAGCGCGTTACCATGCACGGCAAAATGATGTGGCGCGCCTCCGATACCGCCGAACTTTACTTCGACGACTGCCGCATCCCCAAAGAAAACCTGCTGGGCCAGGTTGGCGAAGGCTCCAAAATAATGCTCTCCACCCTCGACAACGGGCGCTTGTCGATAGCTGCCATGGGACTGGGTGCTGCACAAGGCGCTTTTGAGCTGGCCATGAAATACGCCCAGGAGCGCCGCCAATTCGGAAAACCTATCTCCAAATTCCAGATCAACGCCTTTAAACTTGCCGACATGGCCACCAAAATAGAACACGCCCGCTGGTTCCTCTACCGCGCC
>SABY01000305.1 GCA_009928785.1 Clostridia bacterium | reverse complement strand
GGTAGAAGTGGGAGCGCCAGGATCATTTGCAGGTACAAATTGGAACATGCCGCCAAACACACTGATCGTACCCACGATGTTCGTTATGCCATCATAAACATTATAAGAGGTAGTGATTTTCCCGTCATAATCGTCGATGAGGACGCCGGCGGTAGCATCTTCGATAACTTTCTGGCTGCGGAAAGTTTGCCGGAAGGTAAGCACCACTTCGCCGGTAACTCTAAAATAATCTGTTACGCCATCAAAATAAGCAGCCCGTAATGCGGCCAGGTTGGCTACATCAATAACGGCAGGGAAGGTTAGGTTAACTTCAGAGATAGCACTTGGGTCAAGATCGGGAGCGTAAGCTATAGCTTTAACTACGGTGGTAGCATCGATGTAAATTGATCCGGAATATTCGGTTGAACTTTCATCGGGATCGCTGCCATCCAGTGTATAATAAATAGTTGATCCTTCGGTAGCGCAGGTAATTTCAAGGTTGACCGGACTAAAATACTCATTGGATGGATGTGAAAAAACAGGTGTTGCAACACTTAAAGCACTGCCAGAACCTGTCCATGAAACATTGTCGATCACAACCTGTCCGTTACTGTTGGCTACATTAATAAATTTTATAACAAAATCACCTGAAACGTTTACAGGGAATACATCCGAGTGTTTGACAACGTTTTGCTCACCACTTGATGTAACTGTTCCAACAACCACATCATTAATCAAAACATTCAGATTAACAGCAGTGCCAAACGCCTGCATAAAGTCGAATTCGATGGTTCCGCAACCATTGGGGATAGTACCTGAATAAACGTTGGACTGTGGGGTCTGGTTTCTGCCCAACATTATTGATTTACCGGTAATGGTACCATCTCCGCGGCACTTTTGAAAAGTCCATTCCGAACCATCCTGGCCTAAAAATGTGCCATTGGTATAGCTGCTTCCCGTGATGGTTAAATTATCAAAGGTTTCCATTCCTCCTCCACCTGAGGGTGGGGTGACGCAAGCATCACAACTGCCAAAGCAAACAACCTCAAGCACGGTGTTTTCTTCGGCAACGTCAAGGTAGCGGTTGTATCCGCCAAAGCCATCATCTTCGCCACAATCGGCAGGTACAACTTCGGAAAAAGGCCAGTCGTTTCCGTTAATGAATTTATAAAGAACATGCTCACCCACATTGATGGTGGCGGTAAAAGTATAAATACCATTTCCGGCATCGCTCATCAGCGAGCTTCCCGGATTCCAACCTTGGAAACTACCTACTACGTGTACTCCGTCGAGGGATACTTCCTCGTTACTCATATCCACCTGAAAGGTGATGTCGGCAGTGGGGGCATCACAATCAACACA
>SABY01000304.1 GCA_009928785.1 Clostridia bacterium | reverse complement strand
CTGGCGTTTCGATTTGCTCTTTCTCTTTCCCGGCCTTCAAGAAGGACGTGAATAATGGATACGAATTTGGACGGACCGTCCTTTTGTGTCCCTTTGTAGTTGTCGATACCTGTTGGCAGGCAACCACATGCAGCAGCTATCAGTTGTATTGCTGTTCCAGTCGCACCTTCGCCCCATCGAAGTAGTGATTTTTCGCGCATAAACCCATTGCCATAAACGGCCAATGCGTGTTTTAGGGCCTCGGTTTTTAGACCACGACCAGAAGTGCCTATTAAAGCTATTCCGAAACGATCTTCTAAAAACCATCTGGCGCATACCGGGGATGCCAAACTGGTTGTAACAAGGATTGCTGCCTTGTCTGCTGGCCATGTTTTGAAGATCAGATCAAGTGCAACCATGCCAATTTGTTCATCTCCGGTCGATAGGTCTGCAGGGACCCTGCGCGACAAATTAAACTTGAAACCATCATCATCCAACCCAGGTATCGCAAGCCGGTCATTCACCCACATTGGCGCGTCTACTGATATCAGTTTTTTAACATCTATGGTCAGGTCTTGGATCATCTCAGCGCAGAGATCGCGAATTTTGTTTCTCGCGCCGAAATGAGACATCAAAATGCCGCGCAGCTTTCTTTTATCTGCAAAATCACGACCAGAAACAGTACATCTAAACCTATGGCCATCATTGCTGCCAGCTCCTTCAAGGGTAAACGTCGCCTCTCCACTTTCGTCCCTGGTTTCCTCTGTTATGACACAATATCCATCACAGACTATTGCTTTTACTGGTTTGTCCTCCTTGCCTTTTTTCAGGACTTTTTGATAGGTTCTTAGATCAGAATCAACGCCCGGCATGCCGAAAGGTAGGTCGTCTGACCATCTTCGGACGTTTTCTGGTATAATTGGTGCAATGTCGTCGTCCATCTTTTTCACAACCACTGGTTCTTGTCGATCCGGGATATTGAATCCGCGCTCTTTCGCGATGTTAATCACTTGGGCAAGTTGCTGTCCATTTAGGCATCCATGCCCCGCCGCTTTGCAGGTAATGATCCCCTCTTCAACTGCCAACCATTCGAGTGGGCCGCCACCGCTTTTATGCCTAAAACAATGCCAACAATTTTTTGATGTGTTGACTGAAAAGTTTTTTCCATGTTTAGAATCATGCTTAGGATGACTCCCGAACACCTCGGAGCCTTTCCTTTCTTTGATCCTTAGTGGCCATGCAACTTGATCTATCGGAATGAGATTGCCGATTGAAGATCCACCGTGCGGTGTTTTGCATTTCTTGGATGTCCGTGGATCTTCTTTTTTCACGAATGGCTTGATCAGTTCTAGTAGAAAGTCTTTATCTACG
>SABY01000032.1 GCA_009928785.1 Clostridia bacterium | reverse complement strand
ACCGGAGGTGATGGATTTGCTGCGCCACCTTTGATTTGCAGTTTGATTAATCCGCTAACTTCTTTTGCCATTTTATCGTTCTACTTAATTAGATGTGCCAGATACAACAGCTTGTTGTTCCGGTAAATGAGTTTGAAAATTCTATTCTTTTTCTACCTGCATAAAACCCAGCTCAAGCGGTGTTTTGCGTCCGAATATTTTCACCATCACTTTCAGCTTCTTCTTCTCTTCGTTGATTTCTTCGATCACTCCGCTAAAACTGTTGAAAGGTCCATCGGTAACGGTAACGGTTTCGCCAACAATAAACGGCACGTTGATTTCCTCGCCCTGTTCGGCCAGTTCGTCAACTTTTCCAAGTATTCTTTTCACTTCCGACTCACGCAATGGATCGGCTTCGCCACGCGTGCCCAGAAATCCCAGAACATCGGGTACATTTTTTACGATGTGAGGTATTTCGCCCAATAGGGCGGCCTCAATCAATACGTACCCAGGAAAATAGTTGCGTTCCTTGCTAATTTTTTTACCTTTCCGCACCTGATAAACTTTCTCGGTAGGAATGAGTATCTGCGAGATGTAATCCTGGAGGTTCAGGCGGCTGATCTCACTTTCGAGATATTCCTTCACCTTCTTCTCCTTGCCGGAAATCGCTCTTACTACATACCATTTTTTCTCGTGATTACTCATACCAAAGGTTTACTTGAGGTTTGTAAAAGAATAAAGTAACCTGATTGCCACAAAAGTGTACCCGACTGTAATTAAAGCCAGGTATAAAAACCCTTGAGCAGGCTGCTGAATGTAATGTCCATCAGATAAACCACAAACGCGATTATCAGGGAAGCGATGGATACTACGATAGCACTACTCTGCAGTTCACTCCATGAAGGCCAGGAAACTTTGTGTAACAGCTCATCATAACTTTCCTTGGCGTAATTTATTATTTTTAATTTTGCCATTGGTTCTTCTTAATATGAATTGGCACGGGTGGTAGGAATCGAACCCACAGCCTATGGTTTTGGAGACCATCGCTCTACCAATTGAGCTACACCCGTAGCATTTGTGATTTAACAAAAGGAGTTCCGGAAGTAACTATTTTACTCCGGAACGCCTTTTTATTTATAACCAAACACCTATTAAAATTAGTCAAGAATCTCGGTTACCTGACCAGCACCAACGGTGCGGCCACCTTCACGGATAGCAAAGCGCAGGTTCTTGCTCATCGCGATTGCAGCAATGAGGTTTACTTCGATGGTCAGGTTGTCGCCGGGCATTACCATTTCTACGCCTTCGGGCAGCATGATCTCGCCGGTAACGTCGGTAGTTCTAAAGTAGAACTGAGGACGGTATCTGTTATGGAATGGTGTATGACGTCCACCTTCTTCTTTTTTCAGAATGTAAACCTCTGCATTGAATTTCTTGTGTGGTGTAACTGATCCCGGGGCAGCAATAACCATCCCACGGGTAATTTCATTTTTATCGACACCGCGCAGCAGCAAACCAGCATTGTCGCCAGCTTGTCCACGGTCGAGAATCTTGCGAAACATCTCAACTCCGGTAACAACACTCTTAAGTTTTTCGGCACCCATGCCAATGATATCCACAGGATCGCCGGTATTGATGATGCCGGTTTCGATACGACCGGTAGCTACGGTGCCACGGCCAGTGATGGAGAATACGTCTTCAACAGGCATCAGGAATGGTTTGTCCTGGTCGCGTTCGGGCAATGGAATCCAGGAATCGCAAGCATCCATCAGGTCCATAACTCTTTCTACCCATTTAGGTTCTTTGTTCAAAGCACCAAGTGCCGAACCCTGGATAACAGGAGTATTGTCGCCATCAAATTCGTAGAAGCTCAGCAGGTCGCGGATTTCCATCTCAACGAGTTCCAGAAGCTCTTCATCGTCAACCAAGTCAACTTTGTTCATAAAAACTACCAATCTGGGAACACCTACCTGACGTGCCAGCAGAATGTGCTCGCGCGTTTGGGGCATAGGGCCATCTGTAGCAGCCACTACAATGATAGCTCCATCCATCTGTGCAGCACCAGTAACCATGTTCTTAACATAGTCAGCGTGGCCAGGACAGTCGACGTGCGCATAGTGACGATTTTCAGTTTGATATTCGATGTGCGCAGTATTAATGGTAATACCTCTTTCTTTTTCTTCCGGAGCATTGTCGATGGAGTCGAAAGATGCGAAAGTGGCCAGACCTTTATCTGCTAAGTTTAGCGTGATGGCGGCTGTCAAGGTGGTCTTTCCGTGATCGACATGCCCAATGGTTCCAATGTTCACGTGTGGTTTGGAACGATCAAATTTTGCTTTTGCCATTTTAAAAGTTATTTAATTAGGTGTTACAAAAAGGTTATTAAATTATTTTTTTAGAGCCAATGATGAGATTTGAACTCATGACCCCTTCCTTACCAAGGAAGTGCTCTACCCCTGAGCTACATCGGCTGATATGTAGAGCGGAAGACGGGTCTCGAACCCGCTACCTACAGCTTGGAAGGCTGTCGCTCTACCAAATGAGCTACTTCCGCAATAGCATTTCATAAAAAAGGATTTCGTATTATTGAAATCCTTCCGTATGCCTTTTGTTTACAATACGTGATGAACTCTTCATTGTTAATATGGTGGGGAGAGGAGGATTCGAACCTCCGAAGGCTTCGCCAACAGATTTACAGTCTGCCCCATTTGACCGCTCTGGTATCTCCCCGAATTTTTTTTTACTCCAACCTGTGGGTGGAGCCGATGGACGGACTCGAACCGCCGACCGGCTGATTACAAATCAGCTGCTCTACCGACTGAGCTACATCGGCCTGTAAACAAGATATTTAAAGAACTATTTGCTGCCTTAGGTTAAAAAAAACAGCCCTTTTCTTGAAAAAGGACTGCAAAAGTATAATAGTATTTTGAATTACCAAAACTTTTTTTTCGGCAAAATGAAAAAAACTAAATTTTTCTCACCTTTTCTTTGTGCTTGATAAGCTGCCGGCGCAACGCATCAACAGCTCCGTCAGTGGCTTCTTCAAAGGATTTGCTTTGCTTGCTGGCATACAAATCATTACCTGGTATGGCCAATTTTATGTCAGCGATTTTATTTTCGACTCCATCGATGTTGGCCAGCTTCAATGTAATTTCCGCTGCTATTACTCCATCGAAATACTGCTGAAGTTTTGAGATTTTCTCTTTGATAAAATCATCCAGTTTCTTGTCAGTTTTGAAATGAATCGAGCGAATGTCTATTTGCATAATGTACCTCCTTTAATATTATGCTCTTGGATGAGCGTGTTTGTAAATACTTTTTATTTTATCAATGGTAGTGTGCGTGTAAACTTGTGTAGCTGCCAGGCTCGCGTGGCCCAGCAGGTCTTTCACCGCATTCAGTTCGGCTCCATGGTTCATGAGTGTGGTTGCAAAACTGTGTCGTAACATGTGCGGGCTTTTGCGGTGATTTGTGGATACCAGCGACAAGTTATCATGAACGATACGATAAACCAATCGCTGATAAATGGCTTTGCCCTTTAAGGTGATGAAAAAAGTTGGCGCAGAAGAATCATTGTTTTGCAAAATCGCATCACGAACTGGCAGGTAGTCGCTCAGGCTGGCAGCTAGTCGGCCAACGATGGGAATCATTCTTTGTTTATTACCCTTGCCGTTAATCTTTATCTGCTTTCGTGAAAAGTCGATGTCGTTCACTTTTATTGCTGTTAGTTCTGATACCCTCATGCCAGTTAAGTAAAGTGTTTCGAGGATCAATTTATTGCGCACCGCAGTGAAGCCCACGCCGAAATTAACCTCGTTTAACAAATTATCCATATCTGTTTCCTTGATGAAACCCGGTAAATGCCTGGCTGCCTTGGGTGCTGTAACTTTTAACATGGGATCGCTGTCGATGAGGCTCCGAATTGATAAGAACCTGTAGAACTTTTTTAGCGCAGCAATCTTGCGGTTTATGGTTCGGGGTGTGTCGCCGGATTCGAGCATGGCAACTAACCAACTGCGTATCATGTGATGGGAAGCCCTTGCCGGATCATCAATTTGATAAAGAGTGGATAAAAAATTTTGGAATTGCACCAGATCGCTGCTGTAGGCTTTGATGGTGTGATCAGAGTACCTTTTGTTGTTGGAAGCCAGATATTTGATGAAGGTGTGCAGCATGTAAAAAAAAAACAGGTAAACTTTCGTCCAAAGATACGATTAAATTATCTTACGGTACAAAAGATCACCTATTTATTTCTGTGGAAAAAATATGATGGGCTTGCTAAGCGTCTTCGGCGTTGCGCAGTTGCTGAATGTAAATAGCTTTCATGCGCGCCTCACGTTTTATAACGGAAGGTTTTGTGAATTTCTGGCGCTCTCTCACTTCTTTTACCACGCCGGTTTTCTCAAATTTTCTCTTGTATTTCTTGAGTGCTCTTTCGATGTTTTCGCCCTCTTTTACAGGAACAATAATCATAATTAAATTACCTCTGTTTTTAAAAGATTTATTTTTAGTTACTTATCAAATCAAAGCCCAAATGGGGGCGCAAAGATATAAAGATGTTTTGGTGTACCAAATTTATTTTTAATAAAAAAAGCTGTCCCGTTTCCGGAACAGCTTTGTAACGGTCGTTGCGGCTTCAAAATTTATTTTTTCAAATCAGGAATTCTTCCTGGCGTTGGAGGCACCTCATATTTTTCCATCTCTTTTTCCAGATCGTCAATGCGTGTGTCGAGTGCTTTGATATTATCCACCACTCCCGGCACCTCATCCATCAATATTTGATATTGCGTCAGGTGTGTCTGGGTAGGTGCTGAGGTAGAGCCGTAGTGCGACCAACCGATGACCCCGTACCGTTGGCTGAGCGATACCGCTGCGGGGGGTGTTTCTTCCTGGCTGGCTCCGGTGCTGGGGCCATCAAATTTAAATTTGATGTCATCCAATTCGTTGGCAATTTCGCGTGCTTTTACCGTAAGCTCGTTGGGAACTCCCGGCGTATTGTGCAGTGCCTGACGGATCGATTCTGTTTTGTCGATCAAATCGTCCAGATAGTTCTCGGCTCCGCTCAGGGTTCTCCCCAGTTCGGCCACGTTATCCTGATAAGTTACCAGACCAGCGATGTCGTTGTTGGGCAACGTAGTATTATCGAGCATTTTTACGGTAAAATCAACCGGGCCGGCGATTTGCGTGATTTCACCGTTATTATCAAGCGCCAGCTCTATGGTATATTGTCCTGGCATTACCATCATTCCTGAGTTACCATCATTTTTGGGGTCAAACTTTTTGTCACGCAGGTTTACAGGGTATTTTCCCTGATAGCGCAAATCCCAGGTAAGCCGGTTGATACCTTTTGATGGTGATTTATAGAGATTTCTTATCGTTTTTCCCTGTTGATCTTTTATTGTAAAAACCAAAACCGGTGGTAGCTCACGCTCCTCCTCGCGCAATTGCTCAATAGTTGGCTGCGGAATCGGCTGGTTATCTTTAAATAACTTCTTCTCCTCTTTGAGCCGTTTTTGTTTTGTAGTTTCGGGCACCTCCTTAATATAATAGGTGAAGGTAGCCCCAAAGTCGGGATTGTCGGCAGAGAAATAGGTGGAACCTTGTCCGTAGCGGCCACCCTCCCGAACAAAAAGTAAAGCATCTTTTACCGGGAAGAGTTTTGCCTGGCCACTCAAAGTGTCTTTGTTAATATGGCGTAAGGCGGAATAATCGTCGAGGATATAAAATCCGCGGCCAAAAGTAGCTGCAACCAGATCGCCTTCGCGCTCCTGAATGGCAAGGTCTTTAACAGCTACATCGGGAATTTCCGAAGAGAGTTGTGTCCAGGTTTTACCGCCATCTATCGTGAAAAAAACGCTAAATTCGGTACCGACAAAGAGCAAGTCAGGCACTTGGTAATCCTGTGCAATGGTATGTATTGTTTCGTCTTCGGGCAGATTGCCGGCAATGGATGTCCAGGTGACGCCTTTGTCGTTACTACGTAATAGATAAGGTGTGAAATCGTCGCTCAAGATGTTGTCGAAAGAGGCATACACCACATTCTCATCAAAACGTGAAGGCAGGATGTCGCTCACGTAGGTAAATTCGGGCACGCCAGGGAAGGAGGTAATCTTGCGCCAGTTTTTGCCGGCATCTTCGGTTACCTGAATTACACCGTCGTCGGTGCCCACGTAAAGCAAGTCTTCTTTTACAGGCGATTCGGCCATCGAAACGATGGTTCCCCACAACGATGTTGAAAGATCTTTAGCTACCGCATTGGATGGCCAATATTTTCCCATTACTTTAAACTGGTTGCGGTCTTCGTTGCGGGTGAGGTCGTCGCTGATTACCTGCCAACTATTGCCGCGGTCGTCGCTGCGAAATACTTTGTTGGCAGCAATATAAAGCCGGGTGCCCGAGTGAGGGCTGAGGAAAAACGGGGTATTCCAGTTCCAGCGGTAGGTAAGTTCATCTTTGCCGGGTTCTGGCTTGATGTCGATGCGCTGGCCGGATTTTTTGTCATATCTGTAAATATTTCCGTATTGGTAAGCCGAATAGACTACATTCGGGTTGCCAGGCTCGATGGCCTGGAAAAATCCATCACCACCCAATGTAACAACCCATTCGTCGCTGGTAACACCTTGCGATTTGGTATTGCGCGATGGGCCACCCATGCTATTATTATCCTGGGTTCCGCCATACACCCAATAGAAAGGCTCGGTGTCGTCGAGGGTAACGCGGTAAAACTGCGTGACTGGAAGGTTACTTTTAAAAACAAAATTGTTGCCGCCGTCGTAAGTTTCATAAATTCCGCCATCGCCGCCAATCATAAAATGATCGGTATCCTGAGGATCGATCCACATGGCGTGATCGTCAACGTGACGGGCATTGTTGCCGATGGATTTCCAGTTTTTGCCTCCGTCCACGCTCACCTTCGATACGGTTTCGAGCGAATAGACTTTGTCGGGGTTTTTGGGGTCGGCAACGATTTCGTTATAATATTGACCACTTGAAGTGTAGCTGCCACGTTTTTCCCACGAAGCGCCGCCATTGGTGGTTCTGAAGAAGCCGCCTTTGTCGTCCTGGGCTTCCATGATCAGATAGAGATAATCGGAGTTGGCGGGCGAAATGGCTAATCCCATGCCACCAATATGCACGCCGGGCAGGCCTTTCATAATCTTGTTCCAGGTTTCGCCAGCATCGGTTGATTTATAAACAGCCGATTCGGGGCCGCCGCCAATTTTGGTGTAAACATGGCGCCGCCGTTGTTCGGACGTGGCATAAAGAACGTCAGGATTGCGCGGGTCCATCACGATATCATTCACACCGGTATTTTCACTAATATCAATAACCTTCTTCCAGTTACTGCCGCCGTCGGTGGTTTTATACAGTCCTCGCTGGCCGCCCGAACCCCAGGCCGAACCTTCGGCTGCTACAAAAACGATGTCCGGATTTACGGGATGAATTACGATCTTTCCAATTTGCCGCGATGAGTCCAAACCCATGTGCTCCCAGGAGCTGCCGCCATCGGCCGATTTATAAACGCCATTACCATAACCCAGCGCCCGCTGATGGTTGTTTTCGCCGGTGCCGAGCCACACAAGATTATGGTTGGAAGGAGCTATTGCAACAACGCCCATTGAGTAGGCTTTGTGGTTGTCGAAAATAGGGCTGAAGGTGGTGCCGTTGTTGGTGGTTTTCCAAAGATGTCCGGAAGCCACGGCAACATAATACTCGCTGTGGTTGTCAGGATTTACAGCAAAATCAGCAATACGACCCGATGTGAAGGCAGGCCCGATGCTGCGCCATTTCAAGCCGGAAAACATCGAAGATTTTAATGTGTCGGCAGCTTCGTTTTTATCTTTTTTCTTTTTTGCCATGGCATCTGCCGAAGCAAACAAAACAGAAACCATTAGCAACACGATTCCAAAATAACGGAACATTGAGCGATGCGGAAGAGAGTAGCGTGTTGAATACATTGTGTAGTTTTTGGTGGATGAATGAGTTTTTAATGAAAAGCCAAAGATAAATTTAAAATGGTGAATTGGGAAACATGGCAACCGTCTATGTTTAGAAATTGTAAGTTTTTTGTTTTTGACGAAAGGCAGAACGAAGATTTAATCTATTTTCGCAAATTAAAAAATCTATCTTATCATGAAAAAAACCCAACTGTTTTTGGTAATGATTCTTGCAGTATGTTTTGCCTCAGCGCAGCAGCAAGCTACAAAGAATTCCTTTTCGATAAATATTAAAAATTGTAATAATACAGAGGCAACGCCCGACAAATCTCCAAAAGAGTTACTGGCTAATTTTAAGGCCGATAAAACATACGGTGGAATTCCGCTAACTGTCCAATTTACTGACCGTAGCCAGGGCGAGGTTATTAAATATGAATGGCGTTTCGGCGATGGCTCTGTAGATACTGCAAAAAACCCCGTGCATGTGTATCAGCAGCCGGGTATCTATACAGTGAAACTTCGTATCTGGGATGCCGATTCGGCCACCAGCCTGGCATCGAAACCTGATTTTATTCGCGTGGCCGGCTATGGATCGTGCGATTCGCTGAATTACAGGATTCCCGGAACCTATTATTTATATCGCGTGGCTGCGCCCGATCATGGTTATCTTTCGGGCACCAACTCTCGTGGCGATCTGGCCAAAGCCACACTTTACCAGGTGAGCGAGGACAAAGGCCTACTCATGGGCGGCGTGTTTGATTTTGCGTGGGCTACGCGGTCGTTATCCAATGATGTGCCGGTGGTTTTTAAAATATGGGATGACGATGGTGCCGGCAATAGTCCCGGAACTATTCTCGACCAGGCTTCGGTACCGCTGTCGCAAATTGTTTTTGATGTAGAAAATGGTTTATCCACCGTAGTTTTCTTCGATCATTGGACTCCCATCCAGTCCGATTTTTTTATGGGTTTTGAAATGCCGCAAATTGCCGGTGATACGATTGCTTTGTTTACCAACAAAATCACTGCGCTACAGCAGAGCGATTCGTGGGAACAAACTTCAGCCGGAGCCTGGCGCACCTACCAGCAGGGTAATCCCGGTCTGGATGTAAACCATGCCATGTATCCGGTTATTTGCAAGGCCACCGGCATTGCTAATGATTTGCTTTCGCAGGATATTCTGGTTTACCCCGTACCGGCAAAAGACCAGATTTATGTCTCGGTGCTTAATCCTGATATTAAAAACCTGAACATGCAACTCCGCGACGTTTCCGGTCGGATTGCAAATTGCAACATTACTCAGCTTTCCACAGGATATGTTATCGATATTCACCAGCTCAGTGGTGGGATGTATTTTCTGAGCCTGCAATCAGGAAGTGATGTTACCACCCGGAAAATAGTGGTGGAGTAGGGGACTTAGCATCTGCCTTAGCACAAGTTCCAAAATAAATTCCAAAAAGCAATAAAGCATCCGCCAGGAGTCGGAGTAAACAGTGCCAAATAAATCTCAATAATCAAATTTCAATAACCAAACTGCTCCGAGGTTTGAGTTTTGGGATTGGAATTTATTTGTGATTTGGAATTTGGAACTTGGAATTTTTTATCACAAGCTACAAATAAATCTTGATCTGCTAAACCTCAAATCTTTTCCGCATGAAAAAGAAGTTGCTAATCATTCTTTTTTTGCTTCTCACAACTGTTTCGTTTGCGCAAAATGATACTACGAGGCTGGCTAAGATTTCTCGCAACCGGTATGCTGTAGCCTTGGTACCTTCGGCGGCACGGAATATCTATGGAATAGCCATCGGGCCGGTTGGTTCGGAAGCTATTTGTAACCTCTCACACACCCGCTATTCGCATGGCTTGAATCTTCAAATTCCCGGACAAGGCTTCCTGCAGGTTTTTTATATTAAAATCCACAACTTTGAAGAGCAATCGCTAACTCCCGAAAGTGACTCGCTGGCCGCCTACGACACTTTGCCGATGCGGGCGGTGCACAACGGATTGATGCTTTCTCCTTTTGGAACTTTTACACCCAAAGTAAACGGCGCCTCTCTTTCCCTTTTTATGAGTTTGGGGCAAACTGTGAATGGCGTTTCGATAAATGCACTCTGGAATCTTTATGATAAAATCAATGGCCTTACCATCGGCGCGGTGAATACTGTTGGCAAAGTAAAAGGTGTTCAGATAGGCATCGTTAATAAAACAGCCAACCTACAAGGAGCTCAATTTGGACTTTGGAATAAGAATCAAAAGAGATCGCTACCATTTATCAATTGGAATTTTAAAAAAGATGAAAAGCGAAAGCTGAAAGAAGACGATGTTTTTTAGTTTAAATCACTTTGCCAACTTTTCTTTCTTTAGTTTCATAAAACTCACTGCAATAATAATTTGCAGCCATTTATTACCACAATTTTTAATTGTACTTTTGGGTTTTGTTTAGGTACAAATAATTGCTATCATGGAAGAAAATAATGTAAACGAACCCTTTCAGCCTTATGGTCAGCCCACCGGTTTTGATCAGGTGTGGAAGCTTTTTCAGGAAACCGACCGACAGTTCCAGAAAACAGACCGACAGTTCCAGGAAACTAAAAAACAAATCATGGAAAATGATCGTATGCTCACCGAAAAATTCAAGGAAACTGATAAAAAGATCAAAGAGCTGTCTGCGTTATTCACGACCCAATGGGGCATTTTGGTTGAAACACTTGCTGATGGTGATCTCATAAAGTTACTTAAAGATAAAAACATTCACATGCAGCGAACCATGCAAAATGCAAGAGGCACTTCCGGAGGGCAAAAATACGGGTATGATCTCATTGCTGATAATCTACATGAAGCGGTAATAGTGGAAGTAAAAACCACCTTGCGTGCTGAGGATGTCAGGGAATTTCACCAAAAGATTTGGAAAGCCAAAACGTACTTATCCCAATACAAAGACAGCATTATTTATGGTTGCATGGCTTTTCTAAAAGCCGAAGAAGCCAGCGACCGTATGGCCGAGAAATTAGGTTTTTTTGTAATAAAAGCTACTGGCAGCAGCGCTTCGATTATCAACAGGGATGACTTTGTGCCCAAGGCCTTTTGAGTTGGCTTTTCTCTTTAAAACCTTTACCTTTAGGCGCCTTTGATTTACACCCCGTTCGCGAAAAAATTCTACTTTTGCAATCCCAAAAAAAGCAGTAGATTATGTTTGAAAGTTTAAGCGAAAAGCTCGAACGTTCCTTCAAGATATTGAAGGGTCACGGGCATATTACCGAGATAAACGTAGCCGAAACACTCAAAGAAGTTCGCAAGGCATTGCTCGATGCCGATGTTAGCTATAAGATTGCCAAAGACTTTACCGAGGAGGTCAAAGCCAAGGCGCTGGGTCAAAACGTGCTCACTGCCGTTTCGCCCGGGCAGTTGATGGTAAAAATCGTGCACGCAAGTCTGGTGGAACTGATGGGTGGCACCCACGAAGAACTCAACATCAAAGGCACACCTGCCATCATTCTCATTGCCGGGTTGCAAGGTAGTGGTAAAACCACCTTTGCTGCCAAGCTTGCCAATTATCTGAAACGCAAAAAAGGAAAGCAGCCACTGTTGGTCGCCGGCGATGTTTATCGTCCTGCCGCCATCAATCAGTTGCAGGTGCTGGGCGAGCAAATTGGCGTGCCGGTTTACACCGAAGAGGGCAGCAAAAATCCGGTTGAAATTGCTAAAAATGCCATAAAACACGCGAAGAATTTCGGCCATAATATAGTGATTGTGGATACTGCCGGGCGACTGGCTATCGACGCGCAGATGATGGACGAAATCAGCAACGTGAAGAAAAGTATCAATCCGCACGAAACACTTTTTGTGGTAGATGCCATGACCGGACAGGATGCTGTAAATACTGCCAAAGCTTTTCACGACCGGCTGGATTACGAAGGTGTAGTGCTGACTAAACTCGACGGCGACACACGCGGTGGCGCTGCCCTTACCGTGCGATCGGTGGTGAATAAACCCATCAAATTTGTGGGTATCGGCGAAAAGATTGACGCTCTCGACGTTTTCTATCCCAGCCGTATGGCCGACCGAATTTTGGGAATGGGCGACATCGTATCGTTGGTCGAAAAAGCCCAGGAGCAATTCGACGAAGAAGAGGCCAAAATCCTGCAACGGAAAATCGCCAAAAATCAATTCAACTTCAACGACTTCCTGCAGCAAATAAAACAAATCAAAAAAATGGGCAACGTCAAGGATCTGATGAGCATGATACCGGGCATGGGCAAGGCCATCAAAAATCTCGACATCGACGACGACTCATTCAAAGAAATTGAAGCCATCATTTATTCCATGACGCCCACTGAACGCGAAGACCCAAAGGTTATCAACGGCAGCCGGCGTCGCCGCATCGCCGCCGGTTCCGGATCGGAGATTCAGGAAGTAAACCGGCTCATCAAGCAGTTTGAAGAAACCCGCAAAATGATGCAAATGATGACCAAAGGCGGCGGTAAAAACATGATGAAAATGATGCAGCGCATCAAAGCACGATAGATGCTCTGGGAAGCCCCAAAATACAAAAGACAAAACACAGATAAGTTCCAGATTAGATACATATCTTTAAAAAAAATATTACCATGAAACTTATTGATGGCAAACAAACCGCAGCAGCGATCAAAGAAGAGATCAAATCCGAAGTATCCGGATACATCGACCAAAAGGATCAGTCGCCTCACCTGGCTGCGATTTTGGTTGGCGAAGATGCTGCCAGTGAAACCTATGTTTCGCACAAAGAATCGGATTGCAAAAGTGTTGGCATGGTTTCGTCCATTTATCGCCTGAGCAAAGACGTTTCGGAACTCGACCTACTCGACACCATCGATTTTATTAACAACGACGACGACGTCCACGGCCTCATTGTTCAACTGCCTTTGCCACGGCACATCAGTGTCGATCGCGTCATCGATACCATCGATCCGGCCAAAGATGTCGATGGTTTTCATCCCGTAAATATTGGCAGGATGGTGCTGGGTCATCCCACTTATTTGCCGGCAACGCCTTACGGAATCATGGAGCTGCTGAAGCGTTATAAAATCGAAACTTCCGGAAAAAATGTTGTGGTACTGGGTCGTAGCAATATTGTAGGTACACCTTTAAGCATTATGCTATCGCGCAAAACCACTCCCGGAAATGCTACCGTTACCTTGTGCCACAGCAAATCGGCGGGGCTTAAAGAAATTGCTGCAAATGCTGACATCCTTATTGCAGCCATAGGCCAGGCAGGATTTGTTACCGAAGATATGGTGAAAGTCGGCGCTACCGTCATCGATGTAGGCATACACCGTGTGGCAGCGCCCAACACCAAGTCGGGCTTTAAACTTATCGGCGATGTCGATTTCGAGAATGTTGTGCGTAAAGCCGCCTACATCACTCCAGTTCCCGGTGGAGTAGGCCCTATGACCCGTGTAGCGCTTTTGCTGAATACACTCAAAGCCTTCAAATTAAAAATGGGAATTATCTAAATGAGGCCGCTACAGCTTTTCTTTTTTTACACCTTATTATATAGCACCACATTTTTTAGCCTTTCGGCAAAGGCGCAGCAAGATGCGGCTCGTCCGGATTTATCTGCCGATGCTGTAATCACAGCACAGGTTTCCCCGGCTATTTCACCTTTGCCGTCAGTGGTGCGGGAATCGTCGGGGCTAATCTTCTTCGACGGAATGTACTGGACGCTCAACGACAGTGGCAACCTTCCGTGTCTTTATACGCTCGACGCCAACGATGGCCATCTTTTGCGCACCGTGTGCCTTGCAGGCATTTCTAATATCGATTGGGAAGAGCTTACCCAGGACCAAGATCATCTTTACATTGGCGACTTTGGCAATAACCGTGGCACCCGCAAAGATTTGCGCATTTTTAAAATTTACAAAAAAGATATTCCTGCCGGCGATAACGCGACGGTATCAAGCTTTGATACGATTATGTTTTCGTATGCCAACCAGGAGGATTTCGGAAAACGCACCCAGCAGCATAATTTCGATTGTGAAGCTATGATTGCCTTTAACGATAGCCTTTTTTTGTTTACCAAAAATTGGGAAAACCAGCGAACAGTGCTTTACGCAATGCCTGCGCAGGCCGGCAATTATAAGTTGCAGCCACGCGGAAGTTTTGATGCTGGCGGTCTAATAACCGGTGCCGCCATGAGCACCAATCAACAAACACTTGCTTTGATAGGGTATGTGGATTACGAATCGTTTGCCTGGATTTTTAGCGGCGTGCAAGGTTCCGACTTCTTTTCGACGCCGCGTGTGCGTATCAACTTTCCGGATTTGGTTTTTGTACAAACCGAGGCTATCTGTTTCGTTGCTTCTGATTCCGTGGCTTTTTCGTGTGAGGAGAGCGCCGAGTTCCCTTCTATTTTTGGTTTGAATATCGATAAGCTATTGGCTGATTCGCCCATCGAAATATCTGGTTTCCAAGCGGGCGACATTGTAATTGCCGGCATGCCTACTGTTGTTTCGCACAAGTTAGAGTTTGATATTGTGCACCTGCCACAGCCCGAATTTACGGTGGAGCTGCGCTCCACGCGGTGGAAAATACTTTTCGAAGAAACTTTCGTTAAAGAAAATGATGCAAACAAACTACCCATTACCATTAAAACGAAAGACCTGGAGCCTGGAATTTATTTTTTAAGAATCCTCTCCGGCGACCATCATCTTGTCAAAAAAATCATTGTCCAACATTGAGTAATCCAATCACCGATAATCCCAAACAAAACCAACAGCTCGAACAGGGGCTTTTGCTTCCGCTGATGGAAGAGTTTTACACCTTGCAGGGCGAAGGCTACAACACCGGCGAGGCAGCCTGGTTTATCCGTATCGGTGGCTGCGACGTAGGTTGCCGCTGGTGCGATGTAAAAGAATCATGGAACCCGAAACTTCACCCGCTTACAGCCACCGACAGCATTGTGGCGAACGCTATTAAAAACCCTTCGGCAGCCGTGGTGGTTACGGGCGGTGAGCCGCTCATGTACAATCTCGATTATCTGTGCAGTCAGCTCAAAGCCAATGGCTGCAAAACCTACCTGGAAACTTCCGGCGCCTATTCCCTCACAGGCCAGTGGGATTGGATTTGCCTCTCGCCAAAGAAAAACAAGGCCCCACGCGAAAATATAATCCGAATGGCCGACGAACTAAAAGTAATCATCTTCAACGACAGCGACATCGCCTGGGCACAGAAATTTGCGCACCAGGTTAGCCCCGGATGCAAGCTCTATCTTCAGCCCGAATGGAGCCGCGCAAAATACATCACACCCGTTATAATTGATTTTGTGATGAAAAATCCAAAGTGGAAAATCTCCCTTCAGACGCACAAATTCATGAAGATACCTTAATCAGATTAATACGGCTTTTCTAATCATATCGTCCTTTTTTGCAATTTCTAAAACAATTTCAGGTTATTAATTTTTTAATAATCCATTTGTTGTAGCAGCCTGTGACCCAACCAAACAAAAAATACTATTGGATACTTTTGCCGTTGCTAATGCTTTGCGCAATAGCATCTCAGGCGCAGGCGCTTTCCACCACTTCGCGTAAAGCCATCAAAAATTTTGAAGAGGGGCGCAGCAATTTTACGCTGATGTATTATCAGCAAGCCCGCGCTGATTTAGAAAAAGCCATTGCTGCCGACAAAGATTTTTTAGAAGCTTACCTTTTGCTTGCTGATGTTTATAAAGCCATCGGTGATTCTGATCAGGCATTAGAGATTTATAAAAAGGTTGTAGTAATCGATCAGCAACACCAGTACCCGGAGGCTTGGTTTTTCGCCGGATTGATTTGTTATCAGCAGGCGCAATATGCAACCTCGATTCCGTGGTTTGAAAACTTTCTTGCTGCTCCCGGCGGTGCGACTGCAAAAGCCGACGATGCTGATTACTATTTGCACTGTGCTGAATTTGCACGGGTGGCTGTGGTAAATCCCGTACCTTTTGTCCCGGTAAATATTGGAGCCGGAATAAATACTGCCGGAGATGAGTACATCAATGCAGTGCGCGCCGACGAACTCACCTTGTTTTTCACGGGTCGGCAAATGGCTGCTGATGGCAGCAAAGAAGGCGACGATTTTTATTATTCCGTCCGCAGTTCCGACACTATGCCCTGGCCAGCTTCCACAAAACTTGGCGCCCCTGTAAATACCCCCGGCGACGAAGGTGCGCTGACCATTAGCTGGGATGGTGGTACGCTGCTTTTTGCCGGCTGCCACTGGGATGGTGGCTACGGCAGTTGCGATATTTACGCATCCCAATTATCGGCAAACAAAGCGGGTACACCTGTAAATCTTGGCCCGGTAATCAATACTGCCAAGTGGGAGTCGCAGCCTTCGCTGGCAGCCGACGGGCGTACGCTCTATTTTGCCAGCACACGCGGAGGCGGCTTTGGTAATTCCGACATTTGGTGCAGCCATTTGTACAACGATGGTTCCTGGTCGGTGCCTGAAAACCTTGGTGATGTAATCAATACTTCCGGCTCCGAAATGGCACCTTTTATCCATCCCGATGGACGCACACTTTATTTTTCCTCCGACCGCCACATTGGTTTGGGAGGCATCGACCTCTATGTATCGCACGCCGACAGCCTGGGGCGGTGGGGCGCACCGATTAACCTTGGCTATCCCATCAACACTGCTTCTCACGAGATCAACATCATCGTTTCAGCTACCGGCGATAAAGCCTATATTTCTGCAAATCGTCTTGGAGGAATGGGCGGCTACGATATTTTCGAATTTCCGCTTTACGAAACCATTCGGCCACAGCCTGCAACTTATGCCAAAGGCCAAGTTACGGATGCTATGACACACAAGCCGCTTGAAGCTTATTTCAGCCTCACCAATCTGCTAACCAAAAAAGAAATTGTCCGTTCTTTTTCTGATGCCGCCACGGGCCAATTTATCGTGTGCATTCCGGCCAGCCGGCAATATGCTCTCAACGTTTCCCGCAAGGGATATTTGTTTTATTCTGAAAACATCGCTATTTCCGGTCTCGCCACCGAATTGAAACCACACCTTATTAATATAGCTCTGCAGCCTATCGAAGCCGGTGAGACGATGGTGCTACGCAATATCTTTTTCGATACCGATAAATACGAACTGAAAGAGGTCTCACTGGTAGAATTGGATATTCTGGTAAATTTTTTAAAAAACAATCCTGGCATCGGAGTTCAAATTAGCGGACATACCGATAACATCGGGTCGGCGGAATATAATCTTACGCTTTCGCGAAATCGCGCCAAAGCTGTGGTGGACTATCTGACAGATCAAAATATTGCCCCAAGTCGTTTGACTTTTGAAGGCTATGGCGATCAGCGCCCGGTGGCCGAAAATGCCACAGCGCAAGGGCGCGCCCTAAATCGCCGCACCGAAGTAATGATAATGTCGGTAGAGTAGGGGTAAGATGTTCGTTGTTTGTTGTTTGTTGTTTGTTGTTCGTTGTTTCTTTCGGTTGGTTGATGAGCTTGCCGAGACAGTCGAAACCAGCTCAACGCAGGTGTTGTGAGGCTGTAAATAGGTTCGCAGCTCCGAAGGGGATCGTAACTCTACTATGTTAAAAACGATAACGTATTGTTAGTTTAATCCGGGATTTCATCATTTTTAGGGCTGGCATCCCTTTTACTTCCGGCTGAGAGCTGAGAGCTGAGGACTGAGACCTGAGGACTGAGACCTGAGGACTGAGAACTGAGGACTGAGAGCTGAGAACTGCCAACTGAGAGCTGCCGACTGAGGGCTGAATAAATATTTTTCAAAAAAAACAGATATTTCAATTTAATATCAAATGATTAACTTTGCCGCCAATTTTAAAAATCAGGAGCATTTGTATGATTAATATCACGTTACCGGATAATAGTGTAAGAAAGTTTGAAGCAGGAGTTACCGGGCTTGAGATTGCTGCAAGCATTAGCGAAGGGCTTGCGCGCAATGTGCTATCGGCCAAAGTTGACGGCGAGGTGTGGGATGCCACACGTCCCATAGGCCACGATGCCCAGGTGCAACTACTTACCTGGAACGACAAAGAGGGCAAATCCACTATGTGGCATTCGTCGGCTCACCTGATGGCTGAAGCTATCGAAGCGCTCTATCCGGGAGCCAAATTTGGTATCGGCCCTGATATCGAAAATGGATTTTATTATGATGTAGATACCGGCGACCGCATGATCACCGATGCCGACCTTCCGCTGATAGAAGCCAAGATGAAAGAGCTGGCCAAACAAAAACAAACCTACCGCCGGCGCGAAGTTTCCAAGCAGGAAGCACTGGATTATTTTAATAAAAAAGGCGACGAATATAAGCTGGAGCTGATAAGCGAACTGGAAGATGGTAAAATAACTTTTTATGAATCGGGTGGTTTTGTGGATTTATGCCGCGGCCCGCATGTTCCCGACACCGGCCATATCAAAGCCATAAAGCTTACCAGCATTGCCGGCGCCTACTGGCGTGGCGACGAAAAGCGCAAACAGCTTACGCGAATTTACGGAATCACATTTCCCAAAAGCAAAGAGCTCGAAGATTATCTACAGTTGATCGAGGAAGCCAAAAAACGCGATCATCGCCGGCTGGGCAAAGAGCTCGAAATTTTTACCTTTTCACAAAAAGTAGGATCGGGGCTGCCCTTATGGCTGCCCAAAGGTGCGGAGTTACGCGAGCGTTTGGAAGCGTATCTTAAAAAAGTTCAGAAAGCGGCTGGTTATGAATCTGTGATAACACCGCACATCGGCAACGTAGAGCTTTACAAAACTTCCGGCCATTTCCAGAAATATGGCCAGGAGTCGTTTCGCCCTATCACTACTCCGGTAGAAGGCGAGGAGTTTTTCCTGAAACCTATGAACTGCCCGCATCACTGCGAGATTTATAAATATAAACCCCATTCATACAAAGATTTACCCATCCGTTACGCCGAGTTTGGAACAGTTTATCGCTACGAGCAGAGCGGTGAGCTGCACGGACTTACCCGTGTTCGCGGATTTACCCAGGACGATGCCCATATCTTTTGCACCCCCGATCAGGTGAAAGATGAGTTTAAAGGTGTGATGGCTATCGTGATGAAAATCTTCAAAGCGCTCGACTTCGATAATTTCGTAACCCAGATTTCACTGCGCGATCCTGACAACAAAGAAAAATACATAGGCACCGACGAGAACTGGGAAAAAGCTGAAAAAGCAATCCTTGAAGTGGCAGAAGAAACAGGTCTGGAAACGGTAATAGTACGTGGCGAAGCTGCTTTTTATGGCCCCAAGATGGACTTTATGGTAAAAGATGCGCTGGGACGCAGTTGGCAACTGGGCACCATTCAGGTGGATTATAATTTACCCGATCGCTTTGAGCTGGAATACATTGGCAGCGACAACGAGAAACACCGCCCGGTGATGATACATCGCGCACCATTTGGCTCTATGGAGCGTTTTGTGGCTGTGCTTATCGAACATTGCGCCGGCAAGTTTCCCCTGTGGCTGGCACCGGTACAGGCTATCATTCTGCCTATCAGCGAAAAGTATCACGCGTACGCCGAAAAAGTTTTATCTTTGCTGCAAAATTCTGAAGTCCGCGCTGAGATCGACACCCGTAGTGAGAAGACTGGCAAGAAAATCCGCGACGCCGAATTGAAGCGCACTCCTTTTATGCTTATCGTTGGCGAGAAAGAAGAGATGGATGAAACGATTTCGGTAAGAAAGCAAGGAGAAGGCGACTTGGGCACATTTTCAGTTGATGGTTTCGCAGAAATGATTCAAAAAGAGATTATAAAATTAGTTTCAGATAAAAAGTAATGTCGGAGAAGAAAACCTATACAAAGATCACCCATCCGGCTAATTATTCATAAAAAATAGGAGAACAGGTTATAGCGACACCATTTAAAAAACGATTTTCGGGAAGAAGGCCCATGCGCAGGCAGATCGAAAATCCTCACAAGATCAATCTGCACATCAAAGCCCCCGTAGTGCGGGTGGTTGGTGATAATGTAGAACAGGATATTTACAACATAAAAGACGCATTAGAAATTGCCGAAAAGCAGGGGCTTGACCTGGTGGAGATTTCTCCCACAGCCAGTCCGCCGGTTTGCCGCGTGATTGATTACAAGAAATTCCTGTACGATCAAAAGAAAAAACAAAAAGAAATTAAAGCCAAAACCTCGAAGGTAGTGGTGAAAGAAATTCGCCTCGGCCCCAATACCGACGATCATGACTTTAATTTCAAGCTAAACCATGCAAAGAAATTTCTCGAAGAAGGAGCTAAAGTAAAAGTGGATGTTTTCTTTAAAGGACGAACCATTGTTTACAAAGACAAAGGAGAGATTATCCTGCTCAAATTTGCCCAGGAACTTGAGGAGATAGGCAAAGTAGAGCGGTTGCCCAAGCTCGAAGGCAAACGCATGATAATGATCATTGCACCGAAGAAATAATTTTGACCATACAATACAGTTCTCATTTATTCATTTTTTAAAAACACTTTTAGTAATGCCGAAGATGAAATCAAAATCCAGTGCCAAGAAAAGGTTCACCTTTACCGGTACAGGTAAGATTAAACGCAGACATGCCTACAAAAGTCACATTTTGACCAAGAAGTCGAAAAAGCGCAAACGCAACCTGGGATACTTTACCATCGTTGATAGTGCTGACGTACAGAATGTAAAAGGTATGCTTTCGAAGTAGTAACAAATTAATTATTCACTTGCGCTTAGCGGAAAAGATCCCGGGGAGCGGGGCGCTAACGTAAAAAACAGTAAAACAAATGCCAAGATCAGTAAACGCAGTAGCATCGCGGGCTCGCCGCAAAAAAATCCTCAAAAGAGTTAAAGGACAATTTGGGCGCCGCAAAAATGTGTGGACGGTAGCTAAAAACGCCTACGAAAAAGGCGCGCAATATGCTTACACCGACCGCCGCAAGAAAAAAAGAAATTTCAGAGCACTTTGGATTCAGCGTATCAATGCCGGTGTGCGTCAGTATGGAATGTCGTACTCCGTGTTCATGGATCGCCTGAACAAAAACCAAATCACGCTCAACCGCAAAGTATTGGCCGACCTGGCCATGAACCACCCCGATGCTTTCAAAGCTGTGGTGGATGCCGTGAAAGATTAATTTTCGGCTAAAATAGAATCAAAAATTATAAAAACAGATTGCTTCGGTGGTCTGTTTTTTTTATGACTGCAAGCAAAATGCGCATTTTTGTATTGGTATAAAAAAAAGGACTTTGCCAGAACGATTTTAAACCCGATTCAGAGGAAGGGCAATGCTATTTGTTCATCGTGGGTGGCAACGGCTTTAAACCATAGCAAATTCAAAATTTGTTTTTTTTTGGAAATTATGGTGCTTTTGATTGCTGCAAATTTGGAATGACACGGAATACTTAAGGCTTTTTGTGGGAAGAATGATGCATTAAAGAACATAAACTGTTTGCAAAATCATGAATCCCCTTTTATTACAAAGCTTTGGAGATCGGATAAAAGAAATATCATTTATTAAAAAATATTAAATTGCAACCTCTAAGGGCGCTTTTTACTTTATGTTTGTAGGCTAAACATGGATTTGTAAAACACGCTTCGTGTCTGACCTATGTAGTGTTGCGTTTTTTATGGAACTTCAAATTTTCTTGATGCCTTGATGTGTTAAGATTTTCTAAAATAGATAAAAAAAAAGATGGCTGCCTTCGTAGTTTACATTTTATAGTATATTTGTTTCGCGAATTTATCCGCGTTTGGAATCAAAATGGTATTTAATAATCAATTCAATTTTCTTCATTAAACCTTAAAAAAGGAGGATTACATGTATTTTAAAGCTTACACATTAAAATTCTTGTTGGCCTTGCTGCTGTTGCCTTTTATGGCTATGGCACAGCCGCCTGCAGGATGGGAGGTAACGGAAACTCCGTTAACTCATGCAATTATTGTCCCGGATGCGCTTGCATTAAGCGTTGATGGTATTGCTGTTGAAGATGGCGATTTCATTGGCGTATTCTTCGATGATGGCGGTACGATGGTATGCGGCGGTTACGTCGAGCTGGGCGCAGGGTTGAATGACAACTTTGTTGCTTTTGGCGAATTCGTAGGCACACCTGGTTTCTCATTCGGAGAGGCGTTTGCCTGGTATTTCTACGACAGCTCTACCGACCTGGAGTATCCCACCGAGGCTACCTATTCGGCTGGTGGAAATGTATGGAACGGCAGCGCCTCTACACTTGCCGGTTTTATACAAGGCTTTAGCGTAATGGCAACAGCTACTCCCAGCTCATTATGTGCTGCTGGTGACGTAACGCTTAACGCTACGAGCACACTTCCGGTTGATTCCTGGGAATGGTTCGTTGGTGCCACCTCGATTGGCACAACCCAATCATTGGTGTATTCAGTCACCGAAACCACTACCTTTACTGTTGTAGCTACCGCTGGTATCGACCAGGCTACGGCTGATGTAACCGTTATTCTGAGCAGCGTTGATGCCGGCGACTACGATGGTGGTTGCGCCAGTGTTCCCGAGCCTATTCTTCTGGATATGGCCATGGCCTCACCGGATATAATCGGTATTAACTGGACTACAGATGGCAC
This sequence comes from Clostridia bacterium, assembly GCA_009928785.1. Lineage (GTDB taxonomy): Bacteria > Bacteroidota > Bacteroidia > Bacteroidales > 4484-276 > SABY01. The sequence goes on along the minus strand of SABY01000032.1, from coordinate 10,711 downwards.
GGGTGCTTTCATGAATGGTAACATGGTAAATGCTACCTACACCCCCAGCGTTGCTGACCTTGCCAATGGAAGCGTTACCCTCACACTGAGTGGTATTTCACTGGCTTGTGGCCCTGTGACGGATGTTGTTACTATCGACTTTGCAGCTCCTCCCACTGTGGATTTGCCGGAGTTTGTGTTTACCTGCGTTCCTACCGAAGTTAACCCCGATCCGGTTGATTTTACTGGACTGGTTACTGCAGCTAATTATGGAATAGTGCAGTGGGCTTCTATTAACTCATTGTCCAATTTATTTACACCCAACGATCAGACACTTGAACCTACTTTCTTTCCTTCACCAACTGATGTTTCGGCAACATTTGATTTAGGACTGGAACCCACTCGTTTGGTTTTGGCTGTTGAGCCCCTCGCTCCCTGTACAGTTGGTGCAAGCGATACAGTTGCTATTTATTATGTACGTCCTCCGGCAGTAAGTGCAGGCGATCCTTACGGTTTCTGTATTGACCCATTGGTAACCAGCTATACTTTCAGTGGTGCGAGTGTTGCCTTTGACAACAATTTGGCACTTGCTCCGGTTATGGGATCAATCAACAATACAATTTTTTGGACTACTGACGGCGACGGTGGGTTTGATGATGCTACCATGGCAAATCCAACCTATACTTTTGGTGCCAATGATCTGATGGGTGGCGTTATCAACTTTACCGTTACTGCCGAAACCGATGTGGCTTGCGGCCCGGTTAGTGCCAGCACTACCATTACGGTACAGGCTCCTCCCTCAATCGACATTCTCCCCGAATCCTACACAATTTGTGAAGGCGATTCGATGAATTTTATTGATAAGGTTGTAGGTGCCAATTATGCATCACTACAATGGTTTACTACCAATGGCAATGGTATTTGGTCACCAAATGATCAGATTCTCGAACCTATTTACTATCCAAGCCCACTCGACATTTTACAATTTGCTGAGCTTGGCCTTTGCACCGAGTTATGGGTTGCAGCTGAGGCAATTGACCCATGTACTGTTTCTGATGAAGATATGATGTTGCTTTGCTATCAACTGCTTCCTGTAGTTGTGGCTGGCGAAAATGACACCATCTGCTCCAACGAAACATTTACTACCAATGCTACCGTTGAAAACTCCAATGGTCCCTACATGTGGACCCATACCGGCAATGGTTATTTTGAAGATCCTACCATGCTCAACGCTACCTATGTAGCTGTTCCGGCTGATGCCAATACAGTAATAACCCTTACCCTTACCGCCGGCCCTATTGGTCCTTGTGCTGTAGCAGGTGAAGGTTCGATGGAACTCACCGTACTGTGCGCACCCGATGTGTATGCAGGTGAGGATATCACCGTTTGCGAAACTGTGAATCCTGAACTTACTGGTGTAGTCGAATGTGTATCCGATTGGATGTGGGCAACTACCGGCGACGGTTATTTCTGCTGCCCGCAGGATCTGGTTACCACGTACTACCCCGGCCCTGGCGATCTGGCTGGTGATGGTTGCGTTACGCTGGTTCTCATAGGTTATCCACTGGAGCCTTGCACAATGTACGAACTCGACAAAGTTGTGGTTTGTTTCGACAAAGCTCCTATGGTTAATGCAGGTCCCGACGCAACAATCTGCGAAGGCGAACCCGTACAGCTTGATGGTTCATCTGCAAACGTTTGTGGTCTGCAATGGGTTACCTTCGACGGTACCGGAAGTTTCAGCGATGAAACCATCGAAGACCCGATTTATCAGCCTTCAGCTCAGGATTTCATTAGCGGAACTGTACACCTTATATTAATAGGTGCTCCCTGTGGAACTTGTACCGAACCTGCTATCGATACCATGGCACTATTTATTCAGCTTGCACCAGCCATTGATCTCGGCGAGGATGAAGCTACCATTTGTGAAAACGGCACTTACACTTCTATTGCCACAGCCACAAATTACAGCAGCTTGCTTTGGTCAACCTCTGGTGACGGTATGTTTGATGATGTAACCATGCTCAACGCTACCTACACCCCGGGTGCTGGCGACATCGCCAACGAAGGTGTTATTCTTACCTTGACTGCTGAAGCTATTGGCCCCTGTGCTACTGCTACAACAGCCGACATCCTTATCACCATTCAGTTGCTGTCGTCGATTGAAATTACCCCCGACACCGCAACTATTTGTTACGATCAGCCATTCGACTTTACCGGTTTGGTAGTAGCAAGCAACTACAATGCAATTCAATGGTTTACCACCAATGGCGCCGGATTCTTTACTCCCAGCGAAACCATTCTTGAGCCAACATACAATCCAAGCCCGATTGATTATCTCACCGGATGTATCGAAATTGGTGTTACCACTTCTCCGCTGGATCCCTGTCAGGGCATAGCAGACGAAGACTTCATGATTCTTTGCTTCCAGCCTCCTGTAAATATTGTAATTGCAGAAATGGACACCATTTGCGAAGATGCAACCTTCACGCCTGATCCTTATCTGATCGAGAATGCCTGCGGTGTGCTCTGGACTACTGACGGTGATGGTACCTTTGATGATGCCACACTCGAATATCCGGTTTATACTCCTGGTGTTGCTGATCTTGCCGCTGGCTTCGTAGAACTACACATAACCGGAACCGGTTGCTCAACATGTGAAGATTTTACAGCCGATGTTTATTTGATGTTCCAGTTGAACCCTGTTGCTAATGCAGGTTCCGACGGCGTTGTTTGCGAACATCTCTGTCTGCCTCCCTGGACAAACGGACAATATCAATTGAATGGTTCTGTTACCAATGCAAGTGGACAAATGTGGACTTCGGTTGGGGACGGTGCGTTTAACGATGTTTCATTGCTCAATGCTGTTTATACCATCGGTGATGGCGACATTGCAAATGGTTCAGTAGAGCTTTGCCTCACAGCAGCGCCAATTGATCCTTGTACTGTATCTGACACTGATTGCATGACACTGACTATTCAGTACTTCCCGATTGCTGATGCAGGCCCCGACCAGTCGATCTGCGAAGGCGAAAGTGCACAAATGGATGGTACAACTACCTATGCTGACGGCGTCTTCTGGGATTTCGCATTCTATGGCGAAGGCGATGGTACCTGGAGCAACCAGCTTATCGAAGACCCAATTTACACACCTGGTCCCGATGATATCGACAGAGGATGGGTTGAGTTGATTATGGTTGCTTTCCCAGAAAGCCCATGTACTTATCCCGATGCTGACCTCATGACACTGTACATTATCCAGCAGCCGATTGCTAATGCTGGTCCTGACGGAACCATTTGCTCAGGCGAGACTTTCCCGCTTACAGGCGCTACAGTCGAAAATGCTACTGGTGGTGTTCTTTGGACAACTACCGGAACCGGTACTTTTGATCCCGCCGCCAACGTAGTTAATCCTACTTATGTTCCCGGAGCTGGTGAAATTGGTGTTGTAACTTTGTGTCTGGAAGCCCTTGATGGCTCTGCATGCACGGCTGGCTACATCGATTGCATGGAACTTACAATTCTGGAGCCGCCAACTGCTAACGCAGGTGCCGATGCAGTAATTTGTGAAACAGATGTATTTACAACCAATCCTATTGTAACCAATTATAGTGGTGTATTATGGACTACCACTGACGGATCAGGCTCATTTGATGATGCTACTCTGTTGATGGCTACCTACACACCAAGCGCTGCCGACATTCTTGCCGGAAGTGTTGAGCTTTGTATAGAAGTTTTCTCGCTCGATCCTTGTAATATCACGGTTTCTGACTGCCTGGTTCTTACCTTCCAGCTTTCACCTGTGGTTGTTGCTATGGACGACATGACAGTTTGCGAAACTGAACTTCCCTATTGCTTCGATGCTACTGCTGCAAACTATGCTTCATTGCTGTGGTCAACCAATGGCACCGGAACATTTGCTGATGCTACCATCGAAGATGCTTGCTACACCCCAAGTGCTGATGATTTCGCCGCAGGCAGTGTTGAGCTTTGCTTAACCGCCCAACCGATTGACCCATGTACTGTTGCTGCTGAAGCATGCTTTACCTTTACCATCCAAATGGCTCCTGTTGTTGAACCATTGGCCGATGCTACTATCTGCGAATACGATCAGCCATTTGTAATTGATGCAACTGCTTCAAATTACAGCAGCCTGCTGTGGACAACCACTGGTACTGGTACTTTCAATTTTACAGATGTTGAAGATGTAGAGTACTCACCAAGTGCTGCTGACGTTCTTGCTGGTTCTGTTGACCTTTGCCTGACTGCACAGCCAATCGATCCTTGTGCTCTTGCTGCAACCGAATGCATGACTCTTACCCTGAATCAGGAACCCGCCCTGGGATTCTGCTTCAATGGTGATTTGGCAGGAACTGGTTCAGAATTTGAATATTGCTACAATGAAATTGTAACCGTTTCGCTATGCGAAGTGTGGGCTGGTACTGGTCCGTTCGAAGTTTGCTACTCATTGAATGGTGATCCCGAAGTTTGTGTTACCGTTTCTGAAGGCGAAAACCTGTTCTCAGGTGTATTGCCGGTAGGTAATCATGTTGTAACTATTACTTCAATTACTGACCTCAATGGATGTGCTGCTCAAAACGTACAGCCTTACATAGCTTACGTTACCATTAATCCCGAGCCAGTAGCAGCATTCTGCTTCAATGATGTAGTTGCCGTTACCGGATCAGTATTTGAATATTGCTACAACGAAACCGTAACCGTGGAGCTTTGCACCATCGTTGCCGGAACTGGCCCATTTACAGTATGCTACACCGTTAATGCTGAACCTGAAGTATGTGTTACCGTTGCTGAAGGCGAAAACCTCTTTAGCGATATACTGCCTGCCGGAACCTACGACATCCAGATTACCAGCATTACCGATGCTAATGGTTGTATGGCTTCTGACGTAACTCCGTACATGGCTACTGTGATTGTTAATCCCGAGCCAGATGCACACATTTGCTTCAACGGCGTACAAGCCGGATACAACGATACCTTCGAGTATTGTTTCAATGAAACCGTAAATGTTACCTTGTGCGAAATACTATCAGGCACTGGTCCATTCGAGGTTTGCTATACCATTAATGGTGCTGTACCCGAAATTTGTGTAACCGTAGATGAAGGTGAATCGCTTTTCAACGACGTACTTGCTCCGGGTACTTATGCCATCCAGGTTACCTCTATGGTTGATGCCAATGGCTGTGCCCTTGCTGATCCTTCCCCTTATGGTGCTACTGTTATCATCAACGAAGAGCCAATGGTACTGTTCTGTTTCAATGGCGAAACCGCTGTTACCGGTTCAGTATTTAACTACTGTGAGGGTACTGAAGTTGCTGTTACGCTTTGCGACGTATTAGGTGGCACAGGTCCATTTGAAGTTTGCTACACTGTAAATGCCGAACCCGAAGTTTGCGTAACTGTAAACGAAGGAGATCAACTCTTTATGGATATGCTGCCAGTGGGTACCTACGTAGTTGTTGTAACTTCAATCGTTGATGCCAATGGTTGCGAGCCTTCAGATATCGGTATCTATACCGCTACTGTAATTATCAACTCTAACCCGACAGTATTTGCCGGCGCTGATGCTACTATCTGTGAAGGTATGAGCTACACATTTGCCGATGCTACAGCCACTTATGCCAGTTCACTGATGTGGATGGGCGGAGCCGGCAGCTTCGACAATGCTACTATGCTTAATGCTACCTACACTCCTGCCTTAGGCGAATTTGGTATGATTCAGTTCATTCTTACTGCTTATCCTTTCGATCCTTGCACCATGCCAGCTTACGACACTGTGAACCTTACTATTCAGCAAGGTCCTGTCGTTAATGCCGGTGCCGATGCGCTGGTTTGCGAAGGCAGTTCGTATATGCTTAGCGGAACTGCACAATTTGTAAGTTCAGTAATGTGGAGTGGTGGTTTAGGATCATTTGATGATGCTACCCTACTCAATGCTACTTATACTCCTGCAATTGGTGAAACCGGGTCTATCGAGCTTGTGCTCACAGGTTATCCCGTTATCCCATGTGCTGGCATGATCTCCGATACTGTTGTGCTGACTATTCAGGCTATTCCTGTGGTTGGCGCCGGTGCAGATATGACCGTGTGCGACAATGTTGGTACCATCCAACTAACAGGAACTGCAACCAATTATAGCAGTATTTTGTGGAGTGGTGGCAATGGATTCTTTGATAACGACATCAGCCTGACTCCGATCTACGAAGTTGATCCGTTAGATGTACTTGCTGGTTCGATCACTTTGTGTCTGACAGCAATTCCTGTTGATCCATGTACAACTCCTGTTGAAGCTTGCATCACTATTACCTTCGATCCAAGCCCTGCAATTTCTGATCTACAGGATGCTACCATCTGCGAAGGCGATCTTGAATATTGCTTCACAGGCGTTACTGCCAACGATTACAGCTCACTGCTGTGGACTACCGGTGGTGATGGTGCTTTCGACGATGCAACTGCTTTGAATCCTTGCTACACACCTGGTCCTGCTGATGTTCTTGCCGGTGAGGTTATCCTTACCCTGACTGCTCAGCCAGAGGGTGGATGTAATACTCCAGCCGTTGATGCAATGACATTATTCATTGTTGCTGACCCGACCATCGAACTTATGCCGGAAATGGAACTTACCTGCGAAAATTACGACTTCGATCTTGAACAGTGGTTACCCATTGGCCTGGCTCCTGTTGTAGCTAACGCTTCAAGCGTGTTGTGGACAACTTCAGGTGATGGTTTCTTTGATAATCCTGCCGTAGCTATCACAAGCTACAATGTTGGCCCACTGGTTGACAAATGGAATGGTTCGGTAACACTTACCCTCACTGCTCTGGGTGATGACAACTGCGGCGTTATTGCCGAGGCAAGCATCATTATCTACATCCCGCAACAAATTATCGAAGTACTCCCCGGCACTGTTTGGAGAGGTATTTCATCTTATGTTGACAAATCCACCACTTCGGTTTCCGAGGTAATGGATCCGGTTGTTGTAGTTCCCGGTTCACAGAGTCTGGTTATTATGATCAACAAAAATGGTAAGTATTTCTGGGCAGAACCGATTCCTTCTATCAACCAGCTTGGTCTGTGGCAGCCCATTGGCTACAAAGCCAAATTCAAAGCCGAAGGTTGCTTGCCAATTTATGGTGATGTAGCTTACGATACCGTTTCTCCAGACTTTGCTGTTAGCGGTGCCTTTACCTATGTCCCATGTCTTACCAACTATCCGGTGGCTATTGATGATTTATTTGGTGCTCACAGAGCCGACATCCTGCTGATCTACAGTTGGGAAGAAGGATTGCTTTGGGTGCCTGATACTACTGTTGTAAGCCCGTTGCAATTCATTCGTCCTGGCTCGGCCTACCTATTGGTTAACCGTCCGGGTGCAAACTATAGCGTTACTTTCCCGCCGTTTGATCTTACAGCTTCTATTGTTGCTAATGCTGTAACTCCTCCGGCTGCTACTGATTATTCTACTCCCTGGAACGCTGCTGTAAACACTTCACAGCCGCACTTCATCCTGTTTGCTGATCAAGTTCTTGGCAGTATGCAGGTTGGCGACATCATGGGTGCTTTCGATCAGTACGACGAATGCGTTGGTACCACCGAGATTGACGTAAGAAATGGCATGATCAGATTACTTGCCATGGGCGACGATCCTTCCACTGATGCTATCGACGGCTTCGAAGATGGCGAAAACATGATGTTCAAACTGTACCGTCCTTCAACCGGCGAAACTTTTGAAGTAACCTTCATGTACGACGCCAACTATCCCAGCTACGACAACAACTTCGAAGTTTATGGTGTGTCCAGAGTGGTTGATATGACCATGACGCTCACTTCACTCAACGAACTGGCTGTTGATCGCAGCATTAACGTTTATCCGAATCCTGCCAATGAAGTAATCAATATTGCTTCTGATTACGACCTGAGAAAAGTTACACTGGTCAACTATGTTGGTCAGACTGTATTCTCACAGGCTGTTACAGGCAACAATTTCCAGATCAACGTTTCGAGCTTCGTAACTGGAATGTACTTCGTTCGTATCGAGACTACTCAGGGTAATGTTATCACAAAACCCATTTCGGTCGAATAATCATTAAATTGAATCCTAAATAAAAAGGCCAACCGCAAGGTTGGCCTTTTTTTATAAAAAATTGTTATAACTGCTCATAGCTATGCCGGAAATTGTACTTTTACATTTTCTAAATAATAATAGTGATCGCCATGAAAAAAGCGTACTTTCTCCAATTACTTTTCTTCATTGCCCTTTTAGCGAGCCAACTTAGCTTTGCACAAGGGGTTCCGCCCGGATGGGAGTACAATCCAACACTCTCAACCTTTGTCATTGCTATCCCCATTTCTGCCGAGCCTAATATCAATGGCGTGTTACTCAATCCCGGCGATTACATCGGCGTGTTTTATCTCGACGACCAGGGCGATATGGCCTGCGGAGGTGCTACCCCGTGGCTGGGCAATCAAAACACAGGAATCATAGCTTTTGGTAACGATCCCTTTTCGACAGAGAAAGATGGATTTGCCAATAATGAATTTGTAAATTTTAAAATCTACTCATGGTCGGTGCAGCGCGAGTATGATGCTGTAGCAATATGCAATCCCAACATGGTTATTGCGTGCGATCACTTTGTGGCCAACGGCCTTTCCGGTGTGGATTCGTTGTATGCCAATGGGTTTTTTATAACTGCACAGGCCACTCCTTCCGAAGTTTGTGCCGGCAGCCAGGTGCAACTACTTGTAGAGCCAAGTGGAGGTTCCGGCACTCATACTTTTTTGTGGACTTCTGTGCCGCCCGGATTTACCTCAAATCTACCCAACCCGGTAGCATTCCCACTCGTCGATACGGAGTATTTCGTTATCGTTACTGATGGGTCTGATAATATTTCTACTTCCGTAAATGTAGAAGCAGCTCCGGCACCTGTTGCAAATGCCGGCAACAACATCACCATTTGTGAAACTTCACAGGCTCAGCTCAATGGCCAGCAGTCGAATGGTTCATCACAAATGTGGACAACAGCGGGCGACGGAACCTTTAATAATCCCTCTGCCCTTAATGCGGTGTATTTCCCCGGCATACAGGATGTCAACGGTGGAAGTACACAGCTCACACTCACCGTACAGGCGGTGGCTCCTTGCACTGTAGCTTCCGTTTCATCGCTTATGATTTCGGTGGTGAGTATGCCCGCAGTAGATGCAGGTCTGGATGTTACCAGATGTGAAAACCAAAATGTAAACACTTCAGCGGTAATGCTTAATGGCGTCACTTCTTTGTGGAGCTCCTCAGGTGATGGAACTTTTCAGGCGCCCGCGCAGCCACAAACTGTCTATTTTCCCGGCTCGGCCGATATCAGTGCCGGGGGAGCTACACTTACCATTACCGTAAATGCTATTTCTCCATGCACCGGAACAGCGCAGGATGCTCTGGAAGTAGCCCTGGCACCTTTACCTGTTGTTGATGCTGGTGAAAACATACTCATTTGCGAAACGGAAACTGCACTCCTTAGCGGAAATGCGCAAAACGAATCATCCACCGAATGGATCACCTCCGGCGATGGAACTTTTGAAAATGCCAGCGCATTGCAAACACTGTATTATCCGGGAACACAGGATATCAATAATGGCGTTGTAACGTTAACGCTGGTAAGCCAACCGATTGCCCCCTGCACCACCGCAATCCAGGATGATTTGCAGCTCAACATACAAGCTGTGCCGGAGGTGGCGGCTGGTGCCGATGCCGTCATCTGCCAAAACGCCAACCTTCAACTCTCCGGCAATGTCAGCAATTTCGATGAAGTGCTGTGGAGTACTGATGGCGACGGAACTTTTGATGACGCAGGGAATTTAAATACACTTTATAACCCCGGCGAGCAAGATATTACTACCGGCGAGGCTACGCTTACACTCACTGCACAGCCCGCATTCCCTTGTACTGCGCCTGTTTCTGATGATTTGCTGCTTGCCATTGTTTACACACCTATAGCAAATGCTGGTGTGGATGCCACCATCCCGAAAAATGAAACCCATCAGCTCGATGGCACCGCATCGAACTATTCTCTTAGCATCTGGAGTACCTCCGGAGATGGCACATTCGACAACTTCGAAAATCTTGATGCCGTCTATACTCCCGGCATTGCTGATATAGCCATCGCCGGAGCGGTGTTGAACCTTACCGCTTTTCCGCTTACGCCATGTGTGGTGTTCGACGAAGCTGAAATGGTTCTTACCATCGACACCCTCGTTGGAATTGCCGATCCTTTTCAGCATACGCAAATGGCAGTTTACCCAAATCCTTCCGACGGATTATTTTATTTGTCTGTGCCCGATGACCAGGAACCCTTTGTTGCAGAAGTTTACAATGAGTTAGGACAACTGGTTTTGACCGTAAAAAGAGAAGTGGGAGAATTGAATGGAAACAAATACCTGGTCATCGATCTTACCATGCATAAAAACGGAATTTATTTTATTCAGGCCAGCCAGGGCGAGCATCATTTTAGTACTAAGATTTTGTTAAAAAAACAGGAATGAAACTTTTTCTTCAAAAAAAACAATTACTATTGTCGCTGCAAAGCGGGCAGGGGTGTGACCTTCATTAAAAAACGTTAAAAAACGATGTTTGATTTTGAATAATAGTCATATATTTGTTAACCCGATTCAGGAAATTTTATTAACCTAAACTAATACAAATCTTTAAAAAAGGAGGATTACATGT
>SABY01000303.1 GCA_009928785.1 Clostridia bacterium | reverse complement strand
GTTGGTGGTATGGCTGCCTGCAATAGTAGGATTTTGGGAGGTGCCCCAGCAAACGCCACGTGCTGTAACTGCGGAACTGCCTGCATCGCTTACATTTCCTCCGCCGCTTGCCGTGGTTTGTGTGATATTGCTTATTTCTTTTGTGCTAATTGTTGGAACATTCGCTCCATTACTTGTGGCAAACTGTACCTGCGCTCCATAAGCCGTACCTTCACTATTGCTTGCATAAGCCCGCGCAAAGTAGGTGGTGCTGGCATTAAGGCCCGTAATGCTGCTGGTAAATTGCCCGGTGCCGCTGCCGTCAGTAGTGTGGTTATCGGAAACGGTTGGATTTTGAGAAGTGCTCCAGCAAACACCTCGGACTGTAATCGCTGCACCCCCATCGCTTGAAATGTTTCCGCCACATTTAGCTGATGATGCTGTTATTTCGCTTACGGCTTTTGTGGCAACTACCGGCAAGCCGGCCTGCATGCCCGATTGCTCTGCTATTACCACTTCCCAATCGAATATCGTAGTGTTAAAATTCACAATTTGCCAGCCGAAGAGCGACATGTCAAAACCTAAATATCCATCCACGCCTCCGGAAAGTGCCCAGCTCCATTGGGGCAAATTAACCTGACCATCAAAACCCAGGAAAGGATTTACATTCATGTAGGGTCCCAGCACACCAGCCAGTTTAAGATCAATCTGGGGCGTTACCCATGTTTTGGCATGCAGGTTCCCATTCAAAGACCATTGCAAAGGATCTTCGTTAAAAACAAACTGCTTTTCTGTTATTTTGTTCCATCCTTCATCATAAAGGTATTGTGCGCCAAACTCGACGGTGGCATTGGCCTGGTAACCCTTGGTGAGGTATCCGTTGATGATAAATGCGGATTCAAAACCGGGAGTAAACGAAAATTTGATAAAGGCCGGAATTGGTCCGAAAAACATAGGGCCAATCCAAAAAGTAAGGAGTGGATCCATTTCGGGGGTGTAGGATAAATTGCCATCGCAGGTAGCTTCCACATCACACACGAAATCCATCTGTCCTTTGGCAGTGAGTAAAAATTCGGTAATGGTGGGTTTCCCATTTACGGGTCTAATTTTTAACTTCCGGTGGATCACTGGTTCAAAGGAAATATAGCCTTCCGTAATTTTTGCTTCGAGCGTTACTCCGTTTACTTGTCCTGAATACAAAACCACATTGGATAAATTCACCAAATCTTCTTGGATGGTCATGCCTTCTTTCAAACCTGTAAGCTCCACATGTATCGGGCTTCCGTTGATAGTGGCTGATTTTTGCCCCAGGTTGAGGGTTATCGAATCGGAGATGTCGCAGTTGTCGATTACATCGGTAAGTTTGGCCTGTTCGGTCTCGAGGAT
>SABY01000302.1 GCA_009928785.1 Clostridia bacterium | reverse complement strand
CAGTCTGAGTGCCGAGCCAGGGAAACACACGCCACGCGAGTGTGAGTGACAAACCAAGGCATGCACACAGGCGAATGCATGCGACTGAGTGAGTGATGTCACACGTCGGTAGTACTACTTCCGTACCTAGCGCGTGGTGGGAAGGAGGTGATCAATCGCCTGGGCGGCGGTCTAAGATGAACTCACTGTCGACAACCACTCAGTCCGCCACTCATGCAAGCGCTGCGTACTGTAGGGATTTGCACTCAAGCATGGGGGTGTCGCTACACTTTCTACTATGCAGCCGTAGGTGCCACGGGCAACTGAGTGACCACCATCGTAGGCACGGCACTGACGGCATGCACCTCGTACGTTTCCGGCCAACCCTAGGCCCAAGAGACCTGCCCCTCCTCCAAGGTTCGGCAACATGTCCTTGAGGCTGAGCGGATGCGACCGCCTTGATAGAGTCAATGACGAGGACTAAAACCTCATCGGCCTCGCCACGGACGGGCCCTCGAGTGGAGAATGGGGGTATCGATCCCCCTACCTCTCGCATGCTAAGCGAGCGCTCTACCATGTGAGCTAATTCCCCTGGAGCGACCGGATGAGCGCTCCCCGGCGGGTTTGAACCGTCGACCTTATGGTGGCATCCTAGGGAACCCAGGTAACAGCCATACGCTCTGCCTACTGAGCTAGGGAAGCAGTCGGGACGTGAACGGGGACCGACACGCAACAGCCACGGGATCCCGGGAAAGGGGGGTAGGGGAATGAGAGGGGGATTGGATGCAGGAGGCCATGTCAGGGTCGAAGGCCGAGTGAGGGCGGGCTCATAGCTCTACTACTACCCCTCACTCCAAGTACCACAAACATCATCCACCTCCCCCCACCCACCCACCCGGGACGGCCGCGCGGGCGCCACTCGGCACACAGGCAAAAACGGGTTGCTTATGCGGCACAAGGGGCCGGGTAGGCTCACTAAGTTCAGTTGCATCGAGCGCTCAGTCTCAGACTCTCTCAGTTCACTGAGTTTGGGAACTAAGGTGGGCACTCAGGCACTGCATGGCTTTAGTTGGGTGCTCACTGCTCACGCTTCCCTCCGTCCTTTCTTTCCCCACTCATGCTGCATCACCCGGCCATCCCCCACGCATTTACATCTACAGAAATGGCCCTGCTTGAGTGTGTAAAGAGTTTGTTGCACTCATACTTGAATCAGTCAGTCCAGGGCCGGACGGAGGTGGCTGACGGTGAGTGAACTAATATTGCGGCCAGTGATGAGTGCGCCACTCATGAGAGGCCGCCCGGCGGGGTCAGTCAGTCTGAGTGCCGAGCCAGGGAAACACACGCCACGCGAGTGTGAGTGACAAACCAAGGCATGCACACAGGCGAATGCATGCGACTGAGTGAGTGATGT
>SABY01000301.1 GCA_009928785.1 Clostridia bacterium | reverse complement strand
GAGTGCGGCCTCATCGGCGAAACCTACCCAAAGATGGATATGATCTCCTACGGCCCCGAACTAAAAGGCGTTCATTCGCCCGACGAAAAGATTCACATCAAATCGGTAGAGAAATTCTGGATTTGGACCCTCGACATACTCAAAAACATACCCGAAAAGGCAGCACAGAAATAGTGGAGGTGGAGTTTTAGTGTTTAAATAAATAATGCCGTATGAGCCAAGCCCTGCTAATGCAAGGATTTAATAACTCATACGGCCTTGCTATTTTGTAGCTGATCGCGAAAATTCTACTCCTTCAAAACTCATTAAGCCACTAAATACGAGAACCTTCTATTTAACGTGCTACTCCACCACAAACTTCACTTTGCCGCAGGCGCCGCCGTTGCTGTATATTACGGCAACGTACATGCCAGCACTCCAGCCGGAAACATCCAGTTTGGTTTGCTGCTGCCCTTTGTAAATCTTCTGGCTGTGCAACTGGCGCCCAAAGCTGTCGTAGCAGCGTAGTTGCATATTTTGATGGTGTTGGGTATTCTCAAACTCCAGGGTAAGCCTGCCATCTTTTACAGGGTTGGGATGCACCTTTATGGGGATGTGGCGGATGCTTTCGTAGTATTCTTCCGGGCCGGGCAGCTCTTCGATATCCGTTACCACCAGGCATTCCGTTAAATCTATAATGCCCGATTCTATCTGATGCAGACACAGGCTGTCGTAAACACGCTGGGTGGTGTCGTAAGGCGCGGATTGGAGGTTTTCATCGTTTTTGTAAACTAAAAAATCAACCTGGTTTCCTTCTCTATAGCTAAGTGCAACAATGTAATTCCCATCATAGGTTTTTTGTAAGCCGGGACGCCAACTAATGGTTTGTGGATGGCTTTTGATATGATAAAGGTTCCCGGCGGTATCTATTACCATATCACCACCCGGATTTGCACTTGGTTTCGTACCATACTGGCCGATAGCCATAAACAGCGTGTCGTTGATGCGTACAATATTATTAATATGATTGCCATGAACATCAGGTCCAAACAAGCAGTTAGGGATTTCGCGATAGCCATATTCCTGTCCGTTCGGGCCAAAAAACATGAGCAACGAATAGGGTTCGTCCGGATCAAAAAACCTCCTGCCCCCCACGCCCATAAGTAATGTGTCATTAATTGCAATGGTATGAAATGCCTGACCAAACACCGAATCAGTAGCATGAAAGGGTTTCATCCATAACTCCTTAAAGGTGGAGGATACACGAATAAACATGGGACGGAGAAATACATGATCAGGATCGTCGGGATAAGGATAGTAGCAGTACCCCGAAATATAATAATCTTCATTGTGTTGCATCAGCCGGTAGGAACCATATTGATCCTTTAGCGGGTAGTCTTCCGGTCGGGCA
>SABY01000031.1 GCA_009928785.1 Clostridia bacterium | reverse complement strand
ATACCGCAGCCGCCATATTTATCCTTCGGTGCTTGCCACCTGGGCAGCAATCGATTATGCCATTAAAACTGGCTACCGGCAGTTCGACTTTATGGGCGTCGGCAAGCCCAACGTACCCTATGGCGTGCGGGATTTTAAAATGCGATTTGGTGGCACGGTGGTTAATTATGGCAGGTACATCCGCATCAACAACAAATTTATTTACATGCTGGCCGAATTTGGTTACAACATTTTATCTTTAATGAAAAAGGTTTAAAGGTTTTGCTATTTTTGCCTATTATTTTTATTTGGTAATGAAACGTAAATGGTTGTTTTTATTTTTTGATGTTTTATTTGTTTCTGTCACATTTCTTGTGCTTGCCTGGCTCCGACCCGGAACACGTACCGTGATCCTGCCCCGATATTACGGTTGGTTCTTCTTGTTTTTATTCTTGTGGGTTTCAGTTTCATGGTTGCTAAAGAAATATAACCCGGAAGGGTTCAGCCACCTTAAGAAAAAAATTTCATCTATCCTGCTTTCCAATTTTATCGTCTTCGGTTTAATTACCGGAGCAATTTACTTGTTCGGTTCGTATCAATTTTCTCGTTTTTTGGTTTTTGGAACCATTTTTATCACCACCATTATCGAAATCACCGGGGCTGCAATTATTTATATTTTTAAAAGCTCAACCCTTATCGAAGATGGAAATGACGCACACTCCACCGACGTTTATGACAACTTTTACCAACAGAAACCAAGTCGGCACCCTAAACGTCGTCGAGAGAAAACACCGGCCATTGATCAGCAGGAAATCGACACCTCTATAATTGATCTGGTTTTTCGGGAGGAAGGCAAAGAAGTTGGTACCTTTATCGCCGGCCATGTCGAGCAGGCAAAAGGACTGCTCAAAATTGTTTCAACAACTACGCTTTTCAATATTACAGCCTTAACGCACACCTATGGTGCTATTGTAAACCTGCAACGCATCAACGACATACAGTATCTCAATAAATTTTTTGAAGCCGTTAATGGAAAATTGCCCCACGGCGGACTTTTTATTGGCAAAGCCGAAACGCATCACAAGCACAAAGAGCGTATCCTGAAAAAGTATTTTTTTCCGCTTAACTATACGATCTACATTGCCGATTTTATTTTTAAGCGCATCTTCCCGAAAGTTCCGGGGCTAAAAAAAATTTATTTTGGCATTACACAAGGTAAAAATCGCTTATTGTCGCGTGCCGAAACTCTTGGCCGGCTTTACTCGTGTGGCTTTGAGGTACTCGAAGAAAAAACTCTTGGCCGCTATTTGTTTTTTGTATCCCGAAAAACCGGAGCACCGACTTTTCCTAAAAGGCCTACTTACGGACCTATCATACGACTCAATCGTGTGGGTAAAGATGGTCGGATTTTTCATGTTTATAAAATGCGCACCATGCATCCCTATGCCGAATACCTGCAGGCTTACATCCATCAACAAAATGATTTGCAGGAAGGTGGAAAATTTAAAGACGACTTTCGTGTAAGTACGCTTGGCCGCTTTATGCGGGCAGTGTGGATCGACGAATTACCCATGTTGTTTAATTGGCTCAAGGGCGAAATGAAGCTGGTGGGTGTGCGCCCACTTAGCAGTCATTATTATAATCTCTATTCCGATGAGCTAAAGCAAAAAAGGATAAAACACAAACCCGGACTGGTACCACCTTTCTATAAGGACATGCCCAAAGAACTCGACGAAATTATGGCCTCGGAGATGCGCTACCTCGAAGCCTACGAAAAAGCTCCATTTAAAACGGATGTACATTATTTCTTTGCTGCTTTGCGCAATATCCTCTTCAAACACGCTCGGAGTAAATAACCAGGAATGCAGTATTTGCGTTATTTTTGCTTTTTAATAAAACTTTTATGATGCGTTGTAGCGGCAAACATTTTTTTTGGACAGGAACGGTTTTCTTACTGTTTCTTCTAAATATCCATACCGCAACTTCGCAGTCTCTGCCTGGAACCACAGGCTATTTCAATATTCCCTCAGCAGAAATTTATCCTGATCGTTCACTTTTTGCAGGGGCTAATTTATTAAATAAAGAATACAAAAAATGGGGCAATCCTGACTATCATGCAATGGATTTCTTTGTCACTACCACTTTTATCCCTTTCGTCGAACTTTCGGTACGCTACAGCCGCATGATCGACCTGCCCGAAGAATTATACAACAGCACCGTTGGCGACCGCATGGCCTCCATCCGTGTGCGGCCGCTCAAAGAGGGCCGGTATCATCCCGCCGTAGTGGTGGGCTTGCAAAACTTTTTTACCACTTTGCAAACAGGTGATGCTTCTCATTTTAATTCTACCTATGTGGTTATCACCAAAAATTTCCACCTCAATACTATTATCGACAGAGTGGGAGTGACGGCAGGTTACGGCTCCGATCTTTTTACTGCTGCCGATTATCAATTCCTCGGCCTCTTCTATGGCATCAACTTCTCGCCCAAAAACATGGAGTACCTGGAACTGATGATGGAGTATGACGCCGATAAATGGAATGCCGGTGCAAGGGTTACCATTCTAAAACATGTAGTCATTCTGGCTGGCCTCGAAGGGCTGGATGCTTTCTCCGGTGGCATCAGTTACAAGCTGTTGTTGCCTTAAGTTTTTTTAGGGGATGAGGGTAGCGTGGGCATTCGATGCGTTGAAGAATACATGAACAAGTCCATTATTCAGAATTTCAGCACACACTTTTTTTATACCAGTATTATATTTTCATTTTTTTCATCATGACCAAAAAATACCCAATAGGCGTTGTTCACGGCAGATTTCAGCCGCTGCACAACGATCATCTCAAGTTTATCCTGGTGGCTTTTGAACGCGCCGAGTTGATGTATGTGGGCATCACCAATCCCGACGCCAGCCTTACTGCCGCTGATAGCGCCGACAGCAACCGCTCGCAGCTTGCTGCCAATCCATGTACTTATTACGAACGGCTGGAGATGGTGCATCTGGCACTGATGGAAGCCGGTATAGCGCAAGAGCGCTTTCGTGTGGTACCTTTCCCCATCAACTTTCCCGAACTCCTCCCCAGCTATTGCCCGGCTACTGCTGTGTTTTTTCATACCATCTACGATGCCTGGGGCGATCGCAAGCTCGAATTGATGCAGCGCGTAGGCCTGCAAGTGGAGTTGCTGTGGAAGCGCCCGGAAGCCGAAAAAGGAATCAGCGCCTCGCAAATACGCCAGGCTATTATGGCGCGGCAGCCCTGGCAGCAAATGGTTCCTGATTCCGTGGCACAATATCTTGTGGAAAACAATATTGACGATCGCATCCGTGGGATGAACGGCGGATAGTGACATATTGAATCAGTATGAACATCACAAAAAGTCGCAATTGAAGTACCGGAATTTGTGATTAAAAACCTTATTTTTACACAACCAACCTTAGTGGAAAAAACCCTCACAAGAACCCATTAAAACCTTATTACCGACTAAAATACCCCGGCACCTTTCCGAGCGACTATGCAATATTGTTTTAAAAAAAATCCTCTGCTACTTTTGGTAATAGAGGATTTTTTTTTGCCGAAGCCAGTTATTATTCATTCACTTCGATGAGTATTTTTCCTTTTGTGGTCATCTCGCCTATCGGTGTGGCGTAATCCTGCAATCCGTGAGCGGTCATTAATGCTTCAAAAGCCTGTTTGCTTTCTCTTGCTATTATAATCAACAGTCCGCCGTTGGTTTGCGGGTCGCAGATAATGGCTGTTGTGCTTTCGCTAATACCATACAACGACTGACAATAGTTTTGCTGATTGGTTTTGCCACCGGCAGTTAGCAGCCCCATTTCTACATATTCTTCAAGGTTGGGTAGCAATTTTATTTTCTGAAAGTCGATCTGCGCCGAGACATTACTCGCCTGACAAACCTCCCCTAGATGTCCGATGAGCCCGAAGCCGGTAATGTCGGTCATGCTATGCACAAAATCATATTTCGATAACAATGCTCCAAAATTGTTGGGCTGTTTTAAATTGTTGGTGAAGATTTCTTCGTCATCCGAAAAAAGAACACCTTTTTTTAGGGCCGTGGCCATGATACCGGTTCCGATAGGTTTGGTGTGATAAATCAGGTCGCCTGGCTGTGCTTTATCATTTAACTTAAGCTGATTAATCCTGGCAACACCTGTTACCGAAAGGCCGAAAAAAATCTGTGGATTGTAAATGGTGTGACCGCCCAGTATGTTGATGTTGAGTTCGTGGCAAAGGTCGCTGGCGCCTTTAACGATTTTACCAACAACATCCGTTTCGTCAAGCTCGCGGGGATAACCCAGGATAGATAATGCAAGGGTGGGAGTAGCTGCTTTAGCATAAATGTCGCTGATGGCGTTGGCGGCAGCAATGCGGCCAAAAAGCTCCGGATCGTCAACAATGGGTGTGAAAAAATCGAGGCTGTAAACCATACAATGCTCATCGTCAATCTTCACAATAGCCGCATCCTCATTGTTCCTAAAATCTGACAAAATCATTGGATTGGTTGGGGTAGTAATGTTTCTGATAATGTCCGAAAGCTGGTTGTTAGGAACTTTACAGCCGCATCCCCCCGCAGTGGAGTATTGAGTGAGCTTGAATGCCATAATCTCTGTTGTCGCTGGTTGCATAAAGCAATTCGTTTCTAAAATTAAGATTGCAAAGATACTTGATTGAGCTTTGTTCGACATCTTTTGTTTTAGAAATATTGACTTTTCGCATTTAAATAGCCAATAAATATTGGTTCTAAATTTTTAAAATTTCTACCTTTTCATGAATTTTCTGAAAAACTATGAATACATTTGACAATTTATTTTTAGAACGACTGACAATTTTGTAGTCTTTGCGTGATATTAATCTTAAAACATGAGCAATAGTTTACATCAAACCATCCCTTACCCGGAGGCAGCGCTGCACATTCCTGCCGGTAAGTTTCTCAACGACATTAGTTTGTGGGTTCAGATTATCGATAGTGAAGGGCAGGTAGTGTTTACCAACCGGTTTGCCGAACGCCTCAGTGGCTTCACTGCACAGGAGTTTGCCACAGAAGATTTATTGTGGGAAAAGCTTTTTGATGACAAACTCAAAGGCCTGCGGTTGAAAAATATTTGCTTGCATCTGCTAACAGAATCGCGCGGCTTTTCTAACAAAATGATCGAAATTGTTACACGCGCCGGCGACACCAAGCGCCTGTTGCTCTCAATGGATAACCTTACACTCAACGGTAATACTGATCACCCCGCCGCCATCCTCATAGGTTCTGATTATTCTTTTGAGACCAATTTGCTGGAAGACCTAAGGAACAGTGAGCAGCGATACCGCAACTTATTTCTCAATGCTCCGCTTGGTTTTTTTCGCTCTTTGCCCGAAGGCAAATTTTTGGAGGTGAACGAAACCTTAGCACACATGCTTGGCTACGACAATGCCGGCGAGGTATTGAAACAGATCAATAATATCGCAGAGCAGGTTTATTCGGCTTCCGGATTTCGCCAGGCCATCCTAACGGAGGTAGATCACTCCTCACAAATCAAATCGTATGAAACGGTTTTTAAAAACCACGACGGTAACCTGTTGAATGTCCGCATCAACATGTGTGCACGTTACGATGTGGAGTTCGGCCAGTGGATTCTCGAAGGGACCATCGAAGATATCACCGAACGTATCAAAACCGAACGCGAGCTACACGAAAACCTGCTGAAGTTTGCTAAGATGTTCGAGAACTCGCCCGTCGCCATGTGGGAAATCGACTACTCGCACGTAAAAAAAATGTTGGATCATCTGAAAAGGTTGCATCCCAACCTAAAACAATTTTTACAAACCCACCCCGACGAACTGGCCCGGTGTCGCCGACTGGTAAAATTTACCAACGTAAATGCCGCCACAGTGCAACTTTTTGGCTTCAGCCGGAAAGAAGATTTGCTGAAGAGCCTTTCAGCCGACAACAGTATGTGGGCGGAAGTTTCGGAGGTAGAATCTTTGGTGGATTTCGCCGACGATAAGAATTCGATGGAGCGCGAAATGACTTTCAAAACACGGCCTGGCGACCATAGAAATGTTATCGTGCGGTGGGTCGCCACTTCTCCCAAACAGGACTACAGCCGCGTGTTGGTTAGCATGACCGACATCACCACTTTGCGTATCGAGCAGGATGCTTTGCGCAAAAGCAAAAATGAAATCGACTCCCTTTTCAGTTCTATGGACGACCTGGTATTTATTTTTGATGATGCTGGTCGCTATAATTTCGTGGCACCCTCTAACGACGCTTTACTTGCCGCACCTCGCAAAGGGATGATCGGAAAATACCTATACGATTTTTTTGATGCCAGCCAGGAGGCTCATTTACTCGCTAACATTCGGCAATGTTTGCACGAGCAAAAAATGGTGAAGGTAGAATACAGCCTGATGATCAGCGATAAAGAGATGTGGTTTGAGGCAAAGTTTTCGCCGCTTACACCAAATACGGTCATCGCTGTAGCCCGCGACATTACCGAACGCGTCCTGCGTGAAAAAACCCATCAGGTGATGCTTAACATTGCAAAAGCTGTTAATTTTACCAATCAAATCAACGACCTTTTTGATTATATCCGCACCGAGATATCCTCGCTCATCGACACACGCAACTTTTTCCTGGCGCTTTACGATGAAAATACCAACTCGCTAAGCCTGCCTTATTTTAAAGACGAAAAAGACACTTTCGATCAATTTCCTGCCGAAAAAACAATGAGCGCCTTGGTAATCGAAACCAAAGAAAGCATGTTGCTCAACCGCGAACAACTGATGCAACTCATCGATGCGGGAACAATAAAGGCCGTGGGTTCCATTCCGCTGATATGGCTTGGAATTCCCCTCATGGTCGAAGGCAAGGTGATAGGTGTGATGGTGCTACAAAATTATCAGGATGTTGATGCCCTGCGCGAAGAACATCGGCAATTGCTACAGGTTATCTCACCACAAATCAGCCTTTCGATAGTTCATAAGCAAGCCGTGGAAAAGCTCCGCCGCTCGGAGCAGGAGCTGCGCGTAAGCAACCTTACCAAAGACAGGTTTTTTAATATCATTGCCCACGACCTCAAAAACCCTTTCAATGCCATCATCGGATTTTCTACGCTGTTGTGCGACGAGTGGAGCGATTTTGACGACAACGACAAAATCACCATGGTGCAGGCCATAAGGCAATCCTCCGAAGGCGCTTACGATTTGCTGATGAACTTGCTGGAATGGTCGCGCCTGCGCGTTGGAACCATCGACTACAATCCCGAAATGCTTGCTATCGACAAAATCGTCGAACTAAACATCGCATTGTTAAAACCCAACGCCGAAAAGAAGAATATTCGGCTTACTTTCGAGCCTGCAGCTCATCCACAGGTTTTTTCCGATGCCAACATGCTGCGCACGGTCATCCGCAACCTACTCTCCAACGCCATCAAGTTTACCTACGACTTTGGCCTCATCCACATTGCCACCACCACCAATCCCAAATATCCGGATATGCTGGTGCTATCCATTGCCGACAGCGGCATCGGTATCCCTGCCGATAACATCCCCTCACTCTTCACCCTTACCCAAACATCCACCACTCCGGGAACCAACGGCGAATCTGGCACCGGCCTCGGACTCATCCTCTGCAAAGAATTTATCGACAAAAACCACGGCAAAATATGGGTGGAAAGTACCGTCGGAACCGGCAGCACTTTTCATGTGGCCATCCCGGTTCACGAGGCTGCCAAGAAACCTACAATCGGCTGATTGTCTTTTAACGTTTCTATGTCCTCCTTCGTTGGACGCTGACTTTCGAGCTTCCGCAGTCTGTCTTTTAAATTTCCTACAGACTTTCGAGCGTCCGCAGGACCTCGAAACGTCAACAACAAACAACAAACAACAAACAACAAACAACAAACAACAAACAACAAACAACAAACAACAAACAACAAACAACAAACAACAAACAACAAACAAACAAACAACAAACAACAAACAAACAAACAACAAACTTGAGCGAAGCTGCCTGCCCCGACCCATCGGGGAAATCCCGAGAGCGCAGCGATTCGGGAAACAAACAACAAACAACTTTTAAAAATACTCCATCTTTTCACCAGCCGCGGCAATCGTCAAACGTCGTTCTTCGGATTCTTCACAGCGGCCCACTATCTTTGCGTCCACACCATAAGATTTTGATATTTCTATTACTTCGGCTGCTGTAGCTGAATCGGTATAAATCTCCATCCGGTGCCCCATATTAAAAACCTGATACATCTCGCGCAGTGATATTTTTCTTTCATCATTTATCATTCTGAACAAAGGAGGAATGTCAAAAAGGTTGTCTTTGATGATGTGCAACTGATCCACAAAATGCAGCACTTTCGTTTGTCCGCCGCCGCTGCAATGCACCATCCCATGTATTTTGGGGCGCAGTTCTTCCACTATTTTTTTTATAATGGGTGCATAGGTTCGCGTTGGCGAAAGCACCATGCGTCCGGCATCCATTCCGGGTACTTCGGTGGCACCGGTAAGTTGGCGCTTTCCGGTATAAATCAACGATTCGGGCACATGATCATCAAAACTCTCTGGATATTTGCCGGCAAGCGTGTGATCGAAAACCTCGTGGCGCGCCATCGTCAGCCCGTTGCTGCCCATGCCGCTGTTGTAGGCGGTTTCGTAAGTTGCTTGTCCCGACGAAGCCAGGCCAACAATTACATCGCTGGCACTTATGCGGCGGTTGTCGATTACTTCGGCACGTGGCATGCGTGTCGTTACCGTCGAATCGACGATGATGGTGCGCACCAGGTCGCCTACGTCGGCAGTTTCACCGCCGGTGCTATAGATCATTACCCCGTGCCTGCGCATCTCCTCCAGAAATTCTTCGGTGCCATTGATGATTGCCCCGATTACTTCGCCAGGTATCAAATGTTTGTTGCGCCCAATGGTTGACGAGAGTAGAATAGCTCCTGTAGCTCCCACACACATCACATCGTCCAGATTCATCACCACGGCATCCTGCGCTATGCCTTTCCACACGTTCAAGTCGCCGGTTTCTTTCCAGTACGTGTAAGCCAGCGACGATTTGGTTCCCGCGCCGTCGGCGTGCATCACGTTACAATAGTCGCTGCTGCCACCCAGCAGGTCGGGTACAATTTTGCAAAATGCGCCCGGAAAAATCCCTTTGTCGATGTCACGAATTGCTGCGTGAACATCATCTTTTGTGGCCGATACGCCTCTTTGAGTATATTTGCTCTCCATTTGCTTTTTTATGTCAGAATGCAAACATACATTTTTTCGATTGGCCATCCCCACAGCATCAACTGACGGGAGGATGAGCTTTGTGGTTTTTAATAAAAATTCCAAGCATGGATATTAAGGAAGTCCTCGCAAAATATTGGGGTTACCCCGATTTCCGTCCCGGACAGGAACCCATTATCCGTGCGGTATTGGAGGGCAGGGATACGCTTGCGCTGATGCCCACCGGTGGCGGCAAATCCATTACCTATCAGGTGCCGGCTATGGCGCAGCCAGGGGTGTGCATTGTAATTTCGCCCCTCATCGCGCTCATGAAAGATCAGGTGGACAGGCTGAAAAAGATGAACATCAAAGCGTTTGCTATTTTTTCGGGGATGCATTATAATGAGATAGAGCTGGCGCTAAATAATGTGATGCACGGCGAAGGGAAGTTTCTCTACATATCGCCGGAGCGACTTGCCACGCCTATGTTTCGCGAAGCGCTGCGCCACATTCCTGTCAATCTGCTGGCCATCGACGAGGCGCACTGTATCTCGCAATGGGGCTACGACTTCCGCCCGCCCTACTTGCGCATTGCCGAGGTGCGGCAGATTATCCCCGATGTTCCGTTGCTGGCTGTCACCGCTTCTGCTACTCCCGAAGTGGTGGACGATATCCAGCAGAAACTTTTGTTTAAAACAAAAAATGTTATCCGGCAGAGCTTCCTGCGCGCCAATCTCTCTTACAATGTTTTGGCCGACGAAAACAAAAACCAAAAGGTGTTGGAGATTTTGCAAAAAATGCCCGGCTCGGCCATTGTGTATGCCGGCAGCCGCCGTCGCACGTATGAACTTGCGCAGATGCTCAACAAGCGGGGCATCACTGCCGATTATTATCATGCCGGACTTGACAGCCAACAGCGCCAACAGCGCCAAAACCGATGGATGACCGGCACCGTGCGCATCATGGTTGCTACCAATGCTTTTGGGTTGGGCATCGACAAGCCCGATGTGCGCCTGGTAATTCATGTGGATTTGCCCACATCCGTAGAAGCCTATTTTCAGGAAGCCGGCCGCGCTGGCCGCGATGGCAAAAGCGCCTATGCTGTGATGCTGTGGCAGGAATCGGATATTTTGGATGCTGAAAAACAATTCGAGAGTGCTTTCCCACCAATCGAAGATATCCGTAATGTGTATCAGGCACTGGGCAATTACCTGAAGCTGGCCATCGGCAGCGGCCTCAATATGGGTTTCGATTTCGATATCGCCGACTTCTGCCGACAATACAATTTTGTGGTGGTGGTTGCCTACAACGCCTTGCGCTTTCTCGAAAAAGAAGGCTACCTGATTCTTAGCGACGGGCTGCATTTTCCGGCGAGGATTCATGTTCGTCTGCAAGGCGACGACTTGTATCGCTTTCGCGTAACACATACTTCATTGGATGGCTTCCTCACTACAATTCTCCGGCTCTATACAGGTTTGTTTAGTGAATATGCAAAAATTAATATCAATGAGCTGGCCCGAAAAACGGAACTATCAACGGAGCAAACTGTTAAAATGCTGCAGCAACTCCATGCACACGAGGTCATTACTTTTATCCCGACCAAAAGTAAACCACAGATAATCTTTACCATCGAGCGGCTGGATGCCAAAGACCTCTATATCTCACCCGAAAATTATAAGCTGCGGCGCAAAACTGCCCGCCACCGGCTGGATGCGCTCACAGCATTTCTAAAAAATACCACCACCTGCCGAAGTGTGTTTCTGCTGGGATATTTTGGGCAAACCAATATGAGCTACTGTGGCCATTGTGATGTGTGCCGCAAGCGCCATCAACCCGATCTTAGCCCGGCAGAGTTGGAGGGTACTAAGTTGCAAATCAAGCCGTTATTGCAAAAGCAGCCCCGCACTCCGGAGGAATTGGCCAGGATGTTTCCTAAGCTCAACGGCGATAAGTTTCTCCAGGTGGTGGAGTGGCTCCTCGACAACGATCAAATTTATTACGATAGTCAAAATTGCCTCCGCTGGGGGAATGAGAAATAGCAGTAAAATCAACGTTTCCCATAGCGAATCAAAAAATCCATCTCAGGCCAAAAGTTCTTGCGTGACCAGAAGTAGATTTCTTCGGTGGAGGTACGCCCGATGCTGTCGGGGAGTATCGAAATATCCAATAGCCTGAGGCTGTCGGGTATATGGAGCTGATAAGTTGCCCATTCGAAAGGCTGCTTCCAGCGCTGTGTGGTAGTGATGATATAGCAGGCGCTGTCGGCTGTAAGCTGCTGGCC
Organism: Clostridia bacterium; assembly: GCA_009928785.1. Taxonomy (GTDB): domain Bacteria; phylum Bacteroidota; class Bacteroidia; order Bacteroidales; family 4484-276; genus SABY01. Next base: position 22,644 of record SABY01000031.1, on the reverse strand, counting down.
ATAACCAATTCTGTAGGCTACTTCCTGCCGGGCCACGGCAGAAACGGTAAACAAAACCCCTCCCGCAGTTCTTTTAAACAAAATGCTGTCGCTTCCCTGCATGATGCTAATGTAACTGATGGTGCCATAAGCCGCTTCGGCAGGAAAAGGATAGAGCAACGTTTGGCGTGCCGGCCTGTCGGTGGTGTTTCTAAAGTAATAATCGCCTTCCACTTCAAAGAGGCCAGACGAGAGCCGGAAAGTAAGGTCTTCGGCAAAAAACTGAAATGCTTGCCCATAGGAGCATAGTTGCACCAGGAGCGCACCAATGATTGTGATCCATTTTTTCATTATTACAAAGAAAATAAAATCTACGATTGTTGAAGCACATATCTGAATAGACCTACTTTTACGCTTACATTTTTTTAGTAAAATGAAAACTATCACAGTAATCCTGCTACTTTTTACCATGACCATTGCCGCGGGCTACAGCCAATCGGGAAAGCCATGGAAATTTATGAGAGAAGAGGATGGCATCAGGGTTTACACCCGAAACCGGGATGATATGCCGCTGAAAAGTGTAAAGGTGGTGACCGAAGTGCAGGCGCGGCTCTCTTCGCTGGTAGCGTTGATGAAAGATTCGGAAAATCATTGCAACTGGGTGTATTTCAATAAAGAGGCACGCGTTATCAAAGAATACAGCCACTCCCACTGGATGTTTTATAGTTATTCCGATGCGCCCTGGCCGGTGCTCGACCGCGATATGGTGGTGGAAGTACAGTTGAGCCAGGACGAAAAAACCAAAGTAGTGCGCGACGAGTCGGAGTGCCGACCCGACTTTATTCCAACAAACGATGGCGTGGTGCGTATTCAAAATTGCCACTCGCTCTGGCTGCTCGAACCTCTTGACGATGGCCGGGTGCGCATCACCTTCGAGATTAGCGTCGATCTGGCAGGAGCCATCCCCGCCTGGCTTATGAATCTGGTGATTGCCAAAGGCCCCTACCGCACAGTGCGCAACATGACGCAGGAAGTGGAAAAAACTCCCTACCGCGACGCGGTGATCGACTATATTCGTGATTAAAATCACCTTCTCCTTCTAACCGCATCCACCTGATTATTCCTTCCTGCCGCTAAATATTTCCAAATGACTGTTGTATGTATGGTTAGCTGGCATGGTTTTGTAATTTGGCAAATTTTATAATATCGAAGTTAGATACTTTCTGACACTTTAGGCAAAGCATGTTACGTATGTTGCAACAAATGTTTCATCGGCAGGCTTTTGTATCATAAGTTGCCATTTCAGAAACATCTGTGCTACCGTGCCTTTAAGGGTTGTAATAGTTTTGCCGGCGGATCGAAATCATCCTTTTCTAATCATCTTAATAAACTATTATGAGTTTCCAATACAAAAAAATCAGAACAATGGCCATCATCGTGGCGCTGGGCGGTTTCCTGTTTGGCTACGACATCGCCATGATATCGGGTACCACCATTCATTTGCAAAACGAGTTTGGATTAAATGCTTTTTGGCTGGGCTTTACAGTAATGATTGCTGTGGTCGGAACCATTTTGGGCACCATCATCATTGGTAGCATTGGCGACAAATACGGCCGGCGTCAAAGTATGCTGGGCATGTCGCTCGTTTACTCCATTTCGGCATTGGGCAGCGCCCTGGCAGGTAGCTGGGAGCTGTTGCTCTTCGCGCGTTTTATCACAGGCATCTGTGTGGGAGCCATCTCTGTTTTGGCGCCTATGTATATTGCCGAAATTTCTCCTTCCAAAATTCGCGGGCGGTTGGTGATCCTCAACCAACTCAATGTGGTTGCTGCTATCTTCCTGGCTTATTTTGTCAACTATTTTATCAATCGCCACGTAGCTGTCGATCCCTGGCGCTGGATGATAGGAGCAGAGTTGGTTCCCGGGCTACTGTTTTTCGGGCTGCTCTTTCGCATTCCTGCCAGTCCGCGGTGGCTCATGCTCAAAGGTCGTGTGGATGAGGCGCGAACGGTTCTTAATTCGCTGCAGGTAGAAAAGGTGCAGGACGAAATCAACGACATCCAAAAAGCTATCAGCCTTTCCGAAAAAATTGGCAACGTAAAACTCTTCACACGCGAAAACCGCTTTCCGGTAATAGCTACTATACTTATCGCTATGTTCAACCAGCTTTCGGGTATCAACGCTATAATATATTATGCACCGCGCATATTCGAGCAAACCGGATTGGGAAGCGATGCCGCCTTATTGCAATCCATTGCCATTGGCGGAACCAATCTTATCTTTACACTCATCGCCCTTACACTCATCGACCGTTTTGGACGCCGGCAATTGTTGATGGTCGGCTCGGTCGGTATGGTGTTTTTCCTGGGAATGATTGCCCGCGCCTTTTACCTGCAGGAATTTGGCAGCTCGCTGGTAATGTTTTACCTGATTGGGTACATCGCATTTTTCGCCATTTCGCAAGGCGCTATTTTGTGGGTGTTTATTTCTGAAATCTTCCCCAACCATGTACGCAGCAAAGGCCAGGCGCTGGGATCATTTGTACATTGGTTTCTTACCGGACTACTGGCCCTGCTCTTCCCGCTGGTAGCTTCGATGCCTGCCATTGGTGGCGGCCCCATCTTTACTTTCTTCACCATTATGATGGCGCTGCAGTTTTTCTTTGCCTGGAAGGTGATACCCGAAACCAAAGGTCGCTCTCTGGAAGAAATTCAGGAAGACCTGGCTGCACGACGGATAAGCAAAGCTCTAACAGCAGAAAAGTAACCGTTTCTTTTTATTAAAAAAATAATCATATTTATGAAAATAGAAAACAAAAAGGTGCTGTGTTTTGGCGAGGTGCTCTGGGATATGTTACCATCAGGCCCCAAACCCGGCGGAGCACCCATGAATGTTGCCATACATCTGCACAAGCTCGGTGTGGCGGTGGATATGGCCAGCAGAATTGGCAATGATGAGGCTGGGCAGGAGCTGAAAGATTTCCTGCAATCATCGGGATTATCTACTTCGCTCATACAAACCGACGAGCATCTGCCTACAAGTAAAGTGCTGGTACACCTGGATCAAAACAACAATGCCACATACGAAATATGCGAACCGGTGGCATGGGACAATATTCAGTTTACCGACCAATTACAGACCAAAGCCACCCAGGCAGGACTTATCATATACGGTACGCTGGCTTTGCGCAATGAAACCACGCGCAACACGCTGCTTAAAGTGCTCGAGGGGAGCACCGCGCTCAAACTTGTCGATATCAATTTGCGGCAACCCTACGATAAAAAAGAGATCGTGGAGACAATGCTCCGAAAAGCCGATATTGTAAAACTCAACGACGAAGAAGTGGTAGTGCTGGCACAATGGTATAACAAGCTTAAGCACGACGAAAAAAGCATCATCCGGTGGCTGGCCGTAGAATATGGATGCCAGATGGTGGTAGTAACGCGCGGCGATCGCGGAGCCATAGCTTATCACGAAGGCCAATTTTACGATCATCCGGGCTATAAGGTAAAAGCAGTTGATACCGTAGGCTCCGGCGATGCTTTTCTGGCAGGCATGGTAGCCTCGCTGTTCGAGGGAAAAATGTGTAAAGAGGCTCTGAATCTGGCGTGTGCCGCAGGAGCTTTTGTGGCCACACAATCGGGGGCTACACCCCAATATCAGGCAAAAGATTTAACCAAATATTTTAATAATACTAACGGATAAAACTACAAGTATGGGAAAGCTAATTAATAGAATCAGAATCAGACATTACCTGTGGCTGCTGATGACTACAGCGCTGCTGGCATCGCAGAGCGGGTTTGCACAAAATGTGGCAGTAACGGGTGTAGTAACGGATGCTTCAAGCGGTGAGACTATTCCCGGCGTATCCATCCTCGAAAAAGGAACCCTCAACGGCACCACCACCAACATCGACGGACTTTACTCGATAAATGTACCTGTTGGCGCCACACTGATATTTTCGTTTGTGGGCAAAGAAACACAGGAAAAACTCATAACCAGCGACGGCGAAATGGATGTAACTCTGGAAAGCTCGATGGTGGAACTCGACCAGATAGTGGTGGTAGGCTACGGAACACGCAAAAAGAAAGACCTTATCGGAGCGGTTTCGGTAGTAGAAACCAAGAGCTTCGACGAATATGTGTCGGCCAACGCCATGCAGAGTATTCAGGGCAAAGTGCCTGGCATGATTATCTCATCCGACGGATCGCCCGACGGATCGGTGGATATCAAAATAAGAGGTATCAACTCTATCAATGCCAACACTACACCGCTGTTTGTCATCGATGGCGTGCCCACCACAAGCAACCTCAACGAGCTTAATCCGCAGGACATCGAATCCATGCAGGTGCTTAAAGATGCCTCGGCGGCCAGCATTTATGGCTCACGCGCTTCCAACGGAGTTGTCATCATCACCACCAAAAAAGGAACAGCCGGAAAAACCAAAGTCAATGTGAAAACCAATGCCGGCCTGAGCTTTTATGCCAAACGACCTTCGGTGCTCGACAGCTACCAATACGGACAAGCCTATTGGCAAGCAGCAGTGAATGATGGCCAGGACCCCAACCAGCATTACCTTTATCAATACGACTGGCATTATGATGCCGACGGAAATCCCGTCCTGGATAATGTGCTGTTGCCAAAGTACCTCGACGCTGACCAAACTATGTTGACTTCAAACACCGACTGGTACAACGAAATCTCACGCATCGGTAACCAAAAAACGATGGACCTGAGCTTTTCGCAAGGTACCGATAGAGGTCGTTCTATGTTTTCGATCGGTCTATACGACAACCAGGGAATCATCAACACTTCGCGTTTTTCACGCGTCAATGCCCGCCTCAACAGCGACTATGATATGTTTGATGGCCGCCTGACGATTGGCGAAAATCTTTCGTTCAGTTACCTGAAAGAAACCAATACCGATGTGCTGAATCTTACTCTGCAAACATTGCCCGTTATCCCGGTGCATACTGTGGACGGCATTGGCTGGGGCGGTCCTGTGGCAGGTATGAACGACCGTCAGAACCCTGTGCGGCTTCTCGAAGACAACGACCAAAACCACAGCAACTTTATGCGAATCTTTGGTAATGCATATCTAGATTTTGAAATTATCGACGACCTGGTTTTTCACTCAAGCTTTGGCATCGACTACGGCAACTATTATAGCCGTCTGATGACGTACAGCTATCAGTCGGGCTATCTTACCAATCCCACCAATCGCGTGAATAACTTCCAGTCGCACACCTTTAAATATACCTTTACTAACACGCTGAATTATAAATTGCAGGTTGGAAAACACGACTGGGATTTTTTGGCTGGCACCGAGATGTTCAGCGACAGCTATGAGGAATTTGGTGCCGGCGTAGAGGACTTCGAACTCGAAGACCCCGATTACATGTACATCAATGCCGGTACTGGCGCCAAGAGTGTGTTAGGAAGTGGCACAGGGTATCGCCTCTTGTCTTATTTTGGCAAAGCCAACTATACTTTTAATAACAAATATCTGGCTTCGGTAACCATGCGCTACGATGGTTCGTCGCGCTTCGGTGCCAACAATCAGTTTGGTTTGTTTCCGGCGGCTTCGGCAGGATGGCGTATCAGCGAAGAAGACTTCTTCAAAGAGAGTGTTGATATCATGTCCGACTTCAAATTGCGCGCCGGCTGGGGACAAACCGGTAATCAGGCCATCGACAACCTGGCGCGTTACTCCATATTTATCAGCGATTACGACGGTGGCGATCCCACCTGGGCATCGCCCTGGGGCACGGCTTATGATATTGGTGGCTACAATACCTCTGGCCTGCCATCGGGTTATCGCCGCGTGCGCCTGGGCAACGACGACCTGAAATGGGAAACAACCACTCAAACCAACATCGGTATCGACTATGGTTTTAAAAATCAGCAACTACGCGGTAGCATCGACTATTTCTGGAAAAAAACCGAAGACATGCTCTTTGAACCCGGCTACATCGGCGTGATAGGCGAAGGCGGAAACCAGTGGGTTAATGGCGCTGCCATGACCAACCACGGGCTGGAGTTTCTCATCTCATGGAACGAAATGGTGAGCGAAGATTTCGATTATTCTATCACTGGTAATTTATCAAGTTATGTAAACGAAATCGTCGATTTGCCCGAAGCCGTCGAAAATGCTTATGGTGGCAACGGCCGTGGCGACAATATACTTGGCCATCCGTTAGGTTCGTTTTATGGATATGTAGCCGATGGCCTCTATCGCACCGAAGACGAAGTAGCCAACTCGCCCGAAAGTGTAGGCAAAGGCCTGGGACGTATCCGCTTCAAAGACCTCAACGGCGATGGCGTGATAACCGACGACGACCGGACATGGATAGGAATCCCGCATCCCGACTTTACCTACGGCCTTAATTTTAGTGTCAATTACAAAGGCTTTGATTTTAATATGTTTTGGGAAGGTGTGGTTGGTATCGATGTTATCAATCAGGCTAAATATCATACCGACTTCTGGAGTGTAAAAGAATCAGGATCAAACAAAGGCGATCGCTTGTTGGGTGCCTGGTCGCCCACCAATACCGGCTCCGATATTCCGGCACTTACCCTCATCGATGCCAACAACGAAAACCGGTTTTCGACTTATGTTGTCGAATCGGGATCATATCTTAAACTACGTTACCTGCAGGTAGGCTACACTTTTGATTTGCCCAAGTCGGGCATCGACAAGCTGCGTGTATATCTGGGTGGTCAAAATCTGGTAACCATCAAATCGAAAAGCTTTACGGGCATCGACCCGGAAACACCCAACTGGGGCTATCCAATTCCTGTTACACTTACCGCCGGTGTGAATTTAACTTTTTAAATAAAAACATCTAAATATTAATACCATGAACAAGATAAAATATTTTTTCGCACTGCTACTTATTGGCCTTTCGCTGCAGGGATGCCAGGATTTTCTGGATGTAAAACCCAAAGGCGTGCTGAGCGAAGAAAACCTGACAGCTCCCGAAAATGCTGAAGGCCTCGTAATTTCTGCATATTCTGCCCTTGGCAGCGACCATTACACGGCGCCTTATAGCATGTGGCCTTACGGCAATGTGCGCTCCGACGATGCTTACAAAGGTGGTCGTGACGAAGCCGACATTCAGTCGTATCACTTTTTTGAAACTTTCGTTTATACCCAGCCCAATATGGCTGGCCTGGAAGGCGGCGGCGACCCCGACGAGATGTGGTTCAGCCTTTACATCAGTATTTCGCGGGTAAACAATGCTTTGCGCGCCCTCAACGATCTTACCGATGAGGAGATGCCTCTGCGCAAAGTGCGGCAGGCCGAGATGCGTTTTTTGCGCGGACACTTCTATTTCAAATTGAAAATCCTTTGGAAATACATCCCCTACATCGACGAGTTTGTGCCTGTAAATGATTACGAAAATATTTCCAACCGCCAGTTTACCAATGACGAGCTGTGGGATAAGATTGCCGCTGATTTTGAGTTTGCTACCGAAAATTTGCCCTTGTTTCAGCCGGAAGTAGGCCGTGCCAACCAGGTGGCTGCTAAAGCTTATCTTGGCAAAGTGCGCCTGTATCAGGCCTACGAGCAGGACGAAAATCACAACGTAGTTAACATCAACATGCAGCGCATGAGTGAGGCTGTTGCGCTTTTTAATGATGCCTTGGCATCGCGCTACACCCTTGAAACTGATTTTGCCAACAACTTCCTCCCGGGGATTTTTCAAAACGGGCCGGAGGCTTTGTGGTCGGTGCAGTATTCTATTGGCGATGTGTCGCCCAAAGGCCGCCTCAACTGGGGCGATGTGCTCAATGCTCCTATGGATGGTGGCTTTGGCTGCTGTGGCTTTCATCAGCCAAGCCAGAATCTGGTGAACGCGTTTAAAACCGACGCCAACGGCTTGCCGATGCTCGACGATTTTAATAACGAAGACTATAATGGCAGCCAAACCGTCGATCCGCGTCTGGATCATACAGTAGCACAGATTGGCAAACCCTGGAAATACGTCTGTGACCTGGTAATGAGCGAAAGCTGGATAAGAAATGCCGACGTGTATGGAACCAATATGTCGTTGAAAGAAAACGTAGCTCCCACCTGCGATTGCATGGTGAACATAGACCCGTTTTATGGCAATTCCAAAAACCGCATTATTATCCGTTTGGCCGATGTGCTGCTGATGAAAGCCGAGGCTTTGATAGAACTGGGGCGTACCGATGAAGCGTTGTCGCTCATCAACCAAATACGCGCCCGCGCTGCTGCCAGTACTGCATTACTGCGCAAAGCCAACGGAAGCCCTATATCAAATTATGCTGTTGGACAATACGCCTCGCTGGGAAACAAAGAAGAAGCTCGTGCGAAACTGCGCTTCGAGCGCCGGCTGGAATTTGCTATGGAAGGCACCCGGTTTTTTGACCTCGTGAGATGGGGTATCGCCGATCAGGTACTGAATCCCTATTTTACACAGGAAATGGACAAACGCAATTATTTGAGCTATGCCCATTTTACCAAAAGCCGCGACGAATACCTTCCTATTCCTCAGCAGCAAATCAACTGGTCGCAGGGTCTTTATGTACAAAACCCAGGTTATTAATAGCTAAAAAATATAGATTATGAAAAATAACATCATCCTAATAATGGCAGCTATGCTAATGATGGCCGGCTGCTACAAAAGAGACATCAATGATGCACTGGAAGCCAAACTGGCGCCGGTAGAAAATCTCGATTATACTTTTTTTGCAGGCCAGGACAGCGTGCGCATCAGTTGGACAAACCCTAATCCCGAAACCGGCCTCACCACCGTGGTGCGGCATACCGATGGCGTTACGATTTTGCCCGGCAGCCAAACAAGCCTCGACTATGGCATTATTCAAACCAACAAGGAATATGCATTTACCATTAAGCTAAAAGATACACTGGGCGATTATTCATTAGGGAAAACTATCCGCTTCACCCGTTCCGGCGCCGGCAACGTGCAGCAGGTTACTTTTGTTCAGGAAGAAGATACGCTCTTCGTATCGTGGAAACTGCCTGCTGACCAATCCCTGAAAAATGTTATTGTGTCCTGGACTTCGTCAGAAGTATCTGGCGAACAGGTGCTCCAAGGCAATGCCACAAGCCTCAAATTGGTTGGACTGCCACTGGGCAACTACAAGTTCTCCTTTAGCACCATCAATAGCGCGGACGAAAGTTCGCATACGCTTTATCAGCAATTCAGAATAGGACCTACCAAAATCGCTTTCCTAAGTCAGTATCCCGACATACAGAGCATTCCTGATGATGATGAGCTTGCCGCTGCGCAGTGGTTTGCCGATAATATCACCAACTCCGATTACATTACTTTCGATCAGATTCTCGATGGTACTGCCGACCTTAACCAATACCGCGTTATTTGGTGGCACCACGACGAAATTGGCGGCGCTACGCTTCCGGCCATTTCCAAAAATCCTATCGTGGTGGAGGCCATCAATAATTACTACAAAACAGGTGGTAACCTCTTGCTTTCTATCCATGCCACCATGTATCTCGAAGTGCTTGGTCGCATCCCTGACGAAGGTTTTAGTAACGGAAAAGCCATCGGCGACGGCCAGGGCGGCGACAATCCGGATGTGTGGACGGTAAGTGTTAATCTGAAGGCTTACGACTACAGCAATCATCCGTTGTACCAGGGTTTGATTATTAATAACACCGGCAACAACGGTAAAGAGATTCCGCTCCTCGGATCAGGCTGGAAAGAAGACCACAACAGCGCCTGGACCGACCTACCCGCTGCCAACGGCTTTACAAACGACGACGATACGTTTATTCCATATCTGGAAACTACCTATGGGGTAAAAATGCTTGGTGCGTGGGGGCATGTACGCGATTATTTCATGGTCGGCATTGGCGAGTTTATGCCTTTCGGCCAATATGAGGGCACTGCTATCACTATAGGACTAGGCGCCTACGAATGGAACCAAAACAGCGGTACCAATCCCCATCAGCAGCAAATCCACAGAATCACCAGGAATTCAATCGAATATCTAAAATCTAAATAATGGAGGAGATAACAATGAATCAAATAAAAAACAGCATTATAAAATTGCTCTCTTTGGCCTTTGTGCTGATGGTTGTGGTTTCTTGTGAAAAAGATACTACGCCACTTGATCTGGATAAACCCGTTAATATCACTGAATTTAAAATTGGCGACCGGCAGGGAATTATTGATAATGAAAATGCTCGAATCCTGGTTACGCTTCCCGCCGGAACAATGGATATTACATCGCTGACGCCGCAGGTGAGTGTATCGCAGGGTGCAAAGGTAGCGCCTGCTTCAGGCACAACGCTCGACTTTACTGATTCGGTAGCTTACAGGGTGTACAATGGCAATGTGTATCAAAATTATTGGGTGCGTGTGGAAGTGCTACAGACTGCAATCACCAGTTTTGCCATCGATGGCAGCCAGGGCATAATCAATGATGAAGAACATATTATTGATGTTCCATTACCCTGGGGCACCGATCTAACCAATCTGGTTCCGCAAATTGAAGTTACGCCCGAAAGTACCGTCGCGCCTGCTTCCGGTGTAGCACAGGATTTTACTAATCCGGTAACTTATACTGTTACCGGCGGAAGCCAAACTGTAGATTACCTTGTGTTGGTTTCGGTGGCAGCAACCCCCGACACTACCAAAGGTGCCATCGGATCGAAGCTTGCATTTGTGGGTACCGCCACCGACCGATTTACTTTGCCCGACGACGACGAACAGGCTGCTGCCGACTGGCTCTTCAGCGAATATCCCGATGCCGAATACATCTCCTGGACACAAGTGATGGCCGGAGATGTGAATATTTACAACTACAAAACCATTTGGTGGCATTATGATGCTAACGACCAGCTTCCGGCGTACGCTGCCCATCAGGCCGTTATCGATATCTTTTCGGATTATATGAAAGATGGCGGAAATCTTTTCCTTTCGGGACACGCTGTGCAATACTTTTGGAGTATCGGGCGTCTTACCAAATCTTATCCCATGGCCATTGGCAACGGCGAAGGTTTTGAAAACCCCGACACCTGGACCATCGGCGTTAACCTGCCGGGGGTCGATCATCGTGGCCATCCCATTTATCAAAACCTGACCTTTATCGAAGATGCCGGCTTTTTCACCTTTCCTGTGATAGGTCCAGGCTGGAAAGAAGACCATAACCACGTGATAATAGAAATTGCAGCTACCGAAGGATATCCCAACAATGCCCCGGGTGCTTATGTGAGCTTTACCGAGAGCAACCAGGTAGAATGGCTGGGCGTGTGGGGCGGCATCCACGATTACTTTATGGCTGGCGTGCTGGAACTGCTGCCCAACGACGACTTTAATGGCAGAGGTATCTTTATGGGAATTGGTGGTTTTGAATTTAACCAAAACGCCCGTGGCGACATAAACCCAACTGGCGATAACCCGTACCAGGACAACCTCCATACAGTGGCGCGCAATACAATTGATTATTTGTTAGCAAATTAATAATAGTTCTCATAGGGGTTGCCTCTCTAACCATCAGAAGGATTGATCATTTTGATCCCGATGCTTGTTGTTTTCTCATAATTGAAGTTTTGTTAATCTAAATTGAGGCAACCCCATTTTTTGGTTTCTCCTTTTAAAACCTAAAAAATTCTACATCATGAAACAGATTAATCATCCATTGTTTTTAACCCTTGCAATTACGGTATTGGCGGCATGCCAGCTATTCGGGCAAGCAGTTGTAAAATTTAGTTTTAAAGAAGAAAGTACAGCGGCGATGGCATTGGATTCGGTAAGCATGCTGCAATACCCTATTGCCAACCACTTTGGACGGCCTGAACGTATCGAAGGGGTAATAGGAAATGCATTGCGCCTCGATGGCTATTCTACCTGGATTACCGTGTTGCCGTTTGATGCATCCGGTATTAGTCAGCAGATGAGTATCCAGGCCTGGTATGCCACCGAATCGTTTAATTATCAGCCGGCATCCATTGTCAGTCAGCAAACTTCTACAGCAGGATTTTCGCTGAGTGTAGCCCGTTATGGTGATATCGTGCTCGAATTTTATGCCGACAGCATACATTACCAGTTTACAACGCAGCAAAGTATGAGCAAATACGCATGGCATTATATTGCTGTCACCATTGATCTGGAAGCTGCTGCGGCAAAAATTTATGTGGACGGGCAACTCTGGCTGAATGAAAATATTGAACCTCAGGCAACTTTTAATCTGGCTGCCAATCAGGCTTTGTTTGTCGGGCGACACGCCATTTACGCGGCGCAGGGCGGGTTTCCGATAATGGTGCTTAACGGAGCACTTGACGAGGTGGTGGTGCGTGACGATATTTTATCAGCATCCGAAATTCTTGCACATTATCAGCAATACGGCAATGTTATTCCTGATCTTGCCATCGACCCCGATATCCGACACGCCGGTGACCATCTGCGGCCACAATACCACCCTATGCCCAACACCAGTTGGACCAACGAACCCTATGGCTTAACCTGGTACGCAGAGAAATATCATTTGTTTTTTCAGAAAAATCCCAACGCACCGCAGCTATTTTTTATGCATTGGGGGCATCTGAGCAGCCCCGATCTGGTAAACTGGACAGAAGAAAAAATGGCATTGGCGCCCTCACCGGGTTTCGATAGCTTTGGCATCTGGTCAGGCACCACTATAAAAAATGATGCCGGTGTCCCGCAAATTATCTACACCGGCGTAAATGGCGAAAAAGCCGGCATAGGCGGCGCTTCGCCTCTTACTGATAGTTTAATCGATTGGAACCGCTATCCGGAAAATCCGCTGGTTCCCAACCCGCCGCCCGGTTACAACCACATGGATTTCCGTGACCCATTTGTTTGGAAATCCGATTCACTGTATTACATGATCGTGGGTTCCGGATTGCAAAACAACGGCGGCGGCATACTATTTACCTGGCGCTCCACCGACCTTGTCAACTGGGCCCCCATTGAGCCATTGTATCGCAGCAGTAATATTGCCCTTACGGGGAAATTCTGGGAGATGCCATTGTTTTTTCCGCTCAACGATACAATATACCTTTTGGCGGTAACGCCTGTGCCCACGCCTGTAAAAAGAGCAGAAACAATTTATTGGCTCGGTCGCTGGGATGACGAAACTTTTACTCCTCTGCAAGTACAACCTTCGCCCTGGGAATTGATTCAGGAAAATTTTCTTTCGCCTGCCATTGGCCGCGATGAGCAGGAGCGTGTGGCTTATATCGGCATTATTCCCGAACAGCGCCCTGAGGCGCCGCAGGTGGAAGCCGGCTGGCGCCACACTTTTGGTTTGCCGCGGGTGGTGCGTCAGCTCAACGACAGCCTCATCGGTCATTATCCGCATCCTAATCTATGCCGCCTGCGTCAGCAAGCCACCACCATTCAGAATCGGTTAATCGAAAAAAATACAACATTCAATTTGCCGGAGTTTGCATCAACGCAGGCAGAGCTGGAGTTTCAGCTTGTAACTTCCGACACATCCCTGTTTCAGATTCACTTCTTTAAAAACGAAGATGAGCAGGAGGTGACAATATTGAGTTTTGATATGATCAACGACCGCATCAGCCTCGATCGCCGGCAGTCAACTCTTGGAAGCGGCACACAGAATTTGCGCACAGAATCTTATGTTTACAACCCCAACGATACCATTTTGCTGCGTGTGTTTCTCGATCATTCTGTTCTCGAAGTTTTTATTGATAATCTGGTTGTATTCTCTGCCCGTGTTTATCCTTCGCGCGCCAGCTCTAATCTGATTGACGCCACCGTGCAGCAAGGCAATCTGGAAATTATTAACTTGCAGGCCTGGCCACTCAGCAGTATCGGCGATACTATGGGCAATGAAGTGTGCGCGCCTGAATTTTTGCCGCCAGCCATGTTTATCGATACGGTTCATCCAAACTCCTCAGCCATTCCCGAATTGCGCGGACAGGGCACCTTGAAACTTTTTCCAAATCCTGCGCGCAGGCTAATTCACATACAACTTGCAAAGCCGGTGGTGGGGTCGGTTTCTTTGCTTATTTACAGTTTGTCGGGTGAGGATGTTTTTAAAAAAAAATATCATCTTAATGGCGATGAAATATTGCTGACCTGCCCGCTGCCGAAGCTCAACGATGGCGTTTATCTGGTTAGCCTGCGTCAGGAAAATCAGCAATCTACGGCACGACTGGTGGTGGCGAATTAGATGCAAAGAAATTTTTTATACTCCTGCCTTGACAACGGGTCAACTGATGGAAAATATTGTGGGCTTTATACCCCATAAATTGTGTTACGAATGGTAGTCGGTAGGATTTCTGTGAACATCAAAATAAAAATAACAATGCTTTTTTTTAATAAAAAATACATTTTCTTGCTGGTTTGCCTTGTGGTGTCGGTGACTTTTCTCAAAGCACAAATGCCTACGGATGGCTATCGTCCTGTATTCCATTTTACACCCGCACAAAACTGGATTAACGATCCCAATGGGCTTGTTTATTACGATGGTGAATATCATTTGTTTTATCAATACAATCCTTCGGGCAGCCAGTGGGGCAATATGAGCTGGGGTCATGCCGTGAGCAGTGATTTATTTGGTTGGCAGGAACTGCCGGTGGCCTTGCCGGTAGTGAATGAGGTGATGGCTTTTTCGGGAAGCGCGGTGATGGATTGGAATAACAGCAGTGGCTTTGGCGATGGCAGCCTCCCGCCCCTGGTTGTTGTTTATACAGCCGCCTCACAGGGCAACCAGCGTCAGCACGTAGCCTACAGTACCGACCGCGGCAGAACCTGGCAGCAATATGCCGGCAATCCGGTTTTGAATCTTTTCGACGACAACTTCCGCGATCCCAAAGTAATTTGGTTTGCGCCATCACAGCAATGGATCATGGTGGTGGCATTACCGGATAAACATCGCGTACGCTTTTATAGTTCTGACAACCTCAAGGAGTGGAATTTCCTTAGCGACTTCGGAAATGCAGGCGATCAAAGTGGCGCCTGGGAATGTCCTGACCTATTCCCGTTGCCCGTAAACGGAAATCCTGCCAACATAAAGTGGGTGTTGCAGGTGGACGTGACGCCCGGAAAATCACAGTATTTTATCGGTCACTTCAACGGGCAGCAATTCCTGGCTGATGATTATCCCGAAGAAACCATCGATGATTTGCCTTACGGCGATGTCATTGGTAGTTTTGATGGTAATACTTACGGCGGATGGAGCATTTCCGGCACGGCGTTCGGCACGGCACCTGCACAGGGGGCGCTGCCCAATCAGCTTCCGGTTGCTGGCTTTTTGGGCACAGGGCTGGCCAATTCCTACAATGGCGGCGATCAAAGCATCGGCACGCTCACATCGCCGGTTTTTAATATTACCCAAAGGTATCTGAACTTTAAGTTTGGCGGCGGACGCTCCGACAAGGCAACAATTGCTTTATTTATTAATAATGAAAAAATATACAGCCGCACCGGCAACAAGGATGAATACCTTTATTGGGAAAGCTGGAATGTGAACGATTATCAGGGACAGCAGGCGCAGGTTGTAATTACTGATAGCGCTACCGGAGGTTGGGGACATATTCTGGCCGACCATTTTTTTATGTCGGCAGTGGCAATGACGCAGGGTGAGCCACCCGTTGGAAATATCATTGCGGATTTTGAACAAGCTACTTACACCGGTTGGCAACTGAGTGGCAGCGCTTTTGGCAGTGCTCCGGCCACTGGGGCTTTGCCGGGACAGCAGGCCATTACAGGTTTTTTGGGCGGGCAGCTTGTCAATTCCTATATGGGTGGTGATGCGGCCACAGGCAAAATGATCTCTACTGATTTTGTAATCGACAGCAGCTATATTGCTTTTTTGATTGGCGGCGGCCATCACCCCGACAAGGCATTTATACGGCTGATAGCCGATGGAGTTGTGGTTGGCGAAGCCACGGGCGACGACAGCGAAACATTACAATGGAAATACTGGGATGTGCAGACTCTGACAGGTACTGAGGCGCATATCGAAATCATCGATTCGGCTACTGCCGGATGGGGTCACATCAACGTCGATCATATTATCCAAACCAATCAGTTACCGCAAAATCCACCTGTTTGCCGGGTTGACTACGGGATGGATTTTTATGCAGCACAATCTTACGCTGATATTCCGGCCAACGACGGACGAAGGCTCTGGCTGGCATGGATGAGCAACTGGAGTTATGCCGGTATTACACCCACAGCTCCCTGGCGGGGCGCCATGACTGTGCCCCGGCAGGTGCGGCTGGCCGACGATGACGGCACAATCATACTTATGCAGCAGCCCGTAAAAGAGTTGCAGCTATTGCGCGACAGCGTTATTCGTTTTGATAACCAATTTTTAAATGAGATAAAACATGCTCTCGATAGCTTGCGGATGCAGGTTTTTGAGCTGGATGTAACTATGGTTGTGGATCAGAGCAATGAAACGGGTTTTGAAATCCGCACCAGCAATACACAACATACTTTAGTTAAATATGATGCATAGCAGCAGGAATTGATTTTCGATCGCTCGGCTTCCGGAGCACTTACCGGAAACACTGATTTTGCGCGAGTACAGCAGGCACCGCTTCCTGCCGAAAATGGTAAAATCCGGCTACAGATATTGGTTGATCGCTCATCGATCGAAATATTTGCCAATGGCGGCAAGGTGGTGATGACCAATCTGATATTCCCTGATACGACCAGCAACGGTATGAAAATATTTGCCACTGGCGGTGAGGTATTTATTGATTCATTAAAAATATGGAAAATAAAAGCACCCAATTCAGGAACCCCGGTTCCGGAAATAAATAAAGCGCCGGCAGATCAAATACGGATTTTCCCAAATCCCGCCGCACAGCAGGATATTACCATCCAACTACTGCACAGCCTGGTGACCAGGAAATTTGTCTGCAATATTTATGATGGTATCGGAAATAAAATCACAACCATTACCGAACAGGGTTTGCACCAAAGGTATGATATTGCCAACAACATTTTTCCGGCAAACGGAATTTATCTTGTGCAAATCCTCACCGATGCCGGAAGCACGACCAGGAAATTATTAATAAAGAGATAGTTAAAAATAATAAAGGATTAAAAAATGAAGCATTTTAAAATTTCGACAAGCCTTGTCCTAATCGCCGTAATGGCGGTGGTGATGAGCAGTTGTCAAACCGAAGCACCGCAGCAAACCGCACGCGAGCAGCACCGCCTGCAGTTTCACTTTACGCCCGACAGCATGTGGATGAACGATCCTAACGGGATGGTGTATTACAACGGAGAATATCATCTTTTTTATCAATATTATCCCGACGATGCAGTGTGGGGACCGATGCACTGGGGGCACGCCATCAGCACCGATTTGGTGCATTGGGAACATTTGCCGGTGGCGCTTTTTCCCGACGAGCATGGTTGGATATTTTCGGGCAGCGCTGTGGTGGATTATAAAAATACTTCGGGGTTAGGCACTGCAGAAGCTCCCGCTCTTGTTGCCATTTTTACCTATCATAATCCTGAAATTGAAAAAGAAGGGCGCGACAATTTTCAGACGCAAGGGCTTGCCTACAGCACCGACCGTGGCAGAACCTGGCACAAATATGCCCAAAATCCGGTGCTCGATAATCCTGGCATCCGCGACTTCCGCGACCCAAAAGTGATGTGGTACCAAGCGGGTAAGAAATGGATTATGACCCTGGCAGCACAGGATCATATTGCTTTTTATTCGTCGCCCAACCTTATCGACTGGACTGCCGAGAGCGATTACGGGAAAACCGAAGGCGCACATGGTGGTGTGTGGGAGTGCCCCGATTTATTTCCGATGACTATCGACGGACAACAAAAATGGGTGCTCCTGGTGAGCATCAATCCGGGAGGTATTAATGGCGGCTCTGCCACGCAATATTTTATTGGTGATTTTGATGGAAAAACATTCATCAACGAAAATGCTCCCGAAACTGTACTGTGGGTCGATTGGGGCAAAGACAATTACGCAGGCGTTACCTGGGCTGGAATTCCGGATGAGGACGGACGCAGGATTTTTATTGGTTGGATGAGCAATTGGCAATACGCCACTACCGTGCCCACCGAAAGATGGCGCAGCGCATCCACACTTCCGCGCACACTGCTTTTGGAAAATACCAACGCAGGGGTTCGATTGATTTCGCAGCCGGTGGAGGAACTTAAAAAACTTCGCCTGGTCCCGATACAACTTGAAGCAGGAATGATTTCTGCCGACAAAATTGTTGAGGGTATTGACAAGGCACAACCAATGTGCGGCGAACTGGATTTAACCGTGATGATGCGCAACGGATCACAATTTGGCCTGGCGTCAGAGTTTGGTGTTAAGTTGTCGAATGCAGCAGGCGAGCAGGTACTGATAGGTTATGAGCCTGTAAAGCAGCAGTTTTTTGTGGATCGTAACCAGTCCGGCAAAACCGATTTCAACGAAAATTTTCCGGCAAGGGTCATTGCACAGCGCATCTCCCACGACGAAACAATTCGTATGCGGCTATTTATAGATGTGGCTTCAGTAGAACTTTTTGCCGATGACGGCCAGACGGTGATGACCAACATCTTTTTTCCAAACCTGGATTTCGATACCATCACGCTTTATGCGCGCAATGGCAGCATCAAACTGAAACAAGGGACTTACTATCCTTACAAGTCGATTTGGTAAAAAACTATTTCTTTAGTACCTCCGACGGAAGGATTTTGAATTGTTCTTTGAAGCATTTGGCAAAATAGGAAGGAGTGGCAAAACCTGTTGCCATGGCAGCTTCGTTTACGTTGAGGCCGCTGTCGGTGAGCAGAAGCATGGCTTTTTTCAGGCGTACCGACCGTATAAATTCGCTTACCGTTAATCCGGTTAGTTGTTTGATCTTGCGATACAGATGCACGCGCGACATGCCAATTTCACGGCTCAGCTCTTCCACGCCAAAATCGGTGTCAGCGATATTTTGGTTGATGGTTTTTAAAGCTTTGTTTAGGAAGTTCTTGTCGAGACTGCTCACTGCTGGCAGATCGTCATCAAAACTCAGGCTTTGCCGGTAATGCTGGCGGATGCGCTGGCGGTTTTCGATGAGTTTTTGTACACGTATCTGCAGGTGGCGGCTGTTGAAGGGCTTGGGGATATACGAATCGGCACCAATTTCGAGGCCTTCGAGTTTGTGTTCCAGCGATGCCTTTGCGGTAAGCAATATTATGGGAATGTGGCAATATTTTATATCGGATTTAATGCGACGCGTCATCTCCAATCCATCCATTAGTGGCATCATCACATCGCTGATGATAAGGTCGGGAGCCGTTTGTTCGAGTAGCTGCAATCCTTGCTCACCATTTTCGGCTTCGTGAATGGTATATTCTGCCGGAAGGCTATTGCGTATATATTGCCGTACATCTTCGTTGTCTTCTACAATAAGAATTGTTGCGTCGTGCATGGCGCCCTGGGTAGGAGGATGAGGCACATCATTGTTCTGCATACTGGAAAAGTCGGGTAAAATATCTGTTTCGGGTCGGATGCTGCGAATTTGCCTATCGGATTTTTGATCATCCTCCCGCGCAACGATCATTTCCTCCTGCGTCAGGTGGTAGCTGCCCAAAGGCAAAAATACACGGACAGTAGTTCCTTTCTGTTTCTCGCTTTCCACTTCTATCTTTCCGTGGTGCAGGTCGATAAGGCCTTTGGAAAGTGATAGACCGATGCCGGTACCTTGTATAGCAATGGTTTCGTTGGCATCGCCCTGATAAAAACGTTCGAAGAGACGTTGCAGATGTTCGGCGGAGATGCCCCGGCCAGTATCGGTAATTTCTATTTCGGCGGCTGCAGCATTATTATCTGACTGCGGCATTACGCCTTCGCTCAAACTAAGTATGATTTTTCCACCGGATGCTGTAAATTTGAATGCGTTCGAGAGCAGGTTGAACATGATCTTATCGAGCTTGTCGCTATCGAACCAGACTTCCATTTTTGGGGCGGCGCTGACAAAATTAAAATCGATATCTTTTTTTTGGGCCAGCTCACCAAAATTGTCGTAGGTTTCTTTTAAAAATGTTGTAAGATCATACTTTGCGGCGTTGAGTTTCATTTTCTGATTTTCCAGCTTTCTGAAATCCATCAGTTGGTTAATTAGCCGGAGCAGGCGCAGGGCATTGCGTTGTATCATCACCAGTTGGTGCTGCTGGCCGGGCGTAAGCTGCATACCACGCAGCAGATTCTCGAGCGGGCCGAGGATGAGCGTAAGCGGTGTACGAAACTCGTGTGAGATATTGGTGAAAAACTGCAATTTGGCGGTGGTGGCCTCCATAAGCTGCTGACTTACTTCTTTGAGTTTTTCGTTTTGAAGCATCATCTCTTGCTTTTGTTGTTCGATGGCCTGATTTTGCAGTGCCAGTTGCCGGTTCGCCTTGCGCTTCATCTGAAATGCCCGCAGCAGCAGTGCGGCGAGCAGAAGGATCAGCGCCAGCGCCCCCAGCGCCAGCAAAAAGCGTAGCTGCTGGTTTTCGAGCTTTTCGGATTCCAGATTAAGATGTTCAGTTTGTGTTTCTACCTTTTTTTGCAGCGACAATATATATTCCGTCTGCACTTTGATTACATTGGCATTGGCGGCATCTATCAAAACCGTTTGCAAAATATTGTCTTTTTGGTAGGAAGCTCCCTTGAGAATCTGTGATGCCAGTTGAATTACTTTTTCTCCGCCGGTAGGATAGAGCAGCGTAGCATCGAGCTTGCCATCGATTACATATTGGAGGCCGCCGTGGCTGCCTGCCAGTCCGTCGATACCTATGATGTGTATTTTGTTGTTCAGTCCGCGCGCTTCAATTACCTGATACGCTCCCGCAGCCATTACGTCGTTGTGAGCAAAAACAAGGTCAAAGTTGTTGCGGGTAGCCAGCGCCTGCTGCATCATCTCTACGCCGCCGTCGTAATTCCAGCGGCCAGAGCCGGAGAATACCACACGAATATTAGCGTAATTTGCAATAGCATCCAAAAAGCCGCGCTGTCGATCCTGAGCAGGTGAGGAGCCTTGTAGTCCGGTAATTTCAACGATATTGCCAGAACCCTTTAATAACTTTACAGCATACCGGCCTGCTTCGCGTCCAATGAGGTAGTTATCGGCACCCACGTAAGCAGTATAATTATCCGATTTTATCTTTCGATCGACGATCACCACCGGAATGCCTGATTTATATACCTCCTCGGCAATGGGTGTAAGCGGAGCCGCTTCGTTGGGCGAAATGATCAGCAGATCGATTCCTGCTGCCACCAGCTTTTCGATATCCGCTATTTGCTTTTCGCTGCTGCTTTCGGCATCGGTCATCAGCAGTTGCATTTGTGGATAAAGCATTAGCTCCACCATCATTTCACGGTGCATGGTTTCGCGCCACAGGTCGGCAGTGGTGCATTGCGAAAAGCCGATAACCAAAGTGGTGTCGCCGGACTGCGCCGTAGCTCTAAGTATCAGCAGCATCGAAACAATAATAAATAGGATTCGTTTGGTTGGCATGTGGTGTGCGCAGTTTTTATTTCTTTTTTTATGACGCCAAAGGTACTTTATTATTACCCCCAAATTTTTCTAAGCATCAAAAACATGTACATGATAAGCTCGTTCATCGTCTATATTTTTAGTAATATTGGGTACAGGTTTGAGAATTATTTGCCAAATACACATGCTATGACTACCGCTGAAACCAGGAAAGCAAACGATCCTCGCTGCCGCCGCTCATTGTTACGCTCATAATGATTGTTGGTGGCGCTATCCTTATTATTTACCTTGTGCGAAACATTTGATGCACCACCGACTGCGTACTAATCCTTTTCGGCTTTCGCCAAATCAAGAATATAACCTTTTGCCATAAAAGGTATTCATCCAGAATAGATTTCCAGCATCAATCGAATGTTGTAATTTTGCCGAAATTATAAAAACAAAAATTGATAGGACTGATGGTACCAACGGAAGTGAAAAAACAAAACATTGCCCTGGTGGCACACGATCACATGAAGCCCGACATGATGGCCTGGGTGAAATGGAACCACCGCAAACTTGCGGGGCACCAACTGATATGCACCGGAACTACCGGGCGGCTGCTTAAAGATGTTCTCGACCGCGAGCTGACGGAGGAAGAAGCAGCGGGCACCAATATGATTCGCCTTAAGTCGGGGCCTCTGGGTGGCGACCAGCAGCTTGGCGCCATGATCGCCGAGGGCAACATCGACATCCTGATATTTTTCTGGGATCCCATGGAGCAGCAGCCCCACGACGTGGACGTGAAAGCATTGCTGCGGCTGGCCGTGCTGCACAATATCCCCACCGCTTCCAACCGCGCCAGCGCCGACTATCTCATCTCTTCGCCGCTCTTTGGCAGCGACTACGAACCCCTGCGCCGCGACTACCGCGAATACTTGCAACGATCCATCCGATAGCGTTTGACCTTTGCATTGGGGTGCTTACTGATATTTTTAGTAATCATTTTGGTTATTCCAGCCACAGCAGCAGCATGTGCGTCGGCGTTCTCTCCGTCGGCTGACGGAGGAGTTAGAGGGGGGTCTTTTGTTTCATGTGAATTTGTTGATTCTTAAAATTGTTCCCGAATTCCGTTAAATAAACGAGCTTCCACTAATGACCTCATCCCCCAGCCCTCCCGATAATCGGGACAGGCATTCTCCTATAGGAGAAGGGGAGCGCCCCCGCACTGGCCGCTG
>SABY01000300.1 GCA_009928785.1 Clostridia bacterium | reverse complement strand
ATCATGGAAACCAAGCCATTGAGCAAAAATAAATGTTGGAGATTAGTGGAAATCATCGAAAGAGCTAAGTAATCATGATACAAAAAGAATCCAGACTATCAGTTGCTGACAACAGCGGCGCCAAAGAGGTACTTTGCATCAGCGTGCTGGGTGGCACTCGCAAGCGCTATGCTACCATCGGCGACATCATCGTTGTTACCGTTAAGCATGCAATACCATCAGGAAACATAAAAAAAGGTACGGTATCCAAAGCGGTGGTAGTGCGCACCAGAAAAGAAACACGTCGCGCCGACGGCAGCTACATCCGTTTCGACGACAACGCCGTGGTACTGCTCAATGCAGGTGGCGAGATGATCGGAACCCGTATCTTTGGCCCGGTAGCACGTGAGCTTAGAGAAAAACAGTATATGAAAATTGTTTCTCTGGCACCAGAGGTACTTTAATAAAATTTAGAACAATGGATAACTATAAATTGCATATAAAAAAAGGTGATAACGTGATGATTATCACCGGCGACTCCAAGGGTCAGCAAGGTAAAGTGCTGGTGGTGGACCACAAAAAGAAAACTGCCATCGTGGAAGGCGTGAGCATGGTTACCAAACATGCCAAGCCCGATGCAAAAAACCCACAGGGTGGAATCATTAAAAAAGAAGCACCCATCCACATCTCTAATCTTAAGATGATTGATGGAACCGGAAAACCTACCCGCGTAGGTCGCAAAACAGATCAGAAAACAGGTAAAAATGTCCGATATTCAAAAAAATCAGGGGAGGTAATTAAATAATGAGTTACATTCCAAGACTTAAGAAAAAGTATTTCGACGAAATACACCCCGAACTCAACAAAAAGTTCGACTACAAAAGCCCGATGCAAGTACCGCGCTTGTTGAAGATTTCTATCAACCAGGGCATCGGTGGCGCTATTGCCGACAAGAAGCTAATCGACTCGGGCATCAACGAAGTCTCCATGATCTCAGGCCAGAAAGCTGTGTCAACCAAGAGTAAGAAGGACATCTCCAACTTTAAGCTGCGTAAAGGTATGCCCATAGGTGTGCGCGTAACGCTGCGACAAAATCAGATGTACGAATTTCTTGACAGACTTATCTCGGTAGCTATCCCGCGTATCCGCGACTTCCGTGGTATCAACGACAAAGGCTTCGATGGCCGTGGCAACTATACTTTGGGCATCACCGAGCAGATCATTTTTCCGGAGATTGTCATGGACAAGGTGACCAAAATCAATGGCATGGACATCACTTTTGTTACCACCGCCAACACCGACAAAGAAGCACTGGAACTGCTCAAAGCATTTGGAATTCCATTTAAAAATCAAAAAACTGACGTGGTTTATGGCTAAAGAGTCAATGAAAGCAAGAGAAGTCAAACGAAGAGAACTCGTTGACAAATACGCTGC
>SABY01000158.1 GCA_009928785.1 Clostridia bacterium | reverse complement strand
AAAATATTCTACCCGGGTGATGGGTGATTCACCACCGTCCAGTACATCCATCAAAAACATGTGGGTGTAGGCATGGCTCCATATGTTGTTTTCGGAGGCTGAACGTACCGAGAGGAAATGAAATCCCGGTTCCAGCATGCTTACATCCAGATTAAAAGCCAGGTCAACCACCTTTCCGGGGGTGATGCTCACCGGTGTGGCGTTTCCGATACCGGGGTCGTTATCGATGAAATATTCCACCTGCGTGATGGGATCATCTTCGTGTTGGAGCAGATCGACATAAAAAAACTGAATAAAATCGTGGCTCCAATTGTTGCGGTCGTCGCGGCCACGCATACCTGCCACATGAAATCCCTTGCTCAGCCCGCTGGTTGGAATAGTAAAATCCAACTCGTGCAGCAGTCCGGGCGCAATGGGGATTGGCGTAGCCAGGTTGTAGCCAGGGTCTTCGTCCACATAGTACTCGAAATCCACAATCGGATTTTGTGCGATTCCAGCCAGGGACGAAAACAGAATGAATAAAATGATTTGTATATTTTTCATGATCTTGTTTTATTAGAAGAGGGAGGAAATTGTTATTTGTTAATAGTTATTTGTGTTGTAACTAAATTTTTAAATCTTTTCCATTAATTATTAACTAATAACTATTAACTCCTCACCCATTCTCTACTTTTGCGACTTGATCTTTACATTCACCGGCAGGCCGCTGGTTGTAGTTGCCGAAACGGGTATGCTGGCCTTGAAAATGTGAGGTACCGGCGGCATCCCCGAAAGGATATAAGGATTAAGCCCACCATAGGCACCACAATCCACACCGCCTTCGCCATAGCCTGTGGCCGGCGAGCCTTCAGCCAGGAAGAGTTTATGCTCTGCTGCTCCTTCGTTTACTATAATAGCATCGATTGCGGCTGTCCAGATATTATTTTCGAGCACCGGCTGGTTGTAGGGCTCTTTGTTGCACACATTCAACTCGATGTTGTTGTTTTGTTCAGGACTGGTGTTGATGCAATGGCAATTAGCACTCGCCTGTGTGCTGATAACAATGTTGTTTTTGATCGAAGAATTAAAAACATTGATTATCCCTGAATTGGAGGTATAGTTGCTATAAATCGTATTATTATAAATCATCCAGTTGGCTTTGTTGGAAGATGAAATGTTATAGGTGATGATATTATTTTGGATCACTGCTGAGGTATAGTAGCCGCTCTGGTCAGTTACAGTATTAATATAGTTTTGCCTTATCACGGCATTACCCACATCATTACTGAATCCTATGGTTAAGGCACCAATGTTGTTTCGTTCGATAATTACATTACTTGCGCCTATGCGTATGCTCCCGGTTAACCCGGCCACATAACTTCCTTCGGCACCGGCATTAAGTGAAATCGTTCCGGTGATGGAGGGAGCCAGGTTGGCTTGTGTGGAGTCGTTTACAGCCAGAAAATATCCAGTACCAATAATGGTAAACGGTTTGGTGGCAATGCCATTTCCGTATGGAATGTTGGTGCCTTCGATGTAAATGATGTCGCCGGCTGTGGCCGAGTCGAAAGCTGCCTGGATATTTTTGAAGTCGGCATCGATGCCTATGGCATTGTTAACACGCCACTGATTTTGTGAAAAAAGGCTACCTGCTATCATGAGGCAGATGATGGTGATGATAGTTGTATGTGTTTTCATTGTATTAATATTTTATAGTTTTTGACCCTATCCCCAGCCCTTCTCCTTCAAGGGAGGGAGTGCTTACGCACAGGCCACACTATTGCCTGTGCGTGGGAGGTTCTCCCCCTTAAGGGGGAGTTAGAGGGGGTCGGATTAATTCTGTGATTTAACTTTAATAATTACCGGCAATCCGCTGGCTGCCGAGCCTGATGTGGGAACGATAGCCTGATAGATATGGGGCACTGCCGGAAGTCCGGAAAGCACGTAAGGCGAGGTACCGCCAAAAGCACCGCAGTCAGCACCATTTTCTCCTGCGCCAATGGCCGGAGAGCCTGCTTTGAGCTGCCATTTGCCATCGGTGCTAAAGCCGAGGCTTTCGTTGAAGTCAGCAAACACGTCAATGGGGGCGATGTCACCTATATTTCCAGTTCCCGGAGGGGGTGTTAATTTGGAAGTAAGGTTATATTCAAAAACGTTGCCCGTGTTCACTTTAAATCCGAAGCCTGTGCTGTAATGATGAATGTTGTTCTTAATAATAGAATTGTAAACATTCACTTCACTTTTAATCACATTATTGGTAATTACCAACGTAGAAAGGCTGTGGAACCTGATTACACCCGCAATAATATTATTGGCAATTAAGATGTTATGTGCCGCAGGGTCGTAGCTATAGTAGCCCCCCTCTATCTTGTTGCAGAAGTTTTGGATGATGGAAACATTGATCACTTCATTTTCTTCACCCACATTTATTCCCTGTCCGGATGAGAATTCGCCGTACACCCAGTTGCGGGCAAAAATCACATTGCTGCCGTTGATTTCGACGTTATCGTCAAATTCGCAACCATACACCCGGCAGCCCGATGCGGTGGAGTCGATAACGAACGAAGTGAAATTGGCTTCCAGGTTGCTCACCTGTGTTGAATCATTTTCGGTAAGAAAATATCCCGGGCCAATCAGCACCAATGGTTTTGTCAAAACACCGGCGCCGTAAGAAAAGTTGGAGCCTTCCATGTAAATCGTGTCGCCAGCCGAGGCGCCGGCCACAGCGGCCTGGAAGGTGGCAAAGTCGGCATCGATTGCCGGGTTGTTGTTTACGCGCCAACTGGTGGCGTTAGCGGCTATGAAGCCGAAGCAAAGCATAAATACTGTAAACTTTTTCATTTGATGTTAGATTTTAGTTATTGAATATGTCTGTTTAAAAAAATTCTGTTATCGAAAATTTAGCGTGCCATCTTAACTTTGGTCAGGTGGTTATCGTAGGATTGTTCAAAGTCAGCCCATTCTGCAGGTGTGCTGTATTTCTTTTGGCAGGTTTTCAAGTGTAAATCAAACCGTATTTCCAACGATCTGATTTGCTCAAGCAATTTCACTTTTCTGATGGAATCGGTGCAGGCCAACAGGCTTCTTATTTTTTCACTTTTCTGCATTTGCAGGGTAGCAAGTTCCCGGGCATCTGTCTCCATGGTCGCTTCACATCCTGTGGCTACACCCAAAAGAACAACGAGAAACAAACCAGGAATAATGATGCGCTTTTTCATCTCTTAATGTTTCCGACGAAAATACTGTAACTTTTCATCGGCGAGCGATGCAGCTTGTACGGATTTATAAATCTGTACAATAAAAAAACGACAACAAACTATTAGGCGTTGGAATTCAACACTTTTTCCAATGTCTGATTTTTGTTGATTTCCTCCATATTTTTTATAAAAACACTGGGTGTTACGCCACTTATTTTTTTAAAAGCAACATTAAAAGTAGATCGCGAGTGATAGCCAACCGATTCGGCGATTCCCTCAAGGGTCATGGTCAGGTGCTGGTTTCGGATAAACATCTTCTGTGCCTCACGAATGCGGTAGGTGTTGAGGAAATTGGAAAAGTTCATTTTATACTTTTCATTGATAATATGAGAGAGGTAGGAAGTATTGGTTTTGAGTTCGGCAGCCAGCACAGCCAGGGTGATTTGTTGCTGGGTATAAATTTTTTCGGATTTCATCAAATGCTCAAGTTCTTCGATGATGCGTTTTGTTTCAGTGTCGGGCACGCTTAGTTTCATTTCCTGATTGTCGATGGATGACAGAACGTTCTCCTCCTGACGCATCAGTTCCAGATTTTTTTCGACCAGCTTACGATTAGCTCTGGATTTTTGCATGTACAGCAGCCCGATAATTAACGCCGAAATGGCCAATATTGCAATTCCTCCAATCAAAGCAAGCAGTGTGATTTGTTTTTTTCGCAGTTGGCTTTTTTGCAACTCATTGTCTTTGATGAGAAGCTCGATGTGCTGCTGTTTTTTTTCGGTTTCGAAGCGCGCCTGCATTTCGGCCAGTTTTTCCTGGCTGTTTTTGGTAAATACCGAATCTCTAATGGCAACAGCACTACGAAAGTCGTTGAGCGCCAGCCGGAAATTGCCGGTTTTTTCAAATAGCTTAGCCCGTCCATCATAAATCTTTTCGAGGGTCATGCGGGCATCCAGCTCCATTGCCAGCGTAAGGGCTTCGTCAAAGTATTCCCTTGATTTTGCGTAATCCTTTTGTGCCATCGCTATCATACCCATGCTTTGCAATGCCCCGCTTAAGGAGTGTTTCAACCCCAGCTCCCGGTTGGTCTTTAACCCTTGTTGTACATAGTACGCTGCCGAATCGTAGTTGCCTGCCTGTAAAAACAAAACACCAATATTGATGTGGCGCACGGCCAGGTTGCCAATTTTGCCCAGCTCTTTGGCAATCTGCGCCGATTGTTTATAAAGTAGCATAGCCGAATCCGCATCATGGGTCTGCTGATAGGAGTAGGCAAGATTGTTCAGGTTAATTTCTAAGCCCGACAGGTCATTCAATTGCTGGCTAATGGCAATGGATTCGCGGAGGTGGCTTTTAGCCAAATCATGCTTCCCCCATACCGAATATACATTGGCCATGTTGTTGAGATCAGTGGCCATCCAGGAAATGTTATCTGTTTTCTTTGATATTTCATAGGCCTGAGTGTAGTATCGAATGGCCTTATCGAAATCACCAATGTTTCGATAGATAAGTCCGAGATTACTCAGACCAGCCGAGTAGTTCTCTTCGCTGCCGGGGACATTACTAAGGGCGATGGCTTGCTCGTTATAAAAGATGGCGCTGTCGATACGTCCAAGTTTTTGATATACCTGTCCCAGATTTATCAGCACCGAAGGCAGGTTTTCGTCGTCGTGAATGGCAAGCAGCAGATTCATCGACAGGCGGTAAGCTTTAAGGGCTTCGGCATAACGGTCGATCTGGTTCCAGGCAAAAGCCATGTCGTTGTAGCCGTTGGCAGCCATCAGCGGGTCGCCGGCCTGTTGATACGACATGGCCGATTTGCCAAACCAGCGGGCTGCTTCTTCATAATCGTTGGCATACCACCAGGTGTCGCCAACAATAAATTCGGCGCGGCCTTTTTCAAAATAATTGCCATCAGCAGTGGCCACCACGATGGCTTTTTGTGCCAAGGTGCGTGCAGCTTCCAGGGAATCTCCTACGAGAACTTCGGCCAGATTGTTAACCAGCTCGGGATTATCGGGATTTTGGGTGTACAGTTGCCGGAGACTATCAGTAACCGTTTGTCCGAAAAGAGTTCCGCACAGCATAAAAATGAACACAAAACCGCTGCCTTTCAATGTATTAATCGAAAATAATTTCATCATTACCATTTTTTGATCCGCCTATCGAGCTACCAAAAATAGTAATGTGATTTTATTCTGCACAGATAATGCTTAGTTTATCAATGTTCTAAATAATGATTTGCGATTGTGATGGCTGGTTTTACTATTAATACAGAAACCAATGAGATGTTTAAATCACACCGTGAATCCTGCCTCGGCATGAAATAAACTGCTTTAAAACTTAGTACCAACGCCCGGAGCAATACATGGTGTGACTTGCAGGCGTCCGAAGCGATTCACGGCGTGGTTTGCCCCACGGCTGGTTAAAAAAGACCCCAAGCCCGTCAAATGACGAACCCGGGGTAAAACCTAACTTGCAATCCTCACTTTATTTCAACACTACTTTCCTGAATATTGTTTCTCCGTTTTGTTGGATTTTGATAAAATAGATACCTGGGTTGAAGCTGGTGAGATCAATTGTTTTCAGATCATCTGACAGACAGGACTCAATGAGTACCCGCTGACCGTGAACATCGGTCACACTGATTTTTGCACCGGATTGAAGCCCGGTGATGTTCACCGCTCCATCCGAAGGATTGGGAAAGATATTGACCAGGCTGCTGAAATCATTGAATTCAACTCCGGTGGAACTTTCAAATCCTTTGATGGCCGAAAGGCCGTTTTCGGTGAAGAGGCCATCGAATTGGGGCAAGGAATTGTCGTAAGTAGGGGTTAACCCTGACAGGGTTTTGAACCCTGTCAGGGTTTTGAAGAAGATTATCTCCCCTTCGAAGAAACCATCTTTCCCCGCTGTTGTCGGATCATCGCCAAACACCGTCAGGCTGATGGTTTCGCTGTGGTAAACAGTTGCGCCGAAGCAATTCCCATTTTGATCGTAAGCGCCGATAATCGTTCCCTGATCAAAGACTTTTAGTGCTTCGGGGAGGATGGCGATGGTGTGGGTGGAGGGGGTGGGTTGGATTCCGAAACCTTCCAAACCTGACAGGTCTTGAAGACCTGTGTGGTTTCCGCTACTTTTCATCCCCGTATAATCCACAACTCCGGGGGCTGTCATTAAAACAAAATAAGCTTTGCCAGGTAGGAGTGTACCGATGGTATTGATCCCGTATTGTGGCCAGAAAACACCCGTGCCGGCAACATCCTTGGCAATTACAAACCCGTTGGCTGGTATCAATAAATCGCTGGCATCAGCACCCACGAGACTTACAACGGGCAACAGGCTCCATCCGGCATTGAGTGAAACGGTCATGTCGGTTTCGTATTCACCGATGACTGGCAAGGTGCAGGTCGCCGATGTTTTAACTTTATACGCCAACTGGCTGACCCAATTGCCGATGGTGTTGATGTTCTCTCCCGGATAATAAATCTGTGTCATTGTTTGCGCTATGATCAGCTCGCTGGAGATGGGAGCAAACACAGCCTCCATCGCGGGCTGGTTTGGAATCACAAAACTTGATATACCTGACCAACCTGCCGGGATTGAAATATTATGGGTTGCAAATTCGTCGCCCCAGAAAATGCGGTTGTAAGGGTCGTTTTCAAAAGCTGAGCCTGCAAAATCGCCATAAAAGTCGATGAATTGCAGCGAGCCGTTGTCAACCGATTTAGAAACGTTAAAACCGGTGGCTGGCTGTAGGAATTCCACATTATGGATCGTCAGATCCTGGCTGTTGTCAATTCTTAGCATCCCCACATTACTACTATAACGGAATTTGCAATAGCTGAAAGGATTTGGTTCCGCGATGGTGGCACCAGCGCGAACTATCAGCGGGTCGATGTAATAAAATGTGGCGTGTTGGGCAGCTATTGTCCCGCCGTTGGTTACGTTAATTACATAATTGCCTATCGCACCACTGCGTGTAACAACAGCTTCGTTACCTGACGACCCTTCCACCCTGATGGTTCCTCCCGAATTGACCGTCAGAACCTTTGATGTGCCGATCTTCAACTGCGAATTTAAATCCATCCACAAAATTCCACCATTATTTATGGCAATATTTCCCCCGGTGGTGAGTATTTTATTCGTGGCTTTTAAGGCTCCGCTTTCCACGGTTAAAAGCCCATTTACCGTTGCATTGCCCGACAGCGTTACTGTTTTACTGCCTGTTTTATTTATGATAAGATTATTAATACTTCCGGCACTCATCTGTATTCCTGCATTCTCGCTGCCGTATAATTCGATGGTTCCGGCA
>SABY01000030.1 GCA_009928785.1 Clostridia bacterium | reverse complement strand
TCGTAGCTGTCGAGGGCTATTTGTGCAATAAAAAGTTTCACCTTCACCCCCAGATTTCCATTATCCTGCATAAAAGCATAAGGGATTTGTACTAATACTTGCGCCCGCTGTGCATCAATATTTACAGCAGAAATTTCGGCTCTTGATTTTCCGACGCTTTCGAGCAGCTCTTGATGCGTGAGAAATTGATTCCTAAATTCCCCATTTTTATCAAAAAATTTATAAAGAGCAAGTACATCTATTTTTTCTGGCGACAGGTAATAAAATGCACTGCCATTTTAAACGAGCAGTTCCTGCATGGTTCTGTTAAAGGCGAGAAAATTCTCATTATCGGCTAATAAGGTGACATTGTCAAAAGATAGTGTGTCAGGTAGTTCTACATCAGCATAATCAGTTAGTTCGCCATTGATGAGACCAACGATTAGAGGGTAATTTCTTGAAAATTCTTTCATCTGACAGGAATACAACTCAATGTTATCGTCCTGTAGATAAAAATAGGATAGCTCCTGGTCGCCAAGCGCGTGATACAAACTATCAGATTGAATAATTGTGTAATTGCTCGTTTTTACAGGATATTGCATCCGAAGGAAACGCTTGTATCAATTAAAGTTGCCCGGAAAAACCAATGATATCCTTACATGCTCCGCCAGCTTGTCTGTGTAAATTTGTGCCGCATAACATTTTAAACATTCATGCGTATTAATTTTGATAAAAGCTTCAGGTATAGCTGATAAGCTACCCGTCCAACCTATCAAGACAATAATAGTAAGCAGGATTTTAAACATGAAAAATGCCCTAAAGTGTTTAGTTTTCTGGGAAAAAATTAATCTTGTTTGCGTTCCGATCAATTGCATAAAACGCATAAATAAGAAAAATATGTTGAAGATACTTGCTTATTTAAATTTTTTTTAACTATTGGTTTACCCAAAATTGAAAAGCATGACATTAGAACCTTTAGAACCTCTATTATGATTGCTGTATCTTCTTTTCAACCTGTTTAAAAAGCGCTACAAGAAGATGAAGCTTTCTTGCTTGATTTTCTGAAATTTGTAATTTCTACTCGGCCACGGCCATGATGCCACGTACCGGAATTTTGTCGAGCATACCGGTTACCTGGTTTTCGTCTTCGATGCCGGTGACCGAAAAGGTGAATAGGGTATTGCCAAAAACCAATTGCACGTTGTAATTCACCAATTGCTCTTCCTGCGCCGGGGTTTTAGTGAGCAGGGCTTTTTGGCCATCAATTTTGATGCGTTTCTGGTTGGGATCGGAAGCCATAAAAATGGGCATGGCCAGCATCATGTTGATGGCAGATAAGAATGGCGAATCGCTCATGATCTCTACCTCCGCGTGATTTACTTCGCCTTTGTAGTGGCGGCTAACAAACAATCCGGCAAAAGCGGTATTCATGCCCGTAACGTTGTCTTCTTCTGCAACAGCATTCATGTCGCCCAGTTGCTGAGGCATCATCTCCAGGATGTCGCGTCCGATGGCCTGATTGATGCCGCTGAGTGCCTGTTGCAATTTAAAGCGGGCATCTTCCAGGTTTCCGCTTTTGTAGGCGCCGGCAGCTTCGTCGAGCAGTGCAGGAACCTCCTGGCTGCGCACCTGCAGCGCTACCATTAGTACAATCGAAAGTATGAGTGTTATCTTTTTCATTGTTCTCCAAGCTCCTTTTTAATGTTTTCAATATTGATTTCTTTTGATGAATCCATCATCTCGTTTTCGTCGGCGTAGTTGATACCTTCGGTAACCAGTATCGACGACTGGCCAAAGGGAACGCTGAGTTTATAGCCCGAATATTCGTCGTATTCGAGCACCGCCCGCTGCCCGTCGAGGGTCACCACCTTGTGGTTGTCGTCGGTGGAGGTGGCATACATTCCGCCCGATGAAAGATAGAGGTTGGCCGCCGAAAGCATTGCAGCCTCATTGCCAACGGTAACTTTAAACTGTTTGTCGTCTTTGCGGTAGGTGCGCTGGATGATAAGCCCCACAAACCCTATCCCGCTGCTTGCCACGTTATCCTCGTCTTTTACTGCTGGCAATCCGTTGATAGATTCAGGAAGTCCTTCCAGGATTTTTTCGCCTATCTCCATTTCTATTCCAAGAATGGCCTGGCGCAAACCAAAGCGGGCGTCGCTGTATTTTTTGTTACCAAAAGCAGCGTCAGCCTGGTCGATGTTGGCCAGCACATCGGGCGCTTCGGTGGTAAGGCCGGCGCCTTTGGTATTAGCAGGTCGGTTGGCATCGTTGCTGCCATCATAGCCGGAGTTGCCCTGGTTTTCGTTGCCGGTGCCTTGTTGCTGTTCGGTACCAAAAACCTGCTCCACGGCTTTGTTTTCAGCCTTTTCTTTTAGCTTTCTGATTAAGCTGCCCTGCCCGTAAACAGGCTGCCAGCTAAAGCATCCTGCCAGAAGCAACAGGAATGCGAACTTGCTTAGTATTTTCATAATTTGTAATTTTTAATGACTTTGCGAAAATAGAAATTCTCTTTCAGAAAGTGCCTGTTCTATCTATTTTTCTTTTTTTGAATACTCCAACCAACGCCATTGGGGCACTAAAACAAGCGATTATTAAAAACACAAAATCGGAATTAATGAAAATTTCTTGTGGAGCTGCTAAAATAAACTTTAGTACATTTGTTAAAATTTTACAAACACTCATCCATAACTACTTACCACAATGAAAAATATTCTACTTACAACGCTACTGGTTTGCAGCATGTTGATTGGTTTCGGTCAACCGGCAACCTACGACCTACGGAATGTTAACGGCGTGAATTACGTCACCGAAGTAAAAAGCCAGCAAGGCGGAACCTGCTGGACACATGGCGCTTTTTCGGCCATGGAAGGCAACCTGCTGATGACGGGAGCCTGGGCGGCTGCCGGCGAAACCGGCGAACCCAATCTGGCCGAGTACCACCTGGATTGGTGGAACGGTTTTAACCAACACAACAACGACGACATCGACCCGCCTTCGGGCAGCGGCCTGGAAGTACATCAGGGCGGCGACTACCGCGTAACCAGTGCCTACCTCTCCCGCAACGAAGGCGCAGTGCGCGACATCGACGGGCAGTCATACAACAGCCCGCCATCGCGCTCCAGCGACACTTACCATTACTACTATCCGCGCCACATTGAGTGGTACACCATGGACGAAAACCTGAATGGTATCAATTTGATAAAAGATAAGATAATGGAATATGGCGTGCTGGGAACCTGTATGTGCTACAATAGCAGCTACATCAGCAATTACGTTCATTACCAGCCGCCCAGCAGCACCGAAGACCCCAACCATGCCGTGGCAATCGTTGGCTGGGACGACAGCAAAGTGACCCAAGCTCCGCTGCCAGGTGCCTGGATTGTGAAAAATTCCTGGGGCGGTTCGTGGGGACTCAGTGGCTACTTTTGGATTTCCTATTATGACAAGCATGCCTGCCGCGAACCGCAAATGGGCGCCATCTCTTTTCAGGATGTAGAACCCTTACAATATGAGCATACTTATTACCACGATTACCATGGCTGGCGCGACACCAAAACAGAAACCAGCGAAGCATTCAATGTTTTTACGGCTGATGGCGCACAAATTCTCAAAGCAGTCAGCTTTTTCACCGCAGTGCACAATGTAGATTATGTTGTAAAAATCTATGGTGGCTTTACGGGTGGTAATCTGGAAAACCTTCTCTCTTCACAAAACGGACATTTCGACTACTCGGGCTTTCATACCGTGGATCTTACGCAAGCTGTTAATCTTACCGAAGGTCAGGATTTTTATGTTTATCTGAGCCTTTCCGCCGGCGGCCATCCCTACGATCGCACCAGCGACGTGCCCGTATTGCTGGGCGCAAGCTACCGCACCATCGTAGAATCGACTGCCGAACCCGGACAGAGTTATTACAATAATGGTAAGTCGTGGAATGATTTTTACGATTATAACGATCCATCCGGTTTTCAAAATACAGGCAACTTCTGTATAAAAGCGCTGACTGTTGACGGACAACTTACACTCCCCTCATCCTACGACCTGCGCAACGTGAATGGCGTAAACTACGTTACCAGCGTTAAAAACCAACAAGGCGGCACCTGCTGGACGCATGGCTCTTATGCTTCGATGGAAGGCAATATGCTGATGACCGGCAACTGGGCTGCTTCCGGCGAAAGCGGAGAACCTGCACTGGCCGAATATCATCTCGACTGGTGGAATGGTTTTAACGATCATTACAACGAAGACCTTGACCCGCCAACGGGCAGCGGCCTGGAAGTGCATCAGGGCGGCGACTACCGCGTTACTACCGCTTATCTGTCGCGTGGCGAAGGCGCTACCCGCGAAATAGATGGCAGCACCTATGCCAACCCACCCGAACGGTACCTGGAAAGCTACCACAAATATTATCCTCGCGAAGTAGAATGGTATGTTGCTGGTGCCAACTTGGAAAATCTCGATTTGCTCAAAACCAAGATTATGCAGTATGGTGTAATGGCTACCTGCATGTGTTACAGCAACTCCTATATTTCGGGCAACGTGCATTATCAGCCACCCACCAGTCAGGAGTTGCCCAATCACTCTGTGGCTATTGTAGGCTGGGACGACAACAAAGCCACACAGGCTCCGCTACCGGGAGCCTGGATCGTGAAAAACTCATGGGGCAGCAGTTGGGGCGAAAGTGGCTATTTCTGGATTTCATACTACGACAAATGGGCTGGCCAGGAGCCACAGATGGGTGCCATTTCGTTTATCGATGTGGATTTGATGGAATATACCCAAATTTATTACCACGACTATCACGGATGGCGCGACCAACTGGAAACTGCTACTGAAGCTTTTAATGCTTTTACAGCCGTATCGGGCGACGTGATTTCGGCAGTCAACTTTTTTACAGCCACAGACAATGTATCTTACACAATCAAAATTTATGATGACTTTACCAATGGTGAATTACAAAATTTGCTCACGTCGCAGTCTGGGTTCTATGCACACACCGGTTTGCACACTGTCGATCTAAACACGCCGGTTGAGGTGAGCCAGGGCGACGATTTTTATGTTTATGTAAGTCTTTCTGATGGTGGCATTCCTTACGACCGCACCAGCGATGTACCCGTGCTTTTGGGCGCCAGCTACCGCACCATTGTAGAATCTGCTGCTGCCGAAGGTGAAAGTTATTACAAATCAGGCAGCCAGTGGCTCGACTTTTATAATTACAACGACCCTTCCGGATTCCAGCATACGGGCAATTTCTGTATCAAGGCCTTAGCACAAACTTCCTACGCAATCAACATGGGCAGCATTGAAATTTCTGATCCGCAAGGCAACGGAAACGGGCGCCTCGATCCGGGAGAAACGGTGGATGTAAATATCACCATCAAAAACGGAGGCCTCTACGATGTAACCCAGCTCACAGCCCAATATATTACCGGCGATGCTTTTGTGACCATCAACAGTGGCACTGCAACCTTGCAAACCGTGGAACCGGGGCAAGCGCAAATATTGACCTTTAACATTACGGCCAGTGCAGCCACGCCGATGAGCCACATAATTGCGGGCGCCATTACAATTAACTGCACCAGCAACAACAACACACAACAATATAATTTTGATGTGGATATTATGGCTGGTGCCGATATTGAAGACTTCGAAACGGGCGACTTTACGCAGCACGACTGGGAATTGTCGGGCAATACAAACTGGACGATTACCAATAGCGGTGCGTGGGAAGGAATCTACGCCGCACGTTCCGGCAACATCAACGATCAGCAGCAAAGTGTGCTTAGCATTACTATGGATGTTACGGCCAGCGGAAGCATCTCTTTCTATCGCAAAGTGTCGTCAGAAAATAATTATGATTTCCTGCGCTTCTACATCGACAACAGCAAGATTGGCGAATGGTCGGGCGAAGCGGCCTGGGCGATGGAAAGTTATAATGTTAGCGCAGGCGAGCATACTTTTAAATGGACTTACGTAAAAGATCAATCCGTAGCTTCGGGCACCGACTGCGGCTGGATAGATTACATCATCTTCCCACCGGTAGAACAAATGCCTCCGGTATCGCAGCAGGTTATCAATCTGCCACAGGGCTGGAGCGGCATTTCAAGTTTCCTGATGCCGATAGATGCCCATGTAGAGGATATCTTTGAAAGCCTGGGCGATGACCTTATTATATTGCAGGACATGCAACATGCCTGGTGGCCTGCTGCCGGCGTGAACACCATTGGCCTGTGGAGCACACAGCAGGGTTACAAAATAAAACTTGCACAGCAGGCAGCCTTTAGTTTTTCAGGTTATGATATGCTTGGTCCCGATCTGCAACTTCATGCGGGCTGGAACTTGATGCCGGTAATCTGCGCCTACGACGTGCTATGCGAAGATTTGTTTAGTGGCATCGAAGACGACCTTGTGGTGGTGAAAGAAGTGGCTGGCACGCAGGTGTATTGGCCATCGTTCGAGATCAGCACCCTGGATCATCTTACGCCCGGGAAATCGTATTTGGTGAAGACCACCGCCGACCACACCATCACTTTCCCATCCTATACCAATAAACCGCAAGTAAACACAGTTCCCGCCGAAAACCGGAATGTTACTCCTTCCGGCAACTCACACTTGGTAGTGATAACAGCCCAGGCGATTGCAGGCTGCAATATGACTATTAATGCGGGAGATAAATTTGTGGCGCTGGATATTCATCTGAATATTTGTGGTGAAGTTACGATTACCGATCCTGCCAAAGATCATGTGCTGGTGGTATTCGGTAACGACAGCACAGCAACTAATCCCCAGGGCTACCACGAAGGTGAGCTTATTTTTATCGCGTATTCAGGCTATCCTACATTGATTGGATATGCCGGCGACTTTCCCGACCATGAATTTTTTGCAAACGAAGGCCTATCGAAGATCGATTGGCTTATAATTTACACTGACATTTCAGAGCAGCAGCAGGCTGCCGTGCAGTTGTGGCCTAATCCGGCGCATGGTCAGGTTTCGATAGCCGGCCTGCCGCAAGGAGCAGCAACGCTTGAAGTCTTTGACCTAAAAGGCGTGCAGGTGCTGCAAACCAGCATCGACGGCAACCAAAACGTAGATGTTTCGCCGCTTCCGGCAGGCGTTTACGTAGCGCGCATCCGCACCGCCAACTTCACCATTCAGCGTAAGCTGATCATTCATTAATTCAATTTTATTTATTAAAAATAAAAACCTCCGCTGTTGCAAAATGGCGGAGGTTTTTTTATTGAGAATCGGTCTGTTGCAGAAAAGGCAATTCAAGTAGTGATGCAAAATAAATGGCGTGTCGTTGCTGATCAGAACAGGTTTTAAAAAAACCGCAAACAAAGTTATAGTGCACACGAATGAATAGTTATGCTAATTTTGTTCTATGAATATTGCCTTCAATATGCTGTATGTCCGGATTTTCATCATCATCCTATTATCGGGAATCTTTGGCTTGTTCGTTTGTGCAACAGCAGCCCAATCTGCTTTAAAGGCAGACAGCCTTAAACAGCTTATTTCCAAAGCCAATCATGACACCGTAAGGGTGATGAATCTGTTAAACTTATCCCGACTTTATAAGACCTCCGATAGGGATTCTGCCATTTTTTTTGCTAACGAAGCATTGGACATTGCGGAACTATCCAAATTTCCGGAAGGAATAGCCAAAGCCTGCACTGCCCTGGGGGATGCCGAAGTAAGCCGCGACAGCATAACCAGAGCAATCTATTATTACAACAAGGCAATAGCAGCATACAACAACATACACCATGAAAGCGACATAGCGGAACTATACCTTGTCCTGGGATCATTGTACACGTATCAGGATAATTTGTTTGGTGCCCTGGACTGTTTTCAAAAATCATTAAC
The DNA here is from genome assembly GCA_009928785.1 of Clostridia bacterium. Classification (GTDB taxonomy): domain Bacteria; phylum Bacteroidota; class Bacteroidia; order Bacteroidales; family 4484-276; genus SABY01. The sequence goes on along the minus strand of SABY01000030.1, from coordinate 26,652 downwards.
CATTGCTGAAAAACTCCACTCAAAAAACACACAGGCAAAGGCATACAATAATTTGGGTTCGGTATATAAAATCCTGGAAAAGTATGACCAAGCCCTCGATTGTTTCAATAGTGCCCTGGGAATTTATGAGGAACTGGGAGAAGAAGATAAGGTGCTATATCTTTACGGGAATCTGGGAATCCTTCATGCAATGCGCGGAGATAAAGAACTGGCCGAAACTTACTTTAAAAAAACCCTACAAATAGGCCGCGAAAGCAAGGACGAGGTAGTGGAAGCTTTTGCACTGGTTTCGCTGGGAGATTTTAATATGGATATTAAAAATTTTGAGGAAGCATTAAGCTATTACAACCAAGCACTGGAAATGGCTGGTGCAGTAGATTCGAAGTATTCCGGACCAAAGGCCTTGTTTTATGCCAATCTTTATTCAGGAATCGGGTCGGCTTATTATTACCTCAAAAATTATGACCTCGCAATAAAAAACCTCAGTGCGGGATTCGACAAAGCCAGCGAAACGGGTCAGCTCACTATTGTTGCCGAAAGTGCCGACAAACTGAGCCGTGCGTATGAAATGCGTAATCAGGCCGAGCTGGCGCTGAAATATGCGCGGATACACCAGTCGGTATCAGATAGTATTATGAACGATGATATGGTAAGGCGGATTACCGAACTGGATATGCAGTACAAATTCGACAAGGTAATTGCGGAGCGGGAATTTCAGCAAGCCCTTACAGATGCAGCCCAAAAACGAAACCGGATGATTTACATGATGACAATCGGAGGAGCCTTTTTGGGATTAATAATTTTTCTTTTGTTGTTTTTATTGCAAAAAAATAAGGTTAAAAGGGTGGAGCTAAGCACCATGAACCTGGAGCTGGAAAAAGAAAATCTGACCAACGACCTGGATTACAAAAACAAGGAACTCACCACCAATGTGATGTACCTTCTCAAAAAAAATGAGCTGATACTTAATGTTTTGGGAAAGCTTAAAAAGGCGAAAATGAACTTTAAGGTTGAGAATCGTGTGGTTGTAGAGGATGTGATCCGGGAATTGGAATCGGCTTCCAAAGGAGATATGTGGAAGGAATTTGAATTGCGCTTTCAGGAGGTACACTCTGATTTTTATAGCAAACTCAACGAACTTTTCCCAAACCTTACACCCAACGAACTAAAGCTTTGCGCTTTCCTGAGGCTCAACATGTCAACCAAAGATATTGCTGCAATTACTTTCTTATCCGTCAACGGGATAAATATTGCCAGGCATCGTCTGCGCAAAAAGTTGAATATCGACAAAGATGAAAACCTGATTATTTTCCTTTCAAATTTATAAATAAAAAATCCGGAACCGGAAACTAATCCGGCTCGGAGTCTTTAATAAACAAAACACCTTTTCGTGTTTTTCCTAACGTTTATTGAATGATGAGTTTATCCACAAACTGACCTTTGTCATTGGTAATCTTTACCAGATAAGTGCCTTTTGAGAGTGGACGTAGATCAATGCCGGATGGTGAGGCTATTTGAGTGGAGAGCACCTCTACACCAAAAACATTGAATATGCTTACTTGTGCATTGCCATCGATTCCTGTAATATTCAGGGTTTGGCTTGCCGGATTCGGATAAAAACCGACAGCGTTTGCCGATAGCCCTTCAATACCTGTGGCACTTAGTTTCAAATCAGAAATAGCAGCAAAGCTACCTGCCACGAAGTTTCCTGATGTGTTTTCAAGTAACGGGCTGTACGTAACCTCCAGGTTAAATTTTTCACCCGTTGAGGCGCGCAGCAACTTGTAGCTTACAGGCTCATTGTCCATAAAACCGTTACCTGTGGCAGAGAGTCCGTCATCGCCGAAAATGGTCATTGCATAGTTTTCATTTTTCCCGCTTACAGGGAAGTGTCCATAAATTTTACCTTCCTGGTCAAAGGCTCCGATTACGTCACCATCAGCAAAGCTGCCCAATGCTTCGGCCATAAACAACGTAACTTGTGAAACAGGACTTAGGTCGATGGTTCCCCAGTCGGTTTGGATACTATTGCTTTGTGTTGTCAGCGCAGTTTGTGTTTTACTATTGCATTGGGGGAAAGAAACAAGCATTGGGTTGGCCAATTTAATATTGTAAGCTTTTCCGGGTTCCAATGTTTGGAGCGCATAAATTTGCGCAGCAGGCCAGAACACGCTCGATCCAATCAACTCCTGAATAATAATTACATCATCCAAATTGTCGCCAAACATCTCCATAATATTCACCGCACAAGGACTTATGACCGGCAAGTACGACCAGCCGGCAGGAATTGAAACTTCACTTGTGGCGTAATCCTCGCCCAGAATTTCAAAACTAAAATCTTCGGTAACCTTGAGCACATAGCCCGAATTATTATCCCAGTTGCCGATTGTGTTTACAGCCTGAGCAGGCCAATACAACGAAGAGAGGTTTCGGAGCAGGGTAAGCTCATTTACCACGGGCGCAAACATATTTTCGACGGCTGGATCTGTAGGCTGGAGATAAGTTGACATGCTGTTCCATCCTTGGGTAAAGGTATAATTTTGAGAATGTCCGATAGTCATACTTACAGGAATGTTGATGTAGGGGTTTACAGGATCGCTCGAAACGATTTCAATTTCCGCATTCCATTTTCCAAACGGGAATGAAGGCCTGGCTGTAAATCCAACCTCAACGATTCGGAACTCACCGCCCTGAATTAATCCTGAAATGCTTGTTTCACCATCCAATGTCAGCCAGTTTAAGGGGATATCCGATGCCGTTACGAGGAAGTTGTCCATGGCTGTTTTGGAGTAGCTCACCCCTTCATAATGGAATCTTACTTTCATTTCAGGATTGGCCCACTGGGTAATGTCATATACCGTTTGGTCGGGGCTGCCCCAGGAGCCAATATTTATTGTTTTCATAAAAATAAGCGATTGCCATTGGTTTCCATCCCACACCGAAACTTCGGCAAAATCAGGTTTTGATGAGCTGCCCATGGCCCAAAGGTTATCCCAGGATAAAAATACATTTGAAAAACCTGTTCCGTCAAAAGCCGGACTAATCAGCGTTTCATTGCACGTATCCGGATGACTCCGGTTAACATACATATAGTTGGTACCATTTAAATTAGAAGGAGCAGTGGCCATCTCTTCCCAATGCCACATCGATCCCGAAGAAGTGCCTTCGTTAAGCACAGTCCAGTCTGCGGGCAGGCCGGTTTCGAAATCTTCGGAAACAAGCGTGGTTACCGCATCTATATAATTTGTAACATTGGCCGTGTAAAGTATCGGGAAATCACCATTATTGGAAATAGTCAGGGTTTCGCTTGTTGACCCGCCGGCTTCTACTTCTACGTCGAACGAAAGCGGATTGGCGTTTGTTTCCACACCCGTGTAGGTACCGATAGTTACATCATCAATCAGCCAGCCGTATCGGTTGGTGAATTGATCGGCAGACAACCTAAAACGAATCACTACATTGTCGCTTCCGCTGTAGCCCGAAAGATCGAAGGTTTCATTTTTCCACCATGTGTTGTCAGGGGTAGAATTAGTAGTTCCCCAGTCGGGGTATGAGTCTTCGTCAAAGGCAGGGCCTTCGGGGAAGTTGGCCGTTGCTTCGTAGTAGTTACCGGTTCCAAAATAAGCCGACGCCGCTATCTGATCGAAAGTAATTCCACCGTCCGTTGAAATTTCAACATAGCAATGGTCTTTGTTTCCGTCGGTTTTGGCGATATGCCAGAATGATAGAAATACATTGGCACGATCAGTAAGATCGAAACGTTTGCTTATTAAAAGCACGTTGTTACTAATCCCGGCATAGTGGTTATAAGCACTGTTTGGCGCTGAATGGTACAGCGCGTTATTTAAAGTCCAATCGAGTTGATTCGTTGGTGGATTTCCGGAATAAGTAAAATCAGGATCAAATGGTTCTATTAATGGCAAAGGGCTGAATAATTCCAACTGGCTCATAAATTGAGCTACAGGACTCCACAGGCTAACATCACCACCACCGCAATCGGCATACATATAAACATCATAAAATGTTCCGCTTTCCAAACCGGTCATTACAAAACTGTAATCACCAGCAAATTCATAGGTATAAGATTGTATTTCTGCACCTGTTCCTGGCTCAAAACCCGAAGAGCCAATTTCGATTCCCCAGGTAGTAGCAGAACCACTTTCAGTAAAATTCAGGCGAGCATCGGTTTCAGTGATTTCGCTCACCCAAAGGCCGATAGGATTAAGACAGCCTGGAAGCAAGCCAATGTTAATATCATCAAGCGTTATTTGTGAGGCGAGGCTCAGAGTCCCAACTTTAATTGCAATGTAAATGTCATCACCCGTATAGTTATTGAACCAGACTTCATACTCATTCCATGTATTCGAGGTTGGCATATCCACAGTTGAAATCGGTGTAAAAGATGTGTAATCCAAAGGATTTGAGATTGTTCCGATAACAAGGTTGGCTACAGTAGCTGTTCTTTTCGCAAAAAAGTTTAGTTGAATATCAGCCAAACTACCGTTTGTTATAGTAAGTGGAGGGCTGATAAGCATGGAAACATCGCCTGCAATAGAAGTTGATAATTTGAAAGTGTTGGGCGCGCTGTATGCGCTATAGGTTTGCATTACTGCAGTCCCGTTTCCTGCAGTGGCTTGTTGCCAGCAAGCCGGTAGGGCAGTTGAGGCATCAAAGTTTTCAAAAATTGGGGCTTCCTCTGGCATGCAAGCAGTAAGGAAGGTGCCCTGTGCTGACCAGAAACTCACATCGCCTCCACCACAATCGGACTGTACATAAAAATCGTACAAGGTTGCCGCCTCAAGTCCTTCAAGTGTGAAGGGATTTGTATTAACAACTGCTGTTGGTATGCCTGTTGGGTCTTCACCGGCAAGCACCACTTCAATATTCCATTGTGTGGCTTCCCCTTGTTCAAACCATGTAACAGTGGCTGTATTAGGAGTTACTTCAATCGCAGCCAGTTCTTTGGGCTTTTGACAGGTGGGTATGGCACCAATAAGCACATTATCTATGTAAGTGTATTCCCATGTATTGGGGTTCAATGCCTGATATCTCACAACCATATATTTATCGGTGCCTTGGTATGACGAAAATGACACCTCTATTTCAGTAAATTGGTTGTAGGTTGGAGTAACAGTAGTAAACTCTGTGTAGGTAGCGGCATTGTTGGGGTCGGTCATGGTACCAATATACAGCGGGTGGATGGAGTAATTTACTTTTGCCACGAATGAGAGTTGCAAGGTATTCAGGTCATCTTCCATTTCAGGCATAATCATCATGCTCCATGCATTGCCGTCGCCTTCGTTGGCCATCATCCAGCAATTAGGGGCACTAAAAGCATGGGTGCTGTTGTAGGCGCCCTGGTTGGCGTAAGCCTCTGAACATTGGTAAAGCAGCGTCCAGCATGTTGGGTTTATAAAATGTGGTGGATCCCATTGAGGAACGTTGAGGTTATCAAAATCAACAAAAATAGGAGTGGCAGCAGGCAAACATTCCGTGGAAAAACTCCACACCGGACCAGCCAACTCGTTGTTAGCAGCATTGCGGACAACAAGCTGCCAGTAATAATTGTTTGAGCCGGAAAGTGTTTCTAAAACATACGAGCCGCTAACCCCTGAAATTTCATTATCAACCACTTTTGTAGTTGGTGGATTATTGGTGCCAAAGTACAAATCGTACGCATCGGTGTTGTCACCAAAATCCCAGCTCAAACTACCCACACTAATGGATACTGCTTCTGTGCCATCCTGAGGATTTGGATTTAAAGGTAGCGAGGGATAACTTGGATCTGAGTATTGAACAGTTACTGTCCAGGTTCCATTGTTAATTTTCAACTTATTGGTGCTACAGCCTGGCTGGCCACCCTGAGATGTTCCGGCATGTAACTCAAAGATAATATCGCCACCGCCAGCTACGCCATTGGCAATAGTGAGGCCTGAGCGCTGATAAGTTAAAACTCCGGTAGTCCAGTCGTTGGGAAAAGATGCCAACACGCCTTCGTGGAGACCGCCAGGCGACACACATCTGAGCTCCGAAAGCTGATAAGATTTGTAGGCACCTGAAGCAGGAATGGCTTCAAAATCATAAACCACATCTACTCCAGTTACAGCAGCTCCCGATGGAATATTTACAGTTAACACGCCCGGACAAGTTGACGATTGAGAAGCAAGATAAAATCCGGCATCCACTGCAATGTCGCCGGCAGTGTAAGTTGCACTGGAGGTTGATTGTCCGACAATTAGTCCATTGAGAACAGTTACCAGTACCAGCATTAAAATTGTAGTTTTTACTTTCATAATAGTGTAAGTTTAGTAAATAAATGAATAGAATAAATTTGCTTTTAAAACTGAATTATTAAAAATCGGATTGAATTCTGATCCTGATTGATTAAAACAACCCGCATCCAGATAATCTTATCGAGAAGGTAAAGGACTTACTATTAATGATCAATTAAAAAATATTGCGGTTTACTTTGTCTTTACAGTTGCCCAAATGCATAATAACAAAATATTTCATCAGGTTTTAAAATATTGGCAATCTGCCATTTATGATGGTGTTTATTTTGTTGGTTTTTAAAAGTGTCCGGCTTGTGAGGGAATTGAATCGAAAACGATTAGAAATTGAGGAGGACGATTTTTTTTGATTTATCCAAACTTGATTTGACCCCCGTTTTGATGATAAATATTTGGTGATGTATCTTGCGGATTTTGAGATGGGTAAAAAATAATGTTATTAAAAGTAAATACCGATCCAAGCCTTGTACATAGAATGTAAATACCGATTCTTTTTTTGGTGAAAAAGATGGAGCTTACTTTACATCAAAATTAATTGATCATGAAAATGGATAATAATAACGGTGCAGAAAATAATGAAATGGATGAGATTGACGAAAAAATCGACTACTTTCAAAGACAACAGGAAGGGGAAGTGATTGCCTTAAAAAAACTACTTGAGGGTTTGGAAAAAATTGGGAAATCCAATTCCAAAAATGCTGAAATCAGAAAAAGTAAGCCATCTAAATAATTTAACAAAGACTACTAATAAAAAGAACACAATTTTTAAACTTCAAAACTATATAATTATGCTAAAATCAGTACTTAACAAAATGTTTTCGGTATTACTAATGGGTGTACTATCGATGGTGGCCATTTCGGGAGGCAATGTCGTTGGGCAAAACGATGCTGCTCCTGTAATCATTACCAATCCAAATACGCTGTATTTTGATGATACTTATGTGGCCAGCTCTTCACAAAAAACACTAACCATCTTTAATGCAGGCGACGCTAACCTGGTGATTTCACAAGGTATTTTCGATGGTCCTTTTGAAACCTACAATTCTTTCCCCATTACCGTGGCGCCAGGTACGGCCTGGAATCAAGTGATTCATTTTAAGCCCTTCGAGGTGGGATTGATCCAGGGAACGGTTACTTACGTTTCAAACGATCCGGTTACGCCCAACAAGGTGGCCACTTTAATCGGGAATTGTATCGATACCCCCATCAACGGATGGGAATGGATTTACACCGGTTTTAACTACATCAATATGGACATTGAATTTCCTGAGGGTCAGGACCAGATTGGCTTCATTGCCGGCCAAAGCAACACAATGAATGGTATTGGTATAATATTAAAAACACTTGATGGTGGCGATACCTGGAACCAGGTTTCAACAGCAGGAATTCATGGTTTAACCAATTGTGCTTTCCCTACCTTGCAAACTGGCTATGCTGTAGGATGGGATAACTCAGTATTGAAAACTTCAAATGGTGGAGCCACCTGGACGGAAACTGTTGTTTCCAATACTATTGATTATATTCTTTCCGTAGATTTTAAAGATGCAAGCAACGGGGTGATTGTAGGGGTGGCTAATTCTGGTAATGCTATTGCTTATGCGACTTCCAATGGCGGGGCAACCTGGACACCTGGAACAGGAAATGAAGCCATTGAGGATGTTACTTATGCCGGCGACAACACCTATTTTTCTGCCGGATACGAATATGTATGCAAATCAACCGATGGTGGCCTCACCTGGACCACTGTTTACACACAGGGGGCACTTTTAACAGCACTTGATTTTTTTGATACCAATTACGGAATTGCCGCAGGCGACTATGGTCAGGTAATTACCACCCATAATGGGGGTGTAAGCTGGGAAGAAGATATTATTATGGATTGGCTTTTCCATAAACCTTTTATTTGGGATAATGATACCGCTTACGTTGTTGGTACCCCCGAATATGTTTACAAAACCACAGATGCAGGCCAAAACTGGCTGTCAGATTTTGAAGGCAACTGGATGAAAGCCTTTTACACAATTACCTTTACAGATAATTATACTGGTTTTATTTCAGGAAGTGGTGGGATTATTTGCCGCAAAAAACCGGCTGTAACAACAGCACCTATTATTGGAGCTGCGCCAAATCCACTTCCATTTGGCAACGTCACTGTAGGAAACTCATCAACGATTACCCTTACCATCACAAATACCGGTGATGCTCCTTTAGTTGTTTCCGGCATCACTTCAACCAATCCGGTATTTACAGTTAATATGACATCATTTACCGTTGCGCCGGGAGATTTTCAAAATGTTGCTGTTACCTTCCAACCAACAGTAGCTGGCAACGCTAATGGATCCCTGCAAATCGCCAACAACAGCGCGGTGAATCCTTACCAGGTAATGGTTTCAGGTACGGGCGTAGCCGCTGGCCCAGCACCAGTAATCATTTTAAATCCAGCCACACTTTATTTTGACGACACCTACATAGGTAGCCGCACCCAGAAAACACTCACCATCTTTAACGCAGGCACTGCTAACCTGGTAATTTCGCAGGGTGTTTTCGTCGGGCCATGGGAAACCTACGGTAGTTTCCCGATTACCATCGCTCCCGGAACTGCCTATAATCAGGTAATTCAATTTAAACCTTTTGAATTGGGCTTGCTTGAAGGAAGTGTTACTTACACCTCAAACGACCCTGTGAATCCAACAAAAACTGCCACCCTCGTCGGCAACTGCATCAACGACCCGATTAATGGCTGGGAGTGGATTTACACCGGTTACAATTACATATTAACAGATATCGAATTTCCCGAAGGTCAGGATCAGATTGGCTACACCGGTGGACAAACCGTAACTTACAACGGCCTTGGCATAATGCTCAAAACCACCGATGGCGGCGATACCTGGACGCCCCTTACCCAACCCGGAATTGCCGGTATAGAAAGATTTAGTTTCCCCACACTCGAAACAGGCTATGCCGCCGGATGGACTGACAATATTATGAAAACCACCAATGGTGGCCAAACATGGCAAAATTTGCCGGTTGTTAGTGGAGTATATTATTATGCATGTATCGAGTTTAAAGATGAAAATACCGGTATTCTGATCGTCAACTTGAATGCCGGCGATCCAAAAATCTTATTCACAAACGATGGTGGTGCCAGTTGGGCTGAAGGCACCGGCAATACGGCGTTCATGGATGTAACCTGGGCAGGCGGCAGTACCTGGTATGCTACCGGTTGGGGTGATGTATGCAAATCGACCGATGACGGTGCCACCTGGACCAATGTTTATTCACAGGGAGCGCTTCTGATCGGAGCTGACTTTTTAACCCCGGATTACGGCATCGCCGCCGGCGATTATGGTCAGGTTATTACAACCCGAAATGGTGGTGCCACCTGGGAAGAAGATGCAATTCTTGATATCCTTTTTCACAAGCCTTTTATTTGGGATGAAGACACTGCCTACGTTGTCGGGACACCAGAGTACATTTATAAAACAACGGATGGTGGTGTAAATTGGGATTCCGATTTTGAAGGCAACTGGGAAAAGGCTTTGTATGCTGTAACCTTTACCGACAATTACACCGGCTTTGTGTGTGGCGGTTCCAACGGTATTGTACTGCGCAAAAAGCCCGGCATCAATCCTTATCTCGAACCACCAACAAATTTAACGGCAGTAGTTGTTACAAACGATGTAACGCTCAACTGGACAGCTCCGGCATCGAAAGCCCTTATCGGATACAACGTATATCGCGATGGCGTAAAGGTGAACTCATCTACAGTTGCTGCCACCACTTATTATGACCAGGATGTAGCTGCCGGAAACCACCTCTATCAGGTAAGTGCGGTCTATAGCCAGGGGCAATCATCATTGACCGATTTTGTTGAAATATTTATTGAAGGCGAAACCGGAAAAATACAGGGCTTTGTGCGCGATGCCATCACCAATCTTTCCATAGCCAATGCTCATGTTACTGCCATTAATTCCGACAATGGCGTGGTGGCCACGGTCACGCCTTTTGGTTCGCATTATTCGATGCTGCTTCCTGCCGGAACATACAGTCTGGTTGGCTCGGCTGAAGGGTATCAGGCCTCCGCGCCAGTACAGTTGGTTGTGGTTACGGGTCAGAATATCGAACATACTTTCTATTTGCAACCTGGCCAACAGGAAACGCTGACAGGTATAGATAAAATGGGTGCTACCCCAATAAGCATTTCGCCTAATCCAGCTACCGGGAGATTCAAAATTACCAGCAACGGGGCGGGAAGCATGCGCATTATAAACCAAAATGGACGCCTGATGATGGACACAAAAATCAGCAGCAATGAGCAGATCATCGACGTTAATCAGTTACCAGCGGGATTATATTTGGTTTTGATCACCACACCCACTGGTATTAAAACAGAAAAACTCATTCTCGAATAACTTGTCGTACTACTATCAACTTGATAAGCTGCTTTGACCCTAATGGTCAGAGCAGCTTTTTTGTATCTATTTCGCAGCTTCCGGCAGGTGTTTACGTAGCACGCATCCGCACCGCCGACTTCACTATTCAGCGAAAGCTGATCATTCAATAATCGAATTTTATTTATTAAAAATAAAAACCTCCGCTGTTGCAAAATGGCGGTGGTTTTTTTATGATTCGCTTAATATTTTAAAACACCTTTTTGGCGATTTGCCGGATGTTTTCGGTCATGCCGATGGTGAAATAATGGAGAGCCGGTACGCCATATTTTTTTAGTTCCAGCGATTGGCTTATAGTCCACTCTACGCCAAGTTCCCAGGCTTGACGGTCGGTGTTGCAGGCGCGTACTTCGGCGGCGAGTGCTTCGGGGATGTCGATGTGGAAAACCAGCGGAAGTGCCTTCAGGTCGTCGAGCCGGGTGATGGGTTTTAAGCCCGGTATGATGGGAACCTGTATGCCTGCCGCGCGGCAACGATCGACAAAATCAAAATACTTATTGTTATCAAAAAACATTTGTGTGACGATGTATTCGGCTCCAGCGTCGATTTTTTCTTTGAGATATTGCAGATCGACATCCATGTTGGCGGCTTCGAAATGCTTTTCGGGATAGCCGGCAACGCCCACCGAGAAATCAGTGGCAGTGGAGTTGTGGAGGTCTTCGTCGAGGTATTTGCCGTGATTCAGGTTTATGATCTGTCGCACCAAATCCACCACATATTCGTGCCCTTCAGGTTCCGGACGGAAAAAACGCTGTGTTTTGGGTGGATCGCCACGCAGCACCAATAGATTTTTGATGCCCAGAAAATGCAAATCGATAAGGGCATATTCCGTTTCGGAGCGCGTAAAACCCCCACAGATAAGATGCGGAATGACTTCGAGCTGCGGATAGCGATATTTGATGGCCGCAGAGATGGCCACCGTTCCGGGACGTTTGCGGATGGTCTTTTTTTGTAACAGGCCGTTGACGAGTTTTTTATAAATCACCTCCTGCTGATGGTACGTAATGTTGACGTTGACAGGCTCAAAGGGTATCAATGGATCGATGAGTTGATACACCGTTTCGATGTCGCCACCTTTCATAGGGGGCAGCAGCTCGAACGAAAACAAGGTTTTGTCTGTATTTTTGAGTTGGTCGATAATTTTCATAAAGCAGATTTATCCCGGTAGAAGGGCAGGCAAAATTAAATTTTTTTCAGTGGTATCATTAAGCGCATCACTGTCCCTTCCATTTCCCGGCTTTCCATTTCGATGCGGCCGTCCATTTCTTTGGCTATTCCCAGCGAAATACTTAGCCCCAGACCAGAGCCTTTGCCCAAGGGCTTGGTAGTAAAAAAAGGCATGAAAATCCTTGTCCGGTTAATCTCCGGAATGCCAATGCCATTGTCGGCAACTTCTATAATCACATTCGTGCCTTCGCAGTAGCTCTTTACGCGCATCATTTTATCGAAAGCTTCTTCCAGTTTCTGTTCTTTTTCATCGATAGCATCTTTGGCATTGTTGTAAAATATCACAACCACCTGCTCGAATTTATAGGGGTTACCGCGAATGTTGGGGATATTTTCGTCGAGATCAAAATCGACACGGATATGATTGTTAGAGAATTTAATTCGCGCCAGCGAAAAGGCATTTTTTATGTGGGTGTTGGCGTCGAACCACTCGGTGATGTCTTCGAGCTGTCCGCGCGAAAAATTGCTGACTTCGCTGATGATAAATTTAATGCGGCGGATGTCTTCGTTAATGTCGGAAGTAATATCTGCAATGGTGTTTTTATCAATTTTCCCGGCGGCGTTTTCTATCTGTAAATCTTCATTGGCCAGCAAAATATTTTGCAATGGCTGCTTAATTTCGTGTGCTATTGCCGAAGCCAGCTCACCCAGCGAGGTTAGGCTCGACTGATGCGCAATGATTTGTTGCTGTTCTTTTTCTTTGTTTAGTGCTATGGCCACTTTTTCTTCGAGCTGGCGGCTCAGCTTGCGCTTGGTGCGGTAGCGATAATAAAACACAAACACCAGCGCCAGGACAATAACGATACCAAGCAGTAAGTAAACCTGACCGGTTTTGAGGCGTTCGATAGCAACTTTCTGACCCAAAATTTCTGATTCTTTTTTCTCCACCTCATACACCAGTTGCATATTTTTCATCTGGCGGCTCTTTTCGCTGTTCAATAAGCTATCGCGGATGGTGGTGGCAACACGGAAATTGTCGAGTGCCTGGGCAAAGTCGTTTTGCTCTTCGTACCACCGCGAAAGGGTAGCATGAATGCTGGCGGTAAGGTCGCGTGCATCTATTTGTTTGGAAACCGTGAGTGCCTCCATCAGGTAGCCGTAGCTGGCCACAGGCTCTCCAAGTTTTAGGTACGACTCGCCCAGGTTTTTCAATGCCACTGCCATATAATGCCGATGATTGATCTGGCGCGCAAGCTCAAGGCTCTGCTCAAAATAACTGATGGCCTGCCGGAGGTCGTTTTGTGATACTGCCACTACGCCCAAATTGGCATAAAGCACAGTGATGTTCACTTTGTCGTTGGTATTTATTTTCATCATCAAAGCCTTGCTCAGATAGCGACGGGCTTGCTCATAGCGCTCCAGTTCTGTATTTACAACACCCAGATTGATGAGGGCGGTAGCTATGGAAGTGCTATCGTCGAGTTGCTCAGAAATTTCGAGCGAAGCCTGATAATACTGCAACGCTTTATCGTTTTCTTTCAGATTGATATAAATGTTGCCTATGTTGCGATTGGAGATAGCCAGCCCTTGCAGATTGCCGGTTTCCTCGTTGATGCGCTGCTGCTGCAGATGATTTTGCAGAGCCAAATCGTAATAGCCCAGCCTGTTGAACACAACGCCGATATTATTATAACTGGCGGCCATTTCGTTTACGTCGCCCGCATCGGTATTGTATTGCAGGGTAAGCTTGAAATATTTTAATGCGTTGCTAAAATCGCTTTTGCGATAATACAGCTTTCCCAGATTTTTGGCGGCTTTTGCCATCAACTCTTTGTCGCGGGTGGCTTGCGCAAGCAGAAGCGCATCGCTGGCATAGCCAAATGCCAGGCTGGTGTCGTTATAATATGTTTCGGATGAAAATTTGATGAGCAACTCCACTTTACCGGCACGATCCTCAGCACTCAGTTCTGATAAGGCCTTACGCAAACTGTCGCTGCTCCGGTATTGCAATTGTCCTTGAAGGGAACCAATAAAAAAAAAGACTATAAATATTTGCACAAGCAGCTTCATTGCATATTGATTGATAATATTTTACAAAATTACAAAACTCACAATAACATCTTTAGTAAAACATCTGTAAAAAAAAATGGCTAACAAATTCCTCCTCTTTGCAGATAAATAATTACATTTGTTGGTTATTAATCATAAAAACATAAAGCTATGGCAGGTATTAATAAAGTTATTCTGATTGGAAATCTGGGCAGAGACCCGGAAATAATGACATTTGAAAACGGCGTAAAACGCGCCAACGTAACAGTAGCTACCACCGAGAGCTACAAAGACAAAGAAGGCAACTGGGTGGAGCAAACCGAGTGGCATAATGTGGTACTGTGGCGCTGGATGGCCGAAAAAAATCTTGTAAAAGGTGACATGGTGTACATCGAAGGCAAGCTGAAAACGCGCACCTACGACAAGGATGGTGTAAAGCATTACTTCACCGAAGTTATCGCCGACAAGATAAACCGGCTGACGCCGCGCCACGAACAGGGAACTTACCAGGCGCCTCCTGCGGCCACCAACGAAAACTTCCAGGAGCCGCCACCCGAAGAAGGCCCTACCGACGACCTTCCCTTCTGATAATGTCCAATACATCAGCCTTTGTCCAACAAAAACAGATGCAGAATTTAAATCGTTATTTTTGCAACCGTTTTTGCAACGAATCTTTTTGTCGAATTAATCGCGCTTAATTTTGGAAGACCCTGACGTTGCCTCACTTCTGAAGGACATGCTCCTGCTCAATGAGGTTTTTTTCCGACCTGTCACTTTTCAGGTGATTTTGGGTATGGTAGTGATGCTTGCTTTGCTGATGATTTCAGCCTTGATTTCCGGATCAGAAATTGCTTTTTTTTCACTTAACCCCACACAGCGCAAGCAGTTGCGCGCCGACCATAACAGCACCAGCGATTTGGTTAATGAACTGCTGGAGCGCCCAAAACGCTTACTGGCAACCATTCTCATCACCAACAATTTTGTGAATGTTGCCATCATTGTTTTGTCCACTTACATTATGGCCAATATGGTGGACCTGTCGCTAAGGCCGGTACTGGCTTTTGTGGTGCAGGTGGTGGTGGTTACATCGCTGCTGCTGATACTGGGCGAAATAATGCCCAAGATTTACGCATCATTCAGGCCAATGAAGTTTGCCGTATTCATGGCGCGCCCATTGCGTGTCCTCATCACCATTTTTTATCCGCTCAGCAGCCTGCTGGTAAAAAGTTCGTCGCTACTCGACCGCCGCCTGCAGCGCAATCCGCCGCAGCTCTCCATGAGCGAACTTTCCGAAGCCATCGAGCTAACCTCCGACAGCAACACCCACGAAGAAGACCGAAAAATCCTAAAAGGCATCGTCAAGTTTGGCGATATCGACGCCAAAGAGATCATGAAACCCCGCCTCGACGTGTCGGCCATCGAGATCGGCACATCGTATGCCCAGCTAATGGAGCTAATACTGGATGCCGGCTACTCCCGCATCCCGGCCTATGCCGAAAACTTTGACAAGATAGCTGGCATACTTTACGTAAAAGATTTGTTACCGCACCTCGACAAACCACCCGATTTTAATTGGAGCGCGCTGCTGCGTCCTGCCTTTTTTGTTCCAGAAAACAAAAAAATCAACGACCTCTTGCAGGAGTTTCAGCAAAAGAAAATTCACATGGCCATCGTGGTGGATGAATATGGCGGCACCTCCGGCATCGTTACGCTCGAAGATATTCTTGAGGAGATTGTGGGCGAGATTTCCGATGAGTTCGACAGCGAGGAAGACGAGATTGCCTACACCAAAATAGACGACAAAAACTATTTGTTTGAAGGGAAAATCCTGCTGAATGATTTCTGCAAAATTCTGGGCATCGAAGACAGGCTTTTTGAAGAGAAAAAAGGCGACAGCGAAACCCTGGCCGGACTAATACTGGAGATAGAAGGCCGCATACCACCGGTAAATGCAAGCACTAAATTTTTGAATTTCGAGTTTATCATCAAAAAGGTGAGCAATCGCCGCATCGAAGAAATCCTCACAAAAATTACGTAAGCTCTCATCACATGCTATCATCGCCCAAAGGCTCCTTCGTTTACTCTTTTTTTATTTTAATGATAATGATTTCGTTTGCTTCGTGCCAAAACGACCCCGGATATCCACGTCCGCGCGGATACATGCGTATCGATTTGCCTGCCCGTGCATACGTAACTTTCGACAGCACCTTTCCATACCAATTTGAATATTCGTCGGCTGCCCGGCTGCGTTTCGACGAGGCCAACCAGCACAACCCTTACTGGATGAACATCGACTATCCGGCCTATCATGCTTCGGTGTATCTAAGCCACAAATCACTCGACAGCCTCCCGCTATACAATTTGCAAAAAGATGCCCATGAAATGGTTTTTAAACATGCGCCCAAAGCTCTGGGCATAAAAGAATCGACCATCGACCGTAAAGGCCAAAAAGTTTATGGGTTGGCTTACACTATCGACGGGCGCGACGTAGCTTCACCGTTCCAGTTTTGGGTTACCGACAGCACACACAATTTTTTACGCGGCGCTTTGTATTTTGATGTTACGCCCAACAACGATTCGCTGCAGCCGGTGATAGATTATATTGTGGCCGACATCGATCGTCTGGTGGCAACGCTGCGGTGGAAGCACCAGGAGAGGAATTCATCAAAATAGTTGTGGATGGGAGTTGCTGAGCAAAAACCGCCAATATGCTCCTTTTTAAAACTTGGTTTTTTAGCCTGACCCAAAATCCTTGAAAATCATTTATCGCTTTTAAACTTTCTCCAAATCGGATTTGTTTACTTTTATCGTTTTTACAAGATGCAAGTGAGTTACATTTGCATTTTTTTTGAAAACCAAAACGATTAAATAATTATTAAAACAATGAAGACAAAATACATCGACCTGATTGACCAGACTTTTCACTTCCCGCAAGAAGAGTTTCATGTAGAGGACAACGAGCTTTATTTCCACGACATCCCGCTGATGGAAATCATCAAGCAGTACGGCACACCAGTAAAGCTTAGCTATCTTCCCAAAATTTCGCAACAGATACAAAAAGCACGTCGCATCTTCAATGTAGCCATGGCCAAAGTAGATTACAATGCCGAGTACCGCTATTGCTACTGCACCAAGAGTTCGCACTTTTCTTTTGTGATGGAAGAAGCGCTCAAAAACAATGTTAACATCGAGACTTCGTCGGCCTTCGATATCAATATTATAGAAGAACTATACAAAAATGGGCTGATCACCAAAGACATCTTTATTGTTTCCAATGGGTTTAAACGGGCGCAATACCTCGAAAATATCACCAACATCATCAACGAAGGTTTTGTAAACACTATTCCGGTGCTCGACAATATGGACGAGTTGAAATATTACAAAGACCATGTGAAAGGAAAATTCAAGGTGGGCTTGCGGATAGCTTCGGAAGAGGAGCCAATGTTTTCGTTTTACACCTCACGGCTGGGCATCCGCTACAACGACATTATCCCATTTTATCAGGAGCAAATCAAAAACAATCCCGACATCGAGCTGAAGATGCTCCATTTTTTTATTAATACAGGAATAAAAGATACGGCCTACTACTGGAACGAGCTTAGCAAAAGTATAACGGCGTATGCCGAATTGAAAAAAGAGTGCCCGGAACTGGATTCGCTGAATATTGGCGGAGGCTTCCCCATTAAGCGATCGCTGGGCTTTGAATACGACTACGAGTACATGGCCGAAGAAATAGTGGCGCAGATCAAGATGACCTGCGACCAGCACAACGTGCCGGAACCAAATATTTTTACAGAGTTTGGCTCGTTTACCGTTGGCGAAAGCGGTGCTGTGCTCTATTCCATTCTCGACCAAAAGCAGCAAAACGACCGCGAGCGCTGGAACATGATCGACAGTTCCTTTATGACTACCCTGCCCGACTCATGGGCCATCAATCAACGTTTTATCCTGCTGCCAATCAATCGGTGGGATTACGAATACGAACGCGTATGCCTCGGCGGCCTCACCTGCGACAGCCAGGATTATTACAACGACGAGGCGCACCTCAACGCGGTGTTTCTCCCGAAATACGATAAACAGGATCCGCTTTACATCGGATTTTTCCACACGGGCGCCTATCAGGAATCGCTTGGCGGATATGGCGGAATCCAACATTGTCTTATCCCAGCTCCCAAACACATCATCATCGACCTGGATGAAGACGGAAACTACTATCCACGGCTATTTGCCAAAGAACAAAGTTTTAAATCGATGCTCAAGACGTTGGGGTATTAATAATATTATGAGGCTGGATTGGTTGTAATTTGTTGTAATTGATAGTAATTTGTTGTGATTGGTAGTGGTTGGTTGTGGTTGGTTGTGGTTGGTTGTAATTGATAGTAATTGGTAGTAATTGGTAGTAATTTGTTGTAATTGATAGTAATTGGTAGTAATTTGTTGTAATTGATAGTAATTTGTTGTGATTGGTAGTGGTTGGTTGTGGTTGGTTGTGATTGGTAGTGGTTGGTTGTGGTTGGTTGTGGTTGGTTGTAATTGATAGTAATTGGTAGTAATTGGTAGTAATTTGTTGTAATTGATAGTAATTTGTTGTGATTTGTTGTAATTGATAGTAATTTGTAGTGATTGGTAGTGGTTGGTTATGGTTGGTTGTGGTTGGTTGTAATTTGATCAGCTAAATTATTTCTTTGATTTATAACACAGGATGAAAAAGCAGCACTTTAAACCGGATACGGGGCAGCATCTCGACTACGTCATCTTCAGCCTTTCGGCAACGGTGGAAGGTTATCGGCTTGCTTTTCGTCTCAACGGAAAACTGGGGTTGCAGTTGGCACGCAAGCCCGATCTGAAGGTCATGGAAATGGGCGATACGAAGCACTACGAATTATATTTTTTCTGCAACGACCATGATACCGAGTATTACCTGATAGAAGAACTGGCCGCCGGACAACAGCTCATGAACCATTTTTTCCTGCTGGTGCGCAACTTTTTTGGCGAAAGCCAGATAACCCATCTTCTCGAGGGTGCTGCCAACATACCTGAAATCCTTGATATCAATAGGCTCATGGCTGCCCAAAGCACTTCGCAAAAAGCCAGCAGTCAAAAAACGATGGACCGCATTCAAGCCATCCTTGTCGATTTGGAAAACCACATGGCGGACATAAAGCGTGAAGAGGATAAACTCAAAGTGAAGCTACAAAGCAAACCTGCATCCATAAAAAAATTGTACAGCCGATGAAAACAAAAATTGTAGCAACCATAGGCCCTGCCAGCGATTCGCCGGCCATCCTGCGCAAAATGATATATGCCGGCGTGGATGTTTTCAGGCTTAACTTTTCGCATGGGACACATGATACGTTTCGGCGCATCATTGCCGACATCCACCAGCTTAACCAAAAGCTCGGAACCCATGTGGCCATTCTTGCCGACTTGCAGGGGCCCAAAATCAGGATTGGAGAAACCGGTGACGGCGGGCGAATATTCAAAAAAGGTGAATTGTTGATTTTTACTGTTAAAGCAGAAAATGTTTCCCCGGAGAAGATTTTGATCAATTATGCCAACTTTCCGAATGATGTCCGCCCGGGCGAAACCATTCTGCTCGACGATGGAAAGATAGCGATGCGGGTAGAAGCAACAATGCCCGACAAAGGGGAAGTTGTTGCCAAAGCGCTGGCTTCCGGCGTGCTCTATTCACGCAAAGGTGTCAACCTGCCCGATACCGATGTGTCGCTGCCCTCGCTCTCGGAAAAAGATAAAGACGACCTGACCTTTATCCTCGACCAACAAGTAGATTGGATTGCCTTATCGTTTGTACGAAAAGCTGCCGACATAGAGGAGTTGATAGCGCTGATGAAATCATATCGCGACAAGCCCCTGCTACCTGTGATTGCCAAAATAGAAAAACCCGAAGCAGTGAAAGAAATCGACGCCATCATCCGCGTGGCGCAGGGCATTATGGTGGCTCGCGGCGACCTGGGCGTGGAAGTGCCCCTGGAAAGTGTTCCTGTGATTCAAAAAAGAATTGTGCAAAAATGTATCGCCGGTGCCAAGCCCGTAATTATTGCCACACAAATGATGGAGGGCATGATCAACAACCCCCGCCCTACCCGTGCCGAGGTGAACGATGTGGCCAACTCGGTAATTGATGGCGCCGACGCACTGATGCTCAGCGGCGAGACTTCAGTGGGTATCTTCCCGGTGGAAACCGTCACCACCATGAAAAAGATCATACGTGAAGTGGAACTTTTCGAGGATATTTACGACAAGCAACATCAGCCGGAGGTGAAAAAAAATCCTCACTTTATCTCCGATGCTGTGATCTATAGCGGCTGCAATCTGGCGCGCGAAACCAATGCTAAGGCCATTGTATCGGTGGCTTCTACCGGCTATTCAACAGCTAAAATTTCGAGCTATCGCCCCAAAGCTACCATCTTTGCATTTGCCGATAAAGCCCGCACATTGCAACGCCTCAACCTGCTTTGGGGTGTGCATCCCTTATTCTTCGATCACTATATCAACACCGACCAAACCATCGCCGACCTGATGAAGACCCTCAAAGAGGCCAACCTGCTCCAACAAGGCGATCTTATCGTTCACATTTCCAACATGCCCATCAATCGCCCCGGAAAATCGAACATGATAAAACTGGCGCAGGTAGAGTAACAAGCCAGGCGATAACTTTTTCAGTATTGCGTAGCAAAAGCTATGGTTATTCCGAAATGACAAAATAATTGGTTTGGAGTTATCGTTTTTGAAACCTTATTAAAACAGCCAACAATTGAAAAACGACAACCGATATTCCCGTTTCTTTACAGAAAAAGGCCTTTGGAAAAAGATAAAAAGCTATTCCCGTACCGCTGGCCTGCAGGTGGTTCATGCTGCTTTGTTGCTTTACTACCTGATGCAAAGCCGCAGCGTGCCCGTTAAAGCAAAGGCAGTAATTGCCGCTGCGCTGGGATATTTTATCCTCCCTTTCGATCTCATCCCCGACATCGCGCTGATGGCCGGTTTTACCGACGATCTGGCGGTGCTAATGTTTGCCCTCTCGCAGGTTTCGCGTTACATCACCGATGATGTAATACAAAGCGCCCGCACCCGCCTGCAGCAATGGTTCCCTATGACAGATGAAGCGTATCTGGAAAATCTCGAAAACCGGATCACTGCTGCCATAGGACAATAGTGCAGGTTAATGTCGTCTGTCAGTCGGCAGTTCTCAGACGGCAGTTCTCAGTCAGCAGTTCTCAGTCGGTATTTCTCAGTCAGCAGTTCTCAGTCGGTAGTTCTCAGTCGGCAGTTCTCAGTCGGCAGTTCTCAGTCAGCAGTTCTCAGTCGGCAGTTCTCAGTCAGCAGTTCTCAGTCGGCAGTTCTCAGTCAGCAGTTCTCAGTCAGCAGTTCTCAGTCGGTAATTCTCAGCCAACAGTTCTCAGTCGGCAGTTCTCAGTCACTAGTTCTCAGCCGGCAGTTCTCAGTCGGCAGTTCTCAGTCGGCAGTTCTCAGTCAGCAGTTCTCAGTCAGCAGTTCTCAGTCAGCAGTTCTCAGTCGGTAGTTCTCAGCCAACAGTTCTCAGTCGGTAGTTCTCAGCCAACAGTTCTCAGTCGGCAGTTCTCAGTCGGCAGTTCTCAGTCGGCAGTTCACTGCCAGAAATAGTTGGTCGGTAACGCTAAACCCCGAAGGGGTGACATTATATAGAGAAGGTGGGATTAGAGAAATGTGATGAAAAAAACAATATTAATAGATGGTAGTTCTCAGTCCACAGTCGGCAGTACTCAACTGCAAGAACATACCGGCCTGTGCCTTGCACGCAGCTAAATCAATTCCGCCTTAGGAAGTTGTAGGTAATGGTGCCGGTTTGAACATCAGCAGCGTTAGGGTTGGGTGTAAAAACCGCTTTTTGTGCTGCGTCGGCGGCGAGCTGTTGCAATTTGAGGTCGGCGATGGTGGTGCCTTTTACGCCTGTTTGCACACGGGTTACCTGTCCTTGTTTATTTACCCATATTTTTACAACCACACGCCCCTGCTCGGGCGAGTTGTAGGCGGGCTTGGGCAAGTGTATCGAACCGCGGCCTTCGAGGTCGAAAGAGATTCCGTCGCCGGCTTGTGCGTTTCCTTCGGTATTGCGGCTGTCGGGGGAGCCTGATTCTTTTCCCTGGTCGGCGGCTGTAGTACCGTCGCCCTGTGTTCCCGACTCGGTAGCGTCGGTCTTTTGAGGGGTATAAAGTGCTTTGGGATTTACCTTTGGCTCGGGTGGTTTCACCTCTTCCACCGGTTGCTCTGCCGGTTTTTCCTTTGGCTTTTCTTTGGTTTTGGCAGCGTCAGGAATGGCCGGCGCTTCTTCGGTGTTCTGCGTAACAATTTCGCGTGGCTTTGGTGGTGGCGACACAACGGGTTGTACGCGGCTGATGGGCTGCAGCTTTTCGGGTTGTTCCAGTCCGCTGCCCGTAACATCATAGCCCAGGCTTACCTCCACACCTTCCTCGCCGGGAAGCGGCAATGGTGTGCGCAACGCCATGATTAGCAACATTACAACAAGCAAACCGTGGAATACAATTGTAACCACGAGCGCACTTGAGTTATATTTTTTTTGATTATCCATTAATAAATAATTCTTGACTTTGCGTCCGTATTTTATCCCGGTCGGGTGGCCAATATCACTTTGTGGTGGGTGCTGTATTTATTGTTTACCTGATTCACGGCATCAATTACAACGACGATATATTGCACCGCCACCGTTTCGTCGCTGCGCAGCACCACTGAGCCTTCGGTTTGTCCGGCGAGCGCCTGGCTAAGCAGCGGCACCAACTGCTCCGAAGCCACCGGATTTTCGCCAACAAAATATTCAACTTTGTCATTAATATACACCGTCACCGTTTGGGTTGCCAGCGTTTTACTTTTGCTTTGGGGTAGCAGCAGTTTGATGGCATTGGGCGCTACCAACGTGCTGGTGAGCATAAAAAATATCAACAGCAGAAATACCAGATCGGACATGGAGGCCGTGCTGAATTCGATGCTGCGCTTATTTCGGGTTTTTATTGCCATAATTCATTGATTTGTAATTAAGCCACTGGTTCGTTAAGCACGTCCATAAATTCGGTGGCGCGGGCTTCGAGTTTAAAAACCAGCTTTTCGACACGAGCCACCAGAATATTATAACAGATAAACGCCAGGATACCCACGATAAGTCCGGCAACAGTGGTGACCATGGCCTGGTAAATCCCGCTTGAAAGCAGCGCAATGTCGATATTGTTGCCAGCCATCGACATATCGTAAAAAGCACGAATCATCCCGATGACGGTGCCCAGAAAACCGAGCATAGGTGCGGCGCCGGCAATGGTGGCAAGAGCCGCAATATTTTTTTCGAGGCGCGACACTTCCAGTTTACCCACATTTTCGATGGCAGCATTGATGTCGTTGAGGGGTTTGCCAATACGCAACAATCCTTTTTCGATCATCCGGGCTATCGGGTTGGCCGTTTTGCGGCACATGGCCAGCGCGGCTTCAATCTTTCCATCGTGTATGAAGTCGCGGATATGATTCATAAAGTTGGTGTCTTCGCGCGATGCATTGTTGATGGTAAGAAAGCGCTCGATGAAGATGTAGATGGCAATAATGGAGAACAAAGCCAGTACGGCCATGATCCAACCGCCTTTGAGCGCTAAGTCCCACAGCGACATGCTTATTTCGCCGCTTTGTGCTGCCGCAGCAGCATCGCCCAGCGTCTGGCCGGCTTGTCCCATCTGTAATAAAATGCTTGCTAACATTGTGTGTGCTTTAGTGTGTTACTTTTTTTTTGACAATCACACTAACGTCACCAATCCGTTATTATTAGGCTGTAAAGCGCATTTTTTTGATAGGATGGTTTGGAAAAGGGATCAAATTGAATTTCAATTAAAGATTTAAAATCACATTACATCAAGTCGAAGTGCGCCAGCTTTAATAAATCAATCGCCAACGATCTCTTTCACCAGTATGTTGATCTGCTTCCAGGCATCGGCGGGCAGCTTGGCGCCCATTACTTCGATTACTTTGCCAGCCAGCAGCGCACCGATTTGTCCGCATTTATCAGCCGAAAGCCCCCGCACCATCCCGTAAAGGAAACCGGCAGCATACATATCGCCTGCACCGGTAGTATCGATGCTGGTGGCCGGGAGAATACCAATCTGGTATACAACTCCCTCATATTTTGCCATCGAACCGGTTTTCCCCGTTTTCACAATAGCCACTTCGCACAGGCTGCTCAACGCATGAATGGCGTCGGCGGGTTCTTTGCCTGTGAAGGCGCGAGCCTCGTCTTCGTTAGCAAAAACAATGTCAACATAATTTGTAAGGATTTCGCGTAGGAAGCTCAGGTTGTCGCGCACCACATCAAAGCTGGCCAGGTCGAGCGAAACTTTTACGCCACTTTCTTTGGCCAGCGATACGGCTGTGCGAAGGAGTTCATGATTTTGCACCAGATAGCCTTCGATATGAAGAATGCTGTAGCCGTCGAACATCCCGGAGTGGATGTCGTGGGCAGCTAACTCGATGGCGCAGCCCAGGTTGACGGCAAAAGTACGCTCGGTGTCAGGCGTAACAAGTCCCAGAGCAATGCCGGTGGGTGCTTCGCCACGCAGCAGCATCGGGTGGATGTTGTTGCTGATCATGTCGTCCTCCATAAAAGTGCCGTTGATGTCGTTGGCAACTTTACCAATAAAACCCGTTTGTAAACCCAGATTGGACAAACCATTGATGGTATTGGCGGCTGATCCGCCAGGTGCTTTCTCCGAGGGATAAATCTCGCAGGCGTTGAGGAGCTGCTGAATAAATCCGGCATCCACAAGCCTCATCCCGCCTTTTTCCAACTCAAACTCATGCAATAACTTCTCGTCGGGGACGCGCACCATGATATCCACCAGCGTGTTGCCCATTCCTAATATCTTCTTCATGTATTGATAGCTTTTTTGTTTCTAAAAATTTTCCGCAAAAGTAATGGCATTTTCAAAAGCCGGCGTTGGGAATGGTTTTAATATCAAACAGAAGGTTTTGTTTGCTCATTTCCCGAATCGCTACGTTCAAGTTTGCTGTTTTAAAGTTTCAAGGCTTGGCTCAGTGTAAAAACACAGTTTTACACTTTGTAACTATTCCTAGTTCGTTGAAATTCTATCTACGTGCTACTGCCGAATAAAATCTGAAGGCTGAGGATTTAGTAATTAATCAGAGGAGGTTAAACTTCCCGATGCATCAAGGCTTGAGTCTAAAAATCAAAACAAAGGATTAGCCATTGTCCAAATTATTAGTAATCAACTAATGCTGTTACGTCAGGGAGGGGGTTCACATCACCCCGACGTGCTCCCAAAAGTTGTCGGGATTTACAATGTGGGTGGTAGCATCAGGATAATTTTTGGTAAACGTTTTGGGAAGATTCACTTGTTTTTTTGGGTTCCATTTTATCTCCCAGGCCGTTAGTTTGCCGTTGTATTCTTCCAGGTAATCTATTTCCTGTTGTTGGGTGGTGCGCCAGAAAAAACGTTTGGTATAAAACTTATTATAATGGAGAAATTTCATTCTTTCGGAAATGAAAAAATTTTCCCACAACATGCCGGCATCATTACGCGATGCCAGAGGGCTATAATTTTGCAGCAGGGCATTTCGTACGCCATTGTCATAAAAATATATTTTTCGACTCTTCTTTAACTCATTTCTTACGTTGCGGCTAAACGAACGGAGCCGGAAAACAATGAACGCTTTTTCGAGCAGGCCGAGATAGCGCTGAATGGTGTGGGCATCGGTTTGCAGAAGTTGTGCCAGTTCGTTAAAAGATACTTCGCTGCCCAATTGCAAGGCCAGTGCTTCAAGAAGTTGTTCGATGAACTCCGGTTTGCGAATGTCCTGGTACATGAATACATCTTTAAACAAATAACTGCTTACCAAATTATTCAATATCTCAGGCTCACTTCCCGGATTATTAATAACATCAGGATACATTCCATACATCAGGTAATGATCAAGGTTACGGTTGGCCTCGATGTAGCCAAAATGGTCTGTCAGTTCTTTTATTGACAACGGGAAAAGCTGATATTCAAATTTTCGGCCGGTAAGGGGTTCATTAATAAGATTCGACAAATCCAGCGATGACGACCCGGCAACAAGCAGTTGTATCTGCGGCATCTGATCGGTGAGAAGTTTCAGTGTAAGCCCGATATTTAATACCCGTTGTGCTTCGTCAATCATCACCAGTTCGCTATCGCCAATTAACCTCCTAAGTTCATTTATTCCGGGCTCAGTCAATAGTTTTTTAATATCGTTGTTGTCGCAATTGAGATAGCGTATTTTTTTATCCACCTTACTTTCAATCATTTTCAGCAAAGTGGATTTTCCTACCTGACGCGCACCGTAAATTATAATCGCCTTTCCCTTAAAGAGCTTTTCTTCAATTAAATTTTCTAAATCTCTTTTGAACATAGTGGTTGACTTTACTGCAAAGATAGACTAATGTGAGTTGTAACTCATTATTATTATAATAATCGTGAGTTTAAACTCATGGAATTCATTTTTATCAAAAACTAAACTTTACACTCACTATGGCTTGCGAAGGGCGCAGCCAATAGCTGGATTCCCACACCGTAAAATCCCAGGCCTGATAGCTGGTGTAGGTGTCGTTGTTCAAAAGGTTGTTCCATTTAAATTCCAGATCGATCTTTCTCTTGGTAAAGGTGTAACGA
>SABY01000299.1 GCA_009928785.1 Clostridia bacterium | reverse complement strand
ACTTTTGTTTTTTTTCCCCCGGCCTAAAGGCCGGGGTTATTGATCAACCGGCAATTATCACCCATTTGGGCTAAAGCCCGCTGAAATACTTTTGTTTTTCCCCCCGGCCTAAAGGCCGGGGTTAGTGATCAACTGGCAACGAATATTTTTATGAGCGTCTTTCTTCTCAAACCACAATCACGCCGCTGCCCAGGCAAATAGTAGCGTCGGGCGTGTAAATCACACCGAACTGTCCGGGAGCAACACCCTGCAATCGTTGCTGCGATTGGATAATGTGGCGGTCTCCCTCGCGCTGTAGCGTTCCTTCGTTAAATTCGGGCTGGTGACGGATTTTAAATTTTACCTCCTGTGCTGTGTCGTAATCTCGGTCGGCGTGGCCGTTGATGAATTCGAAATGCGCCAGATTTACCACCGTTTTATATTGGCCGTCGGCATCGTAGCCATTGGAAACCAGTACGCGGTTTTGCTCGATATCTTTATCGACAACAAACCAGGGGCCGCCGCTCATCCCCAGGCCACGTCGCTGGCCAATGGTGTGAAACCAAAGTCCTTCGTGCTGCCCCAGCACTTTGCCGGTTTCGGCTTCTACGATGTTGCCAGGGTTGGTGCCCACATATCTTTTAATAAAATCGTTGTAGTTGATCTTTCCCAGAAAGCAGATTCCCTGGCTGTCCTTGCGGTGTGCCGAGGGCAGCCGCGCTTGGTCGGCTATCCTGCGCACGTCGCC
The DNA here is from genome assembly GCA_009928785.1 of Clostridia bacterium. Taxonomy (GTDB): domain Bacteria; phylum Bacteroidota; class Bacteroidia; order Bacteroidales; family 4484-276; genus SABY01. Next base: position 701 of record SABY01000299.1, on the reverse strand, counting down.
TTTTACCAGATCACCCAGCGGAAAAACCAATTTGGAAAGTTGTTGCCGGTTGATTTGCCCCAGGAAATAGGTCTGGTCTTTGAAATGATCGCGGGCGGTAGCCAGATATTTCTCACCGTCGATGTGTAGCGTGGAAGCATAATGCCCGGTGGAGATAAGATCGAAATCGCTTCCATATTTTTCATCAAAAGCGCCAAATTTGATCATCTTGTTGCACATCATGTCTGGATTTGGCGTAAGCCCTTTTTTCACTGCTTCGATGGTATAGCTGATCACGCGATCCCAATATTCTTCCTGCAGCGATATCACTTCGAGGGGGCAGTCGTATTTTTTGGCAAGCCAGGTTACAATTTCGATGTCTTCTTCGGCAGGACAATCCACCCAGGCGGGGTCGTCCTGCAATCCAATTTTTATATAAAAAATATGCGGATCGTAACCCTGCTCTTTGAGCAGATGAATCGTAACGGAGCTATCGACGCCGCCGGAAACCAATGAAGCTATTTTCATCTTTTTAAATCTTAAAGCGCTGAATATTGGTAACTATTGAGCTGAGGCTTTATCAGAACCACTATTTAGTGCCTGTCCATAAAGTCACACTTTTTGAATAATTGATTTGTCATTTGTTTCCCCCGCCCCTCGCTGGGATTGCCTTCGGCAATCCCAGCGAGGGGCGGGGTATTGACAACCCTTCATTTCAATCC
>SABY01000157.1 GCA_009928785.1 Clostridia bacterium | reverse complement strand
AATGTGTAGATTCTGATTCCATGCACCAGCAAGCGTGGGATTAAAGGCTACTCCCGTCCAGGTCATATCCCTGCAATTTACATTATAGGAGGCATCGCCTATCAGGGTAAGGGTTTGGCCTTCAGCAGTAAATGAGTTGGCATCAAAAAACACATTGTCTAAAATGGTTGGAACACCTGCATCTCCGTCGCCACCACTACTGAGCGACCAGTGGGCTGCATCATTATAGTTGCCGGTTCCACCAACCCAGTAGTAACTCTTTGGAGGGGGTTGATTAATTATCCAGCCGGTGTTGTTTCCCATATCCAAAGAGTTGTTGGCCGTAAAGCTTGCCCCACCGGTGGCATTGCTGTTTTGTAATGAAACCCAATTAACCGTTACCGCGCCACTTTCTTTGGAAATGGTTCCACCACTAATATTGATAAATTCTGTTTCGGTTCCATTGGCAATCAGATCATTAACTATATTGATTGTACCACCAAGAGAATATTGTTTTCCCGGCGAAAAGGTCATTGTTCCAGTGGTATTATTATAGTTTACTGATCCATTACCGTTAAAAACTACACTATTAAAGGTACCATTCGAAGCATCAAGCCGGGTATTTCCGTCAGGGTTATCAAATAATACATCATAATACACCAGGCCACTTTGATTGTCACTGTTTAATCGGGCATTAGCCCCTGTAAACTTTATCAACGATGTTCCTGCATTTAAGCTTAGGTTTGATCCACGAAGGTCAAGCGTTTGGGAACTCCAACTTTGAGGGGAATATGAAAGGGTGATTACTGAAGATCCGAGGTTTAAAGTTCTTTCGTACGAGTAATAAGAGTATAATTGCTCTGCAAAAACCTCTTGGTTGTTTGTGTTTAGTGTTCCTCTTTCAAATTGCATGCGTTTGGTTCCAATATTCAGCCCGTCCATCAAGGTCCATTCTCCACCTTCGCCCTCAAAATAAATGTAATTGTTTAATAGCTTGCCACCGGTAAAAATAGTATGACCGGAGTCCGTTGCTTTAAAATGGATCAGACCATTAAAAGCATAAGTCATATTCGGAGTAAGGGTTAATGAACCATAAATTCGTAAACTGTAACTTGAAGTACTGGTAAATGTGGGATTATTAGTAGCCCCTGCCCAATTCATGTTACGGCAATTAACGCTGTTTGTTACATCACCAACCAGGGTAACGGTTTGCCCTGCAGCGGAAAAGGAGTTGGCATCAAAAAATACATTGTTCAATAGGGTTGGAACACCAATGCCGCCGGCTCCACCGCTCGAAAGCGCCCAATGGGCAGGATCGTTCCAGTTGCCGGTTTCCCCAACCCAATAATAGTCATCATTTGGCGGTGGGTTGATCTGCCACCCGGAGTTGTTGCCCATATCCAATGAGTTATTTGCCGTAAATGTAGCCCCACCCGTTGCATTAATACCCTGCAACGACACATAGTCCACAATCACCGCCCCGCTTTCCTTGAATAATGTAGCTTGTCCCCAATCTGAGGTCAGGTAAATCATTGCTGCTGCATTGCCATTTGCTACCAGGTCGTTGAGTATGGTTTGGGTTTTTCCGTTACCAATAGTATATTTTTTTCCCGGCGAGAGCGTGAGCGTACCTATCGTGTTGCTGTTGTAAATTGTTGCGTTACCATTAAATGTCAAGCTATTAAATGTATGGACTTGAGAGGCTGCATACTGATTTATTTCTGATACACCGCTTGGTGATGAAAATAAAACATCATAAAAAGTTAAATTAGCCCCATAAACATACATTCCACCATTGGATCCTGAAAATTCAATCAGGGAGGTGCCGGCATTAAAAATTAAATTTGAACAGTTCATGTACAGTGTTGAATAACTTGAGCCTGATAAGGTGATGATTGAAGCGCCAAGCGAGAGGCTTCTGATTTCGCCACTCGACAAATAAAGTGATTGGGCAGTGATGGGATGATCATCCGTAATCAAAGTTCCCTTGACGAAGCTAATTGTGTTGCCCCCGGCATTGAGTCCATCTAAAAGCGTCCAACTTCCTGAACCATCAAAAACCGAGTATTTTATTGCTTTACCGGCAGTCGAAATTGTTTTACTACCCGAAGTAGCCATGAAATAGAGATGGATTCCGTAGGCGAAATTCATATTCTCACTAAAAGCCAGAGATCCATAAATATTAAGATTCTGACTGCCACTTCCCTGAAAAGTCGGATTATTGCTTACCCCTGTCCAGTTCATGTCTGCACAAAAAGCAGTTGCACTCACTGTTACAATTTGTCCGGTGCCGGTAAAGGAGTTGGCATCGAAAAAAACATTGTCGGTTTGTGTGGGTTCCTGGGTATGAAACCCGGTACCACCGGAGCTGGTTGCCCAGTGGTTAGCATAATCCGACCAGTTGCCTGAGCCGCCAACCCAGTAGTAGTCGGCTGCCATAATTCCTGCTCCGCTCAGGAGCGCCATTGCGAGTGTAAAAATTAACTTTTTCATAGTAATAAGATTTTGTTTATAAAAAGAATGAACTTTAAATTATTAGTAACTACAATTCCAGCAGAACAAATTGGAAGGGGTGGTCTAAAATTTTTTTACTTTCGCACTTTGAATTTTATGGATGGAGAGCCGCATCATGTCAAGCAGGGATTTTGAGGTTTGGAAAGCGTCGCCACACAACTTCTACAATCAGCACCGGGAGTTGTTTCAATCCATCATTGGCAAAAATTCCTTTGTTCATCACCGCAATGGCGCCGGGAAAGCCACATGGGAAAACGCATTGATGCTCCGCATGCATTCACCTGAAGTTGCTTGCCGCCTGAAGGCATTTTCCTCCGGCAGCACTTTTCTGGTTTTTTACCTCGCCATCCTACGGGAAGTTGTAATTGCCGCCAATCAGGAAGAAGATATCATTTTGCTGCGGGATGATTTTAACACATTGATTGTGAAGTATCAGCCAATGGCCGAAATCGTTGTGTGCAAATTGTTTTCGTATCAGCATTTGACAGATGTTTCACGCAACGATGTGGTTCAGCAGGTGCTAACGAATCTTCTCGGCAAACGGGAAGCTATTCTGTCGTCGTACGACAAAAAGCGCCTTTTCAGAAATTTTATCTGGAAGATTGCCGAGAATGAGGCAAAGAATATTATTAAAGCTGAAAACAAACACAATAGAGCCGGCATGGATATCGAAAGCCATCCTGGCAAGGTTCCGGCCTTGCCAAATTTGGGTATAAATAACCTGGCGATTGATGATGTTGTCGGCTATTTACATTGTAAAATGTTGGCATACCTGCACCAGAGGTTTAAATTGCTCCTTTGTTTAAAAACGCTTTTCGATCACATAATTTTTCGGGATGACTTTAAAATGTTGTTTGGTGGTGATGGGATGGCGATGGAAAATGAGTTTGAAGAGATAATAGTTTCGTTAAATAACTCGGAAAAGTCGGAAAGCGGAAAGCTACAGAGATTTGAGCTGGTGCGTCCTGTCCTGAATCTTGCCGATAGAAGCACCACCGATGCAAGTTCGTACTGGCGCTGGACGAACTATGAGATTAACAAAATAATTCAATTCTTAAATTCCAGACTTATGACGGATTTCGACAGAGAGACTTTCGGTTATTTGCTCGACAGTTATTTTCAAAATTTTCCAACCGAAATCCATTTTAGCAATCGTAGATTGTAGTTAATAGAAATAGATAATTTTTTAAAACTGTGAAAAACAATCATAATACCGGTTACATCAGCGAAACGGGGCATCTCACAGATGAAGCTGTGGCAATGAGTGTGGAGGCTATGATGCACGAACAACTGCTGCGCGAGCTGCCGGATGTCGTTTCAAACCATCTGAGTGATTGCGAAATTTGCAACGACCGGGTTACTGGCCTCTATCTGGATGTGAAAGACGAACCTGAAATCCTCCAAAGAATTGCGGCTCCAGCCGTTCCCAAAAAATCACATTTTTTTACCAAAAAGATTTACAATTTTGCCGCCGCAGCTATCCTGCTTGTCTTTGTCGCAGCAGGCTCGTATTTTTTCTTACGCGCACCTTCCTCCACAAAGCTCTTCGAGAGCAATTTTGAGCCTTACCCCAACATGATCACTGTAAAAAGTAACGTTGTAAACGAAAAGGCGAAAGCAATGCTGTGCTATGAAGTGAAAGATTGGGATTCGGCGATTGTTCTGCTCAATCAGTTTTTAATTAACAAAAGCCACACCCCCGACGTGATGTTTTATCTTGGAAATGCTTATCTGGCAAAGGGTCAAAGCGACCAGGCCATCCGCTGGTTTAAGGAGGCATCAACTAAAAGTAGCGGGTTCGACGAGCAAATTAGCTGGTACCTTGCACTCTCCTATTTGCATCAGGATAATCAGGACTCTGCCCGCGTCTATCTTGAAATGTTGAACAAAAACGATCGCTTTTATCAATCTAAAACGAGCAAGCTTTTAAAAAAGCTCAGGTAAGTCTCCTGGCTTTCCTTTTTCTCCAAATAATAATGGCTACCGATAACACCGCTGAAAGGCTGATAAAAGCTATTAGTATATCCTGAAGGATATTGGTGAAACCCGCTTTTTCGACACCGGCACTCCCGTTTCCTACAAAATCGAATGCTGCCCAGTAAAATGGCGACGCGGCTATCTGGTCGTGGTCGTTGATAAACCTGAGTTTTGCCAGCCGAAGTGCTTCCGGCTTGGAGTGGCCTTTTTCCAGAAATTCGTAAAACGATGGCATAATCTGCGAACTGGCATAATCGCTCACATCCCATAAACTGATGATCACCGACTGTGCGCCAGCCTGCCTGAATGCCCATCCCAGGTTGAGGTTGCCTTCGCCGTTGTTTTTCATCCCCACGCCGGTTTTGCAGGCGCTCAAAACTACAAGATCGGCATGGATATCCAAATTTAGAATTTCATAAAAATTTAACCACCCGTTATCATTATCACCCTCAGTGCTAAAAGCAAGTTGCACAATTTCCGTGTCGCCATCCACCGGAGCGCCATGTGTGGAAATATGAATGTAAGGAAACCGGGTGCATATCCGCTTAAATTGCTCCTTGCCTGCCGACAAACCATCGAGCAAAAACGTGCGGTAATATGCGCCGATCAAACCGCACTCTTTGGCGGCTCCGGCCAGATTAATCAGATTGACGTCGCGGTGGGTAAGCAGGGCAATCTCTTCGGCTTTGGCAGCGTTGAAAGCCGGGGCAACTGCCAGCAAACTATCCCGGGATGTGCGGGCAAATGCGTCTTTATCAGAAAGGTCGTCCAACGAAAATATTTTCCATATCAAATGATTTTCGATAAGCAGGTGAGATTTGTCAGTACTGCTCAAATCGGGCAGCGCTTCAAAAGGCAGTTTGCTTACAAATGCTGATGGGTAAATGATGATTTCCCATTTTAATAAATCGGCAAACGGAGCTACCAGCATTTCGTAAAGTTTTGTGCCGGCCACACGTATCGAATCCATGGGGTGATTGGATGAGAGCGCCTCGCAAAAATCTGAAATGAGAAAAAATGTTTCCTGGCCTTCAATTTCGGTGGTTTTCACCTGATGCTTGTTGATAGCGATCACAATTAAAGCATGAGGGATTTGCTTGTAATCCTGCGTGGTTTCAGCGAAATAAAGCAGGCATTCGTTTTCCGTTAACTGGTTTTGCAGCTCCTGGATGGTAAGCTTTGAGTGGTCGTCGAAAGCATCGGGGTGTGTGGCTTTTTTTTCAAAAAACGCATCATACTGTGCATCGGCTTCCAAAGTCTTGCTTACAATTTGGCGGTCAATTTTTTCTTTATCTACTGCCGTAATGCGTTTTGCTTTTAATTCATTCACCTCCTTTTTATAACGAATCATTTCACCCGAAAACGCATCATTATTATGAAAATAAAAGTTGGGATTGTCGGCAAATTTCAGGATTTGGTCTTTCAGCTTTTTCTTTTCTGAATAATAGAGTGCATTGCTGATGTGTTCTTCGCCAAACCCTGACTGATAAAGTTCAAGCTCTAAACGGGCAATCGCGTAGTAAAGTTTTGCATGCCTGTTGGCAAAGTGCAACCTGTCCTCGAGCCGCTGCATACTGTTGCACATCACCTCCACTATTTGATCGAACAAAACGTAGCATTCCGATGCTGCCGTAAGATATTGGCGCTTGTGTGTGGTATCTTTTTGAGCCTGTTTGATCAGCAGTCCTGCCTTGGCTATAAAGATGATTTTTGGTATGGTATAAGGACAAGAAGTAACATGATCAGGATTTTCAAAAACATTCTTGTTTTCGAAGTCAGGATAGTAAAGTTTAAGAATTTTGTTCAGGTACGCGGTGGAGAGGAGAAAATCCTGACGGTGGTTATAAAAGTCATACATGCGGTATAGCGTCATCGCGGTAGTATGGCGATTGGGAGCTTTGAAACGGGGCAACAGTTTCATACACGTTTCAAACATGGCAGGCACCGTGTCCCATTGCCCCATTTTATTTCCATAGGCATCCGAAATGTTGTTCAGGCATTTCACCGAGTGGAAGTTGGCCTCGCCGTATTTTAGGTCGAAAAGGAATTTTGCTTTTTCAAAATAATAAATGGCTGAATCGTACGGCGTAAAACGCTTGTAATACAAACCGATGTATCGATACAATTCGGCAATATCAGGATGGTCTGCGCCCAATGATTTCTCATAAATATGAAGCGATTTCCACAGATACTTCCGCGCAAGCGCTGTGTCCGACTGCGATTCATAAAGTGTTCCCAGCCACTCATAGGCCTTTGCCACTTTTGGGTTGTCTTTTCCATAATAATTTTCGAGGATGTAGGCAGCTTCATAAAAATGCTCGGCTACCACACCAAAGTTTCCCGACAGGAATTTAAAGGCGCCAAGATTCATTTGTGCCTGTGCCGTTTCGGGATGTGCGGAGCCTAAAGTGTCACGGCAAAATTTTAAACTTCTCCGGCAGGCATTTAGCGTTTCATCCATTCTATCCGACCAAAATAATGAGGAAGCCTTGCGGTTGAGAAGATATCCGAAAAGTTCCGGGGCATCGTTCTGATTGGTGTTGTGGATTGCTAATGAATAGTAAAGGGCAGCGCTGTCGAATGAAAGCTGATCATAAAAGTGATCGGCTTTTTCGGCGTAAAGCCCATGATCCCTATCCTGTGGAATGCCCATCGAAAAATGTGCAAACCCCAGCAAGAAAGTTATGACAAGCAAAGCTCGCATGACAGAAGTAATTTTTTGCCAAAGGTATTTTATTTCAGAGAATTACTGTTTTGTAGAGTGGTTTTTTTTAATCTTTTTCAGTCTATCATTGAGAACCTCCAGCATCTTTTTCAAATCGACAACGGGAATCCTATTGATAGTTCAGGTACTGAGAAACTGGGACAACTAAAAGAGGACTCTTCAAAATCTACAGACTTTTGGGATACTGATATGCCAACGCCTAAGAATCACGTACATCGCCAGGTCGCAACAGTTGTCAGGAAAGTGCATCACAATCGGCAATAATAACATACCGCCAGCCGTTTTGCGATAGCAATTAATAAAATAATGATTTATGAGAACGACATTATTTTTTATTGGTCTTTGCTTAATAATCCGGCATTCAGCATTATCCCAATCATGTTTATCCTGGGCTGAAGTGAATAAAGGTGTTGCGAAAAGCAATGTGGCTGTAATCAAAAATCTGAAAGTGTTCATAGTACGATTAGTTGTGTTTTACT
>SABY01000298.1 GCA_009928785.1 Clostridia bacterium | reverse complement strand
GCTTATAGTCGTCTTTAAACAAATGACTATAGCGCGGCACCTTCTTGATGGCGCGGGGGATAAGAATCTCCAGAACGTCTTTTTTGATTTTTGCAGCCATCGCCTCGTCGGTATCAAATTCGTCGTGCTGTGTAGAAACTACAATGGTATCGATGCGGACGGGCTGGTTGTCGTCGTCATATTCTATGGTTACCTGCGATTTGGAGTCGGGCGCCAGATAGGTCATTTGTTCGCCTTTTTTGCGAATGGCCGCCAACTCCTGCAGCAGGATGTGTGAAAGCTCAAGCGTGAGGGGCATGAAGTTGTCCATTTCGTCGGTGGCATAGCCAAACATCATGCCCTGGTCGCCGGCGCCCTGGTCTTCTTCGCGTGCACGCACCACGCCGCGGTTGATGTCGCCCGACTGATCGTGTATGGCCGAGATCACCCCGCAGGAGTTGCCATCAAAACGATAGCTCTGCTTGGTGTAGCCAATATCGTTGATCACCTTGCGCGCAATTTCCTGCACATCTATGTAGCCTTCCGTACGCACCTCGCCGCTTAGCAGCGTCAAACCCGTTGTAACAAGCGTTTCGCAGGCCACCTTCGACTCTTTGTCGTGGGCCAGAAAAGCATCTACCAAAGCATCCGAAATCTGATCGGCTACCTTGTCGGGATGGCCCTCGGATACCGATTCTGAAGTGAATAAGTAACTCATCGTTGAAGTTTTAAAATTATTAATAAAAAAAATGTGTGGGAAAGCAGGCTGATTGGCGGATGGTAAAACGTACTGTTTTAGCATTTTTTTAAATGGTTGCAATCAATCAAATCTTTCCATTGTAATCGTTACCGGCATGTCGTCTTCCGGATTTGCGGGCAAAAGTAATTTTATATTTTAAAACGCAGGGTGTTAATTTTTGGTAAGCGATTGAAATATCTGCTCCAGCGAGTCATCGCGTTTTTGCAGCGAAAGCACGGTGAGCTGCTCACGCACGGCCAATTGGAAAAGATCGGGACGTACGTCGTGGCTTGCTGTTGAGGTGATCACCCAACGGTTGAGGCCGTCGGATTCAGCTTTATGAATGCCGTCAATTTTCAATAGCTTTTCGGCGGCGATGGGTTTGTCAAATTCTATCACCAGCACCTGCTCGGCTTTTTCGGGATTTTGCAGGTTGGCGGTGGTGTCGTCGGCTACGATTTTTCCGTTGTTGATGATGATAACCCGCTGGCAGAGTTGGGTTACCTCCTGCATGATGTGCGTGGAGAGCATCACCGTTTTGCGGCTGCCAATCTGCTGAATGAGCTGGCGTATTTCGAGCAGTTGGTTGGGGTCGAGGCCGCTGGTGGGTTCGTCGAGGATAAGAATTTCGGGGTCGTGGATGAGCGCCTGCGCCAGCCCGACACGCTGGCGATAGCCTTTGGAGAGCGCACCAATCCTTTTGCGATATTCAGGTACAATGCCGGTGAGCTCTATCATTTCATCCACACGT
>SABY01000297.1 GCA_009928785.1 Clostridia bacterium | reverse complement strand
GCACGCGGCGCAGATCGTCAGAAATGGTGGTTTTGTCCAATACTATCATGCGGCAAAGTTATCTCATTTGCAGACGCATGTAATATTACAAATGTTGGCTTTACGCAATATTACAAGTCATGCCGCCAATAGCGCCAGGCTCTGGTACGATTGCCCGACAAAATGTTTCACGTTATTGCAGAATTCACGGTGGATACATCCCAAATCAATCATGCATTGAACCAAATATACGATAGTCTGGTTCTAAATGCAATATCGCATTTCATAATTTTAATCCACCACTTTTTTTTTAATTTATTCGAAACATTAAAACATAAAAAAACCACATTATGAACTACAACTTATTAGGCAACACAGGTTTGAAAGTATCGGAGCTGTGCCTGGGTACCATGACTTTTGGCGGACGTGGCATGTGGACTGCTATTGGTACGTTACCGCAGGATGAGGTAAATGCTCTTGTAAAACAGGCGGTAGACGGAGGCATCAATTTTATCGATACCGCCAACGTTTATAGCGAAGGACTAAGCGAGGAGATGACCGGCAAAGCGTTGACCACCTTAGGGCTGCAACGTCACGAAATGGTAGTAGCAACCAAGGTGCGTGGAGCAATGGGTGAAGGTATAAACGACAGCGGGCTAAGCCGCCAGCACATCCTGCATCAGGCGCACGAAAGTTTGCGCCGGCTCGGCACCGATTATATCGACCTGTACCAGATTCATGGCTTCGACCCGCTTACGCCGATGGAAGAAACGCTGGAGGCGCTTACCATGCTGGTACAAAGCGGCAAAGTGCGTTACATCGGATGCAGCAATCTAGCTGCGTGGCAAATTATGAAAGCACTTGGCATCTCGACGTTGCACCATCTTAGCCACTTTGTATCATTGCAGGCGTATTACACTATTGCCGGACGCGACCTGGAACGCGATATCGTGCCCATGCTACTCGACCAAAAAATAGGGCTGCTCGTATGGAGTCCATTGGCGGGTGGATTGCTCAGTGGTAAATACAGCCGCGACAACCAATCGGGTGAAGGACGACGCAAAAACTATGATTTTCCGCCCGTTGATAAAGAAAAAGCTTTCGACATCATAGAGGTGATGAGAAAAATAGCCGATGCCAGAAATATTACTGTGGCACAAGTTGCCCTGGCCTGGCTGTTGCATCAACCTGTGGTTACTTCGGTAATTGTAGGTGCTAATAAAGAAAAACAATTGACCGATAACCTAAAAGCCACAGAAGTAATGCTTGATGAACAAGAATTAAAACTTTTGGACGACATCAGTAAGCTCACCCCTGAATACCCGGACTGGATGCTCGAAAGGATGAGTGCCGACAGGAAATAGCCTATTTTTGCGAAAGCAATTTTTTTATAAAATGAAAAGAATTTTCGCCGCCGTTAAAATTGCGCCTGACGCCAACTTCAGCAGCGTTTACAACCAACTGAAAACCGCCTTGCGCCACGACCGCATT
>SABY01000296.1 GCA_009928785.1 Clostridia bacterium | reverse complement strand
GCGTTGAAACCTTATTTCACCACCGAAAACTTATTTGTCATCAGCAGCGACTTTTCGCACTATCCGGCGTATGACGATGCGGTGGCCAACGACCGCCGCACGGCTGAAGCCATCGCCCAAAATTCGCCCAAAGCATTCATCGAAGCCATCGCACAAAACAACCACCCTCCCATCGCCCACCTGGCAACAAGCATTTGTGGGTGGTCGTCGGTGCTGGCGCTGCTGCATCTTACCTGTCGCCACAAGAAGATGCGCGTAAATCTGTTGGCTTACACCAATTCGGGTGACGCACCCCGCGGCGACAAGAGCGGCGTGGTAGGTTATTGGGCTATTGCATTTGATGAACCACATGAAGAAACCGGGTTCCTGCTTACCGCTGATGAAAAGAAACAACTGCTGCAGATAGCACGCGAAGCTATAGAGAATGAAGTGCTCGACAGAAGGCAGCATGATTATGATCTGAACAATCTTCCTGATAAAGTAACGATGCCCATGGGCGCTTTTGTCAGCCTGCACCATCAAGAGATTTTGCGCGGCTGCATCGGAAAATTTGAAGCGGAAGGACCTCTCTGGGAAACCGTACAGAAAATGGCTATTTCGGCAGCCACCCGCGATCATCGTTTTGAAAAGGTTTCCGCCAAAGAGCTTCCCGACCTGCACATCGAAATATCCGTGCTCTCACCAATGCGCCGCATCGATGACATCGACGAAATCGTTCCGGGAAAGCACGGCATTTTTATCCGCAAAGGAATAAGCACCGGAACCTTTTTGCCACAAGTTGCCGAAACTACCGGATGGAACGCCCTGCAACTGCTGCAGCATTGCGCTGCCGACAAGGCTGGCATTGGCAGCGATGGCTGGAAAGATGCCGAGATTTTTGTTTACGAAGCGCTGGTGATAGAGGAATAAGCTGCTGAAACAGCAACCTGAATATGGCAATTTCATAATATCGCCTCTGGACAAAAGTAGCAGCGGGCGACCTATGAAGCAAAAACTTCTTTAACAGCTATAAGGTACTCATTTTATGATTGGAACTTTTTTGTTCACTTGCTGAACTTTCATAAACCTCCCCCTTCCCACCGCAATTTGGGCAGGGTTTTGGTCCGAAGCTGGTTTGAACCATCCCCGAGCCTGTACATTGGCTGCATTGTTGTGACGTAGTTTTTAATGGTTTTGATTTATAAAAATGATGAAAAATACTACTCCTCCCCAGAAAACAACAGTCCATAAAATATCCCAGATAATGGAAAATAATAAGTCCCAAAAATCAACCGGGGCAATATCTTCAAGTTTGATTTTTTCAAGTTTCTTACGTTTTAAAATGTCCAGAATCATAACAAAACCTACTACATAAAACTCGATGGCAAAATTAAGCCGGTCTTGTGCAGCTTTGATCTGGATATTTCTAAAAGTGGATATGGTGATCATGCTGCTGAAGTAAGCAATCATTTTTAGCAGTAAGGGTATCCAGAATACAAACCCCATGAT
>SABY01000156.1 GCA_009928785.1 Clostridia bacterium | reverse complement strand
AAGCGTGATTTCCGCCGGGTTTACCGGAACTCCATTCAGCAGGTCATTCACCAAAACATTGGGAATTGCTTCACCTCCATTGTAGCCATTTACCGGAGTACCATTGTCGTCGTTGGCAATTAAAATCTTAACCGTAACCACCACTTCATTGCTTTCAAAAGTTAATGAATTATCCAAAGGATCGTCGCAGGATGCGGTAGCAATATTTACCACTTCACCAGCCAGCATATCATCCGTATCAACGGTGTGAATGGCAGTGCAGGTTAGGAATTCACCCGGAAGCAGTGAAGCGCCACTGCAGCTTATCGAACCAGCATCGGCATTGGCGTCTGTAATTTCGATATTATCAATGGTCACGTTTCCGGAATTAGTAACCGTGATGGTATAATTAATTTCATCGCCAATAGCGGTGTAGGTGCTTTCGGCAGCACTCTTTACCACCGTCAGTTCCGGCGTTTGTGGCAACGGAGTGGTAATATCTTTTGTTACCGGATTGGTTTCATCCGAATCGCCGGTACCTGTATTTCCAATCTCTCCGGCATCAATATCGGCTTGTGTAAGCATATAGGTTCCGGTGAGCGAACAAGTAGCCCCCGGAGCCACCGATGCACAGGTAGCCGAGGCCGGAGTTATTTTATTATCCGAAACCACTACATTATTAAGTGTAATGTTTCCGGTGTTGGTAATTTCGACTGTGTAGGTTAAAACATTCCCCGCCATCACACCTGCAGAAATATCAGTAATCAGCGTTTTGGTAATAATCATCCCGGGTTCCTGAACGATGGTTGTGGTCACCTGTGAGGTAACCGGGTCAGTTTCGTCGCTGTCGCCAGTGCCGGTATTTACAATCTGGCCGGCGTCGATATCTGCCTGCTGCACCACATAAGTTCCTGTAAGTGTGCAACTGCCTGCCGGAGCTAAAGTAGCGCACAGCGTGCTGTTGGGAGTCAGCATCAGGTCGCTAGCAGTTACATTGTGCAATGTTGTGTTGCCCGTATTGGTAACTTTTACAGAATAATTTAGCTCGTCGCCTGGTTCAATCCCGCCTGAAATATCAGTTAATAAAGTTTTTACGGTGGTAATAGAAGGATATTGCGGAACCGGTGTGGTAAGCTCGGTGGTTGCAGGAGGGGTTTCGTCAGAAATGGCATTGGCGGTATTCACTATTTCTCCAGCATCAATATCGGCCTGCGCAACCAGATAGGCTCCCGTGAGGGTGCACGTTTGTCCGGGTAACACTGAAGCGCAGAAAGCCAGTTGCGGGGTGAGTTTAAGATCGCTCACTGCCACATTGGTGAGCGTAACATTACCGGTATTGGTAACTTCCACTTTATAAACCAACGACTGTCCTACCACGATGCCTCCAGCCACATTGGTGAGTAAGGTTTTATTGATGGTCATTTCGGGCTGCTGGCCAATAGGCGTGGTGATGCTGGCATCGTAAGGGCCGGCTTCATTGGATTCGACAGTTGCTGTGTTTACTATTTGTCCGGCATTCACATCAGCCTGGGTAACTATATAAGTTCCCGTAAGGATACACTGTGCTCCTACCGGTAGGGTGGCGCAGGTAGTGCTGGCCGGGTTCAGCTTTGGATCGCTGACCACCACATTGGTTTGCGTGATGTTGCCCGTGTTGGTGGTGGTAATGGTATAAGTGAGCACATCGCCAAAAGATATGGTTCCTGAACCATCATTATCAGCATTTAACGTAAGTTCTTTTTCAATTAATAAATCCGGAATTAAACACGACAAGGTGTTACTGTTAATATTCAAAAATTCCTGTGTGTTAATGGTTAAACCGGCAGTAGCCCCGGTAATGGTGTGCGAAAGTGTAACGGTGGTGGAAAACGGAAAACCATAAACTGACAGTTTTCCGCCCACAGCTATCACCGAATCCCTGATGAGGTCCTCGTCCTGATAATCGTAACAGATGGTGTGAAAAATCGTAGGAACATTAGGCTGCAAAAGCGTAACGCCGTTGATGCCTGCCACACGATATTGCCCATTGAAGTTATCGTCGGTGTCGCCACCATTTTGGGTGATACATGCATTATCGCTTGCGTAGCTCATGGTTGCCGGCTTCGGATATTGCGTCCAGATATTGTAGCTGGCCAATTCCCAGTTGGGCTGATTAATGGTTATAATTAAATCGAAGCACGCCACATTATTTTCGCAATCGGTAGCAAGGCCGCAACCGTTATCAGATTCCTGTATGTCGATGATAACGCTTTGGGCAAAGGTTACCGAACTTAACAACAGGAAGAGCAAAAATGGTAAAAGTCTCTTTTTCATAAAGCTAAATTATTGAGATGAATTAATGGATTACAATTTTTTGGATGTTATAATATTGCGACGAAGTGAGCCGGAGATAATAGATGCCGGAAGTGTATTTTGAAAAGTCGAGCATACGGGTACTGATGCCCTGACGGTGCATGATTTCCTGCTCAAAGAGCATTTGTCCATCGGCATTGGTGAGAACCAGTTTTCCGTTTATAGGCAGATCTCCCGCGATTTTCAGATTCACCTCACCCTGTGTAGGATTGGGATATGCCTCTACCTGCACACCTGAAGCGTAATTCTGGATTCCTGTGCCCGAAGCGATAAGCGTAACTGCGGCTGCAATAGAAATTCCGTTGGAAACAAATTGACCCTGGGCCGGAGAGAAGGTTGCGTAGCTAAGTTCCATGTTAAATTCGTCGCCCGTGGATGGCCGGTAAAGTTTAAAAGCTATCGGCTCATCCACATCCAAACCATCTTTCTGCGCAGTGGTGGCGTCGTTGGCAAAAACAGGAACACTAAACGCCTTTTGCGTGTCGAGCACTTCCATCATGCCGCAGCAATGTCCCTGCTGGTCGAAGGCACCGATAAGGTCGCCCATCTCAAACAAACTCAGCGCATCATCGGCAAAACAAAAAATATGTGAATCGGGAGTTTTGTGTATCGGCGGCCACGGCGAGTTCATCTCAAAATAATATTTTGCGTCAGCTTGCGTCTGGCTTACATCCGTTTCCGGAAAGGTAATGGCACAGGCTTGCGCCACCTTTACAAGATAAGCCTTTCCGGTTTGCAGGTTCATCAGTGTATTAATATTATACGCCGGATAGTAAATACGGTAACCGGCAATTTCTTTGACGATGATCAGATTGCTGCCCAAACCACCCAGCACCTCCTCCACCGGAACCATGCCCGGGTTGAGCACCGGAATGATGTTCCAGCCAGCCATCAGGTTGATGGTGTGGTTTCCGTTGTCGCTTCCGCAAATATTCAAATCGATGGCGTCGGAAACTTTTACAATATATCCCGATTTGTAATTCCAGTTGAGGATGGTATTGATGTTATTCGATGGCGAATAGATGCCGTCGGTAAGATTGTACATTATCACCAAATCCTCAACCACTGGTTCCATCACGTTTTCGATGTCGCTGTCGAGTGGCTGCATCCAGGCCGACACGCCACTCCAGCCTGCATTGGCATCCACCTGCATCAGGTCGTGCAGATTGATGGGCATAGCGTCCATGCTGTTGACGGCCATACCGACAGATTCGCCGGTCACAGAGTTTTGCAGCGTCAACGTCGATTCAAATGGGAATCCGTAAACCAGCGCCGGGCCGCCGGCGCTGATTATCGAATCCACTATCATAAATCCATTGTCGTACTCCAGGCAAAGCGTGTGGAAGGTGGTCATCACACCAGCTTCAAGAACTGCTGTTCCATTAATACCTCCTACACGATATTGCCCATTGCTATCATTATCCGTGTCACCACCATTTTGCGTCAGGCAAGCGTTATCGCTGTTGTAGTGCATCATTGGCGGCTGCGGATACTGAAACCAAATGTTGTAAGAACGGATCTGCCATCCTGGTTCGTCAACTTCAATCCGCAGATCATAGCATATTGTCTGGCTTTCGCAATTGCTACTCAGCAAACAGTTTCCCGCTGATTCGACGAGGTGCAGGGTCACATTTTGTGCGAAACCCATTGTACTCATCATCATCAACATCCATAAAAAAACATTCCTTTTCATAGTGTGCTATTTTTTAAAGTTTTTATCTGGGAATGAAATTGATTTTCCCGTTGTTATTAATCCATAATTCATCGTCCAGTGAGTTGCAGTCGAGATCCATATCGTAGTCGCCACGCAGATACTGGAATACTTTTCCGTTGTCGTGTGTCCATACGTCGAAGTCAAGGCTGTTCAAGTCGAACTGGCTCGAAGGCTCCATCTGTTGATCGCCATTACCACCCAGCATCACATAATGGCTGCCGATAAGTTTCTGTCCGACCTCCTGTGGCACCGGAGTTCCCAGTCGCCACGAATCCTGAATGGTAAAGTCGAATCCGAGGGTAGTTCCGCCATTGAGCTTCACTGCCTTACTCATCACCTGGAGGTGGTTGCGATGATCGATCAAAATGTAATACTTATCGATGCCGGCAGTGCGGAAGCATGGGCATTCCAGCGTCACTGTTCCATCGCGGGCTACCAGGCCTACACATCTGAAGATAGTGCTCGAAGCCAACGAATCGCCCTGGCGGATGGAAACCAGCACCCAGTCAACCACGTCGGCAGGATAAGGCTTCACAGCATCCGGATTCACTGTTGGATCACCATAGTAGTTACACAGCAATTCAGTGTAATTCCAGGGTACGCCCTGATACGGCTGCCCGGCAGGTGTGGGAGTTACAGGCGCCAGCGGTTTATCACCCGGCAACATGCCGCCAAACCTGACGAAGTTATCCATCAGTTGCGTTGCCGGATCGTAAGCACCTTCCAGGAATACTTTTGCCTGAATGGTGATACAATCGTACAGAACAGTTACCGTAGCAATATTGCTGGTTAGGCCGGTGAGTATTTCGGTGATGGTGTAAGTAATCGGCGTTGGGTCGTCCACAAATCCGGCTTCCGGACTAAATGTGAGATCACCCGTTAGCGGATCATACGTCCAGGTACCTTCGCCCGAAACCACAAGTTCCGTTTGTACACCAGGTGTCGCAGGATCGATATCCACAACCACATCGGCTGGCAATGGCGTGGTAGTGCCATCGCCCAGCAAGTCGTTGTTGAGTATGTTCACCACAGCATCCTCGCCAGGAACATGGCCCGAAGAGGTATTATCGTTGGCTACCGGTGGTACTTCTACCACTGTAACCGCAGTATCGGTGTTGTTGGTAGGATCGAGATCAGGAGTAATTGCACCCACGGTAGCGATATTGGTAAGATTGCCTAATTGGGCAAAATCATCAGCTACAGTACCGCGCAGACGTACTTCAAGATTTGCACCTGCGACCAGATTTCCAATATTCATCGGACTGACCCAGGGTTGCCAGTTGGCACCAAGATCTGTCGAAACTTCTACATTAGAAACTTCGGCAACTACAGCATCCTCAATAAATACACCCTGTGCATCGCCAGGTCCGGCATTATTAACTGTTAGCGTCCAGGCGATCTGATCGCCGGCAGTAACCTCAGCAGGTCCGGTTTTTAGCATACTAAGGTCAGCCGATGGTGTTACAGGAGTGATTTCTGTATCCGTATTATTGGTCGGATCAGGATCAGGAGTAATGGAGGTTACTGTTGCTGTATTAATAATTTCACTGGTTACGTCGGTATTCACTGTCGCACGCATCAGGAATTCGAAAGGTACCCCGCCATAAACAGTTCCTATTTCAAGGCTTCCTGTCCACGGTAACCAGTTGGCGCCGCCGTCGATCGAATATTCGGCATCAGAAACCGACGAAGGCATTACGTCTACAATTTTCACATTCAACGCATCGCTCATACCTGCGCAAACATAGAACGACCATTCGATCATTTCGCCAGGCACCGCAGAAGCGGGACCCGTTTTGATGATACAGAGATCGGCTTGCGTTGTAATGGGTTTAGTGATTGTAGATGTATTGTTGGTAAGATCAGATTCCGGTGTAGTAGTAGTGACCGTGGCGGTATTCGTCACCGAATTGAGCGCCGAAGAAGCCAGCAAGCCACGGATGCTGAAGAAGTAGTTGTCGCCGGCAGCAAGCATGCCAACAGCCATCGGGCTTACCCATGGATCCCAATTAGCGCCGCCATCCGTCGAGTATTCTCCTGCCGATAATACAGCAGGTAAAATATCACTGACAGAAACGTCGGCTGCATCGCCGGGGCCATTGTTTGTGATGAGCAATTGGTACGCTACCATTCCACCCGCCACAGGAATATCCTGACAGGTTTTCACAATGGCCAGATCCGTAAGTGAAATTACATTTGTTACGGCCTCGTCGGTGTTGTTGGATGGATCGGGATCTAGGGTGGGACTACTCACTATTGCAGTGTTGGTAATAGAGCCGATATAGTCAGCATCCACTTTAGCAACAATGGTCATGGTTTCGGTTACCCCATTGTTAAGCGGGCCGATATACCATGTAGGAGCATTCCATGATCCGGTGGAAACAGTATTGCTGATCAGGGTAAGACCTGCCGGAAGCACATCCTGTACCTTTACAAATCTGGCAGAAGCAGGGCCGTTGTTCGTTACCGTAATTGTATAGGTAACATTTTCACCGGCTAATATAGGCTCGGGAGTAGCTGTTTTGATAATCGACAAATCAGCCATCGGAGCGTTCGAAATCATCATATCATCCCAAACCGGATCGCATGGTGGATTTGTAATAGTCCATCTAAAGAAATAGGTTCCGTCGATCAAGTCCGAAATCGTCGTTGTGGGAGAAGTAGGATCATCGAAGGTTGCAGCCGTCGGCCCATAAATCTGTGTCCAAAGTCCTGTACCCGAAACCGGAGTGTTGGCAGCCATCGTGGTGCTTGTCTGACCATTTATCTGTTGGTCAGGCCCGGCATCGGCTATTGCTTTTGTCACCAGGTATAATGTGCGACTATCCGAAGCATCAGCACAAGGTGTATTGGAATAAGCAGTTAATGTCAGTACAACGCTTCCGCTGTTCAAATCAGCAGCAGATGGTGTGTAAACCGGCAATAATGTGTTCGGATTGTCAAATGTTCCGCTGCCGCTGGTAGTCCACAACAGCGAGGCATAGTTCTCGGCGCTGGCACAGCAAAGTTCAAATAACTCTCCTTCACAAAGCGTCGCATCCGGGCCAGCATCGGCAGTTGGCTGTTGCCAAATAGTCAATACCATGGCATCCACCACAGGATCGCAAGCCTGATGTCCTTTTACGATCATCGTCAATACTACCTGCACATCTGCAATGTCGCTTTCCGAAGGATGATACGTAGGATGCAGTATAGTGTCATTTTCGAAAGTTCCCGTACCATCAGTCATCCATTCGATGGTGGAATAGTTGCTGGCTGATGATCCATTAATAGTTATGGGAAGATCGGATTCGCAAATGGAAATATCAGGGCCAGCAAATGCTTCCGGACAAATGGCGTAAATCACCGTTACCGTGGCCTGATCCGTTAACCCGCTCGAGTTGTCGGTCAGCTCATAGTCAATCGGCGTAGGACTGCCTGTGAACCCTGCCTCTGGTGTGAAGGTCAATAGCTCCGTGGCCGGATTGTAATTCCAGGTGCCTTCGCCGGTAATTATTACCTCATTGGGATTAGCTGATGGATTGCCGGTTGTCGGATCTATCAAGGCTACGGTGCTGTTGCTGCTGGTGGCAGGGGTGCCGTCGGCCAGATAGTCGTTCGTTAATATATCCAAACTAACTGCCGTGCCTGGCGTGTTG
The DNA here is from genome assembly GCA_009928785.1 of Clostridia bacterium. GTDB lineage: Bacteria > Bacteroidota > Bacteroidia > Bacteroidales > 4484-276 > SABY01. The sequence continues at coordinate 234 of SABY01000156.1, read as the reverse complement.
TCCGTGCTACCGTCGTCGATAGCTGTCGGTGCCTGCTGCGTGTAGTCGATCGTTATCGTTGCTTCATCGCTCAAGCCGGTGGAGTTCTCCGTTAAGATGTAATCTATCGGTGAAGGATCGCCCGTGAAGCCAGGATCAGGATTGAAGGTTACCTCGCCTGTGGACGGATCGTAGGTCCATGTCCCCTGACCATCTACAACCACCACATTGGGAGTAATAGTAGGCAGAAGGGTA
>SABY01000295.1 GCA_009928785.1 Clostridia bacterium | reverse complement strand
TATCGCGCGGATTGTCTGACCCCCGCCCTGAAGGGCGGGGTTAATGTAAGGACTGTGGTAATGATTGCTGATCCGACAAATGATCACTAACCCCGGCCTAAAAGCCCGGTAGTTTAAAGGGTTTGCGGGCTAAAGCCCGTGTGTATCGCGCGGATTGTCTGACCCCCGCCCTGAAGGGCGGGGTTAAAGTAAGGACTGTCGGGGAGTAACTGCTGATCCGACAAATAATCGTTATTGACAACTTCAGGTTCATTTAGTGATTTTGCCTATTGAGTTTTCGGAATTGTTATTTATTTGTGATTGTTTACACCGACTATCAGCGGTTGTTTATTGTTTTTGAAATTTCATGAAACTCATGAGAAAAAACGCTTCATACCTATCTCGCTGGCAGCGCGTAAGGCGCAACGGTAAAACAGTGCTGGCAGTAGCAGGCGCCATCGCCTTACTGATGGTGGTGCTAAGTTTTACTGCGATGCCTTTTCATGCTTATCATCGGCTGGGAACTTCCGGTGATGCGTTGCAGCAGCCGCCTGATTACATTGTGGTGATGGGCGCCGGAGCCATGCCCGGAGGCGCTGCACTCATGCGCTGCCATTATGCAGCGTTGGCCGCAAAAAGTTTTCCTGAAGCGCAAATCATCATCACCATGCCATCTGCCCCAAACGATTTTCTGAACAGTACGGGATACGAAATGTACCGGCAGATGGCACTTTACGGCATCTCACCCGATCGATTCCGGTTCGAAACGAAAGGAACCAACACACACACACAGGCCTGTGGCATCCACCAGATGTTGAAATCCTCCGAAAGCACTGCTTTATTAATCGTCACTTCGCCGGAGCATATTTATCGCAGCGTGCGCACTTTCAGCAAATGTGGTTTTACAAATGCCGCTGGTTTGCCCGCTTTTCAGGCTGCCTTCGACACCGGGCTGCTGCTTGACCCTGACGAACGCGACAAAGCCATTACGCCACCCGGTCGCAGCGTGGGTCTGCGCTACAACATGTGGAATTATTTGAAACTCGAAATCGATGTGCTGCGCGAATACGTGGCCATTGCTTATTATAAAATAAAAGGATACATCTGAGGAAAGCGATGAAAGGTGAAAGACGAACGGTGAGCGATGGGTGGTGAGCGACCTCGAATTGTCCGCAGGACTTTCGGGCGTCAAAGAAGGAGAGCAATGAGAGGTGAGCGATGAGAGGGATCTCAACCCGAAATTGATGGCAACCCTGAAGATGCTCAGGCGGAGGGCGATAATGATAAAGAATGTATTAAGAATTAAGAAAAACATTGAATTACCACAACAAACAACAATTAACGATTAACAAACAACAATCAACGATTAACGAACAACGAACAACGAACAACGAACAACAAACAACGAACAACGAACAACAAACAACGAACAACGAACAACGAACAACGAACAACAAACAACGAACAACGAACAACGAACAACGAACAACGAACAACAAACAACAAACAACAAACAATAAAC
>SABY01000294.1 GCA_009928785.1 Clostridia bacterium | reverse complement strand
GAAAATGTCGAATATTGAAGTGGCAAAAAGCTTCATTTTTTGCCTCACCCCCGGCCCCTCTCCAATTGGAGAGGGGAGCGCTTCCGCCTGGCTATATGGTAGTTTGCCATACGAAGCGCATTGTTTTGGTTTTCCAACTATGACACGAGAGAGCTCCCTTTGCCACGTCGGGGAATGCCTGTCCCGATAATCGGGAGGATGGGCCTGCCTGCCGGCAGGCAGGGATGGGGAATTCTATAATTCGGGTGGAGAAACCACTCGGCTGGCGCTGCTTGTGCTCCAGGCACCGAAAGCTCCAAAGGCACCGTTGCTTAGATTTCCGTTTACATTGGCCGGCGCGCCGCTGAAGAGTGGCGACTGGTAGCTCACTTCCTCCTGCAACTGCCAAAGAAACTCTGCATATTCGCGTGTGATGCGCGACACACTGAGCGTAACCTCGTCGCCCGGAAAAAGCTGCTCGTTTACATCCGATTGATTGAGATAGCCCACGCCGATTCCGTTGGTATAATTGCCGTTATAAAGCAGGTCGTCAACCACAAACACCTCGGTGATGGTATCCGTCACCAGCACGCCGTTGCGGTAGAGGTTGAACATATAATAATCCTCGGTGGGCGGATCCCACACATAACATTTCACCTCCCATATTCCGTCCGGCCCCCAGTCGTCGTGAAACTCAAGGGCAATGCTGTCCATCTGGCTGATGGGATATATATGCGACGCAGCAGCGTAGGTGTCGGTGCCGGCAATGGCTTCGGGTAAAAGGATGTCGAGCTGGTAATCGCTGCCGATGCGCCCTGCCACATTCGGGTCGGTGAAATAATTGCCGGATCCTGCCGGCGATTCAGTTAACGTATATTCTTCCTCCTCGTTGCTGATGGTTACCGCTGCGCCCGACACCCTTTGGGGAGGCTGGTTATCGAAGTAGTCGGCGGTGGTGCTGAGTTTTACAAGATGCGCCACGGTATCCGACGAAAATCGGGCGTCCACCACCAGCCGCGCATACTGCTGCTGATCCAGATTAACGTCTATCTTTTCGGTGCATCCTGCCAAAGCAGCAACGATTATTGCGAAAGCGATATATTTATAAAATCTTGTTTTGGATGTGCCTGGATTTTGCCTAACGCAACTTCTCCTATTGCATTTTTGCATTTGAAAATTTGAGATTTGAGATTTATCTGTCATTTGTGTTTTGTGTTTTGAGATTTATTTGTCGTTCGAGTTTTTCATTTTTGTAATTACTTAAAAAAATGTGTGGTTTTCCAAATCCCCCGCACCCCATCCCCATCCCTTCCCCTGAAGGGGAAGGGGGCCCCACCGCACAAGCCACTGCTGTGGCCAGTGCGGTGGCGTCCTCTCCGTCGGCTGACGGAGGAGTTAGAGGGGGGTTTAGAATTTCTGTTCGCGTCATATTTCAATTATTAGTCTTTTTTTTGGGCTAAAGCCCAGTCATGATTATGCAGTCTTCTGTCCCCGGCCTGAAGGCCGGGGTTAGTGAGCTGCA
>SABY01000155.1 GCA_009928785.1 Clostridia bacterium | reverse complement strand
AATATTCATTCCTGGATTTTTCAAAAGTGGAAAATTCGGAAAGCTCATCCTGGATTCATCAGGAAATACCATCATTACTTTGGGGACGATTTAAAAGAAATATCATTTTAAAGAAAACATATGACAGTATTATTTTTATTGATAAGGCAAGTTTGCCAAACCATTTTATTTTAGACTATAATAAAAAGCTGAAATGAAAGCCCGGTTGCTAACAGCAAATCATCAACCCAATTCGTAGCAAATCCACACCCGGATTTAAGAAAAAAGTTATTTTTGCTAAAACGATTTTTAATGATGAAACATATACTCCTTCTGCTTGCTATTTCCTTTACAATCAATATTTGTGCACAAACGGATTTTAGAAATGGGAAAATAGTTACAACACAGGGCGATACGATTTCCGGGGAGTTGCTGTACCAGGAAGACGCCAAAAACGCAAAAGAGATAAGATTTAAAACTGCCGCTATCGATTCGCTGTTTCACCCATTTGAAATTAGCGGTTATAGCTTTGATAATGGAAAGCATTATGTGTCGAAAGTCTTCCTAAGCGCTACGGATACCACCGAAATTTTTGCAGAGTATCTGGTGCAGGGCGATAAGGATTTGTTTTATTACCGGTCGAAATCTGGTTTCCAATATGCATTGTCGGTCTCCGATAAGGAAATCAGGGAAATACCTTACGAAGTAAAAGCTGTGGAGGTGGATGGTGTAACTTACCAAAAGGAAACCAAACTTCATATCGGGTATCTGAAGTCCTATTTCAGCGATTGCCCGTCGCTGTTTCCGGAAATAGAACAATTAAAAGCTCCTGATCGCAAATCACTGATTTCGCTTACAAAAAAGTATCACGACATTACTTGTGGGGAAGGAACATGCATCGTGTATGAGCGGCAAAAATATCGCTTCAGGATGGCCATCGAACCCATTTATTCCTATTATTTAAAAAACAACATCACAGAAGATGGTTCGCTTAGCGCAATCGGTGGCCATTTGTATTTTTGGATTCCCAATTCGAGCGAGAAGCTATTCATCAAAACGGGACTACTTTTCGCACAGCCCAAAGGGTTCAATTATTATCAAATCCCTTTTCAGATATCGTATGTTTTTGATTATAATAGGCTAAGACCAAAATTTGATGCTGGCGTCAACTGGCACATCAACGATGAAGGCGGAGTGGTACTAACCACCTTAGTTGGCGGCGGCTGCCTGGTAAAGCTAACCAATTGGATGTATGCCGACTTTGATGTCAGTTCGGATTTGTTCACCTTTTCTTACGAAACAGAATTCTTCATCACTTTTGCTTTGAGAGCAGGATTGTACTTCACCATTAATAATTAAAACCTTTTGCTCAGGCAGGCCTTTCCGGCCAAAAGCAAACCCACACCCGGAATTTAAAAAAAAGTACTTTTGTTCAAATGATTTAACGACAGGAGCACAACAGAATTGAAACATTTAATAAACGAACAACTCGCTCAGATTGAGGATGTGGCTAAAAAGGGATAAGGTAGAAATTGAAGCGTAAGCCACAATACACAATCGTTGTGCAGCATTAGAAAAAACGAAGAAAATTACCAACGTTGAGTTGAAAATAAACAAAAATGACAACAGTTGATAAAATACGAAATGGATTGATTGACAAAATTCTATCCATAAAAAACAGAGACTTTTTGGAAGCACTTGACAAATTGATTTCTTCAAGTTCTTCTGAATCTGAAATAGTTGAATTGACCAATGAGCAAAAAATAATGTTGGAAATGAGCGAACAGGACATCAAAAACGGTAAGCTTATTTCCCAAGAAGCGATGGACAAAAGAAATATGGAATGGCTAAACGCAATGTAATTTGGACAAGAACAAGTGATCTCCAATTCGCTGGAGTTATAGAATATTGGGTTAAAAGAAACTAATCCAATATTTATTCAAAGAAACTTGTAAAACTGGTTTCGGAAAGAACAAAGCAAATTGCCGAGAATCCCTTGCTTTACAAAGTAACCGATTTTCAGGACGTAGGAGTGGCTTCTTTAGGAAATTACAGCATCTATTACAAAGTTTCTGAAACAGAAATAACAATAACAGCTTTTTGGGACAATCGACAAGATGCTATAAAACTTTTAAAAATCTTGGAAAATAAAAAATAACCTTGCAAAACATCGGATGAATGTAAGGCTGTAAAATTGAACAATCGTAAAACCAAAGAGAATTATTGAAATAATGCGACATGCACCTATACCAACCGTAGCAGAAAATGAAAAATATGAAAAATGAAAAAAAAATTGTTTTAGGAGCCGCTTTTGGCGCTGCCATAGGAAGTGTAATAGGTGTGTTGGCTGATAATGTGGCTTTATGGATTAGCCTGGGAGTAGCAATTGGAACTGCAATTGGCATAACTATTAGTCAACAACAGAAAAAAAGCGACGACGATAAAAGCAAAAAAAATATTGACGATACATGAGCACAACAGAATTGAAACATTTAATAAACGAACAACTCGCACAGATTGAGGATGCGACTAAAAAGGGATAAGGTAGAAATGAAAGCGTAAGCCACAATACACAATCGTTGTGCAGCATTAGAAAAAACGAAGAAAATTACTAACGTTGAGCTGAAAATAATACTAAACAAAATTATAACATGAGAATCCACATTTACATCCTGTCAGTTTTAATAACAATATTTTTTGTTGAAAGCGCAAGTGCTCAGGTTTTAAGCAGGAGCGAATTTAAAAATGCAAGTACAATCAGACTCTACGTGAATGACTCAACTAAAAATGTAGCAATTGCAAGGTTCGCAGGCTTTATTAATAAAACCGGATTCACTGTATCCGTCCCTCAAACCGAGAATAATGAAACTAAAAATAACCAGGTTAATAAAACTGGTAAACCAGAAACCATACCGCCTAAACTATTTTTGAGAAGCAGCCAAAATGGTGATACAATCATGACCAATACGGCCACTCTTTATGATTTTATGATGGGAGACTTTGAGGGTAAACTTAAATTTTATGCAGGCAAAGATGGTTCTGATCAACTGTATATTGCAGTTAGTGGCTATGTTTCGAATTCAGCATTGGGAGGTAACTTCTACAACTTGAAAATGAAAAAAGGTGGCAAAGATTCTAATTGGGCACAACGAGCTATGTTTAAGCAACTCAACAATCATCTATTAAGCTATCCGGAAGTAAATGTTATCATGTATTCAGATCAATGATAACTATTATTAAAGTTTTCCGGCACAATCCATTCATGCCCCATTAACCCTGCTCCCGCAGGTACGAGATTGGAGATTGCCTGTCAGTTTCAACTTCTCCAAAATTTATTTTTACAAAAAAACCCTCTGAAAACTTGTTTCCAGAGGGTTTTTTCTTTTGTCGTAATAATCCTATCTGCTGATTACAAGTTTTCGTGTCACCACGCCAGCGCGGCCCACCAACTGCAGATAATACATGCCCGGCGCAAAACCGGTGGCATCGAGCAGCAGCGGCTCGCCCCATGGCAACGGGGCAAGCGATTTATCCATCACCACAGTTCCCGCTGCATCCATCAGCTTCAACCGAAACGGATCATTAAATAAGCCGGAACCCGAAATAGTGAAAAGCCCCGTGCCAGGGTTGGGATGGATGGTCAGTTTGTAATTTTGAGCTGAAGCAATATTTACGTAAAGTACAATTTCGACGGTTTGCTCGGCCATTTCGGTGCAGCCATACGCATCGGTGTAGGTATAGCGGAGCGTATGCAAGCCAATGCCGGCAATGTCGGGATGGAGCCAGCCATCTATCACACCCGGTCCAGCATAAATGCCGCCGACCGGATTTCCTTCGGTAAGTTCGTAGGGTGGCATGTTGGTGCCCAGCAATGGCAGCGTATCAAAAGTAACTTCGGGCGCAGGCAAGAAAGTTAGCGTGAGGGCATCCTCTGCCGAGCCGGTGCAGGGCTGCACGCTCATGCCCACCAGGGTAAGCTCCACCAAACCTTGCAAAAGATCGTCGGAGCCGGGAAAATATTCGGTTGTAAGGCTGTTGTCGTTGCCAAAGGTTCCGTCGCCGGTTGTAAGCCACACATGCACGACAGCATTCTCTACAAATCCCGCAAGTTGCACCGACGCCAGGTTATCACAGGACTGCACGTCGTCGCCGGCCACAACATCGGGCAGCAGCGTGATGCTGAGTATCATCACATCCGAGGTGGGCGAATTCTGGCCGTCCCAGGCGGTAACGGTCAGTTCGGCTGAACCATTAAAGATATCGTCTGATCCGGGAAAATATGTTGGAATGGCAACAGTGGCATCGTCGAAAGTGCCATCGCCTGACGAACTCCATGCGATGGAAGTTGCATTTATAATAAAGCCCTGGATAACGGGTGTGTCGTCCTGGCAGATGCTCATATCGGGTCCCGCCGACACAGCCATCGACTGCTGCCCACTGGGCGGAAAGGTGATAAAGTCGAGGTAGCCCGCATCGAGTCCTGTGGATACAGAATAATCCTTGTTGTACGACCAGGTAAAAGTGATTTCGCCCGCAGGCACATCAAACTCGGCATAACCCCAGCCGGTGTCGCCCGACCATTGCGCCAGCACATTGCCATTGATAAAAAACTTCAGAAAATCATAATTGCTCTCGCTTTGCACCAGATAATAGAAACTTATCTGACCGGCGATAAGCACATTCATGGTTACGGAAATCACACTGTTTTGACTGTCGTCGATATCGCCCGACCGCGCGCACCACAGCCCTTGATAAGGATCAAAATTATCGATAATCCAGGGAGCATCTCCTGACGTTTCCCAGTCGTATTGCGAAAAATCGCCGGTTTCAAAATCTTCGAGTAAAAAGCCGATGGCCATACCAAAATTGCCATTTGCTGTAAAGCCATAATCGGCTATAGCCGAAACACTAAACATACAATTGTAGCCGAGCGGAGCCTCCTCCGAAACGAAAACTTCAAACGTAGCAACACCAGTAGCGCCGCCATTAATAAAAGCAATAGCAGCGCTTGGTTGGGTAATACTAACAAAAGGATCGGCATTGGTAAGGTGCGCCTGAATATTATACGCGCGACCTCCGCCGGTGTTTTTGATATTTACCATCACCGCTATGGTTTCGCCTGGCTCCGGATAGCCATTGTTGCCATCATCAAAGGTTACATTTCCAATGGCCAGCGCCGGAGCGTAAGCCTTGAGGTAGATGTGGCTATTGTAAACATCCGTTGCATCCTGAATGGTGGTATTAAAAATAATGTCGTGGCTATTAGGTACTTCATTGGCTACCGAAAAACTAAATGCATCCTCCAGCAATACCGTTTGCCCGGGCTGCAGTGTAGTAAGTGTTTGCAGGCTGTCGATGAGCGTTACGTAAGCATCGTCGATAGCAATTTTCATCATCGTTACTGCTGCCGCCTCCTGACCTATATTTTTTATCTCCACCGACAGTGTGGCTGTTTCGCCATTTTCGATAATGCTGTTGTCGCCCGATTGTACAAAGACGTCCCTTATCACTACATTATTGGCACCTTCGGTAGAGAAGAGGAGCATTTTTGTATTCTTCAGTCCATTGGCATCTTTTATCAGAAAGTTTATTTCGGAGGCCTCGTAAGGCTGGGTGGGCAATCCACTAAAAACACCTTTTTCGGTAATACTCATTTCCGTAAAATTGTAGTCAGGCTCTAAAGTTATCATGGTATTGGCCGGCACAGAGGTATTGGAAATATCGAGCAAATCGTAGTTGAAGTCGTCGCCTTCAGAAATACCGGCATACCACCGGTTCCATGCAGCAACAATACAGTCGCCATAATAAAATTCAATTTTTCCGTCGGAATAAAGGCTAACGGCAAAATTTTGCAAATTGCTGGTCCCATACTCAGAAGTCTTCCAGCGGAAAGTCGCTTTATCACTGCTTCCCTCATACCACATACCCCCATTTCCTACCCCAATCGGATTGCACATGAGTGGTGCTATGCACCGCATATTTCTGAAAAGATTGTATTGGCTTACCAAATAAGTCCAGGGATAATGATCTTCACGAAACATGATGTAGCCATCGGCATGTAGGGTGATGTCGTTGTATTTTTTGCCGTAAAACGGGAAGTCAAAATCGATGGTTTGGGTAACATATCCATCAGTTTGGCTATTGGGAACAAGTTGCTGTTCAGTAACCATCGGGAAGGTTTGTGTACCTTCCTGCACCGTGTATTTTTGCTTGATTTTCCATTGATACGGTGAAGTCCCCTGCGAGCCGACCATTTGATTGCTGTAAGGTTCGTTGATGGTGGCCGGGGGCAGATCGACATTAACAATCTGTGGCTCGTCGAAAGTAACGGAAGCCCCAACAAAAAGTGTGGTTAGTCCATTCTCGGTGAGCGGCACGTTGGTTTGCGCACAGGGAATTTGTATCAGACCATCGGTATAATCCATCAGGGTAAAGTTGTTGATAATTCCGGTGCCTGAATTGGATGGGTCGTTTTCGTCCACCATCAGGAAGAAGCGTGCTTGCTGTCCGCTCTGGATAAAATCGAGCAGTGGCGTTACATCCACGCCAAACTCAAGGGTTTTATCCACTTCATTGCTGCCGCCGGTCATGTATTTGGCGCCGCCCTGGTAGTCGAGAATAGGGAAGTCGATGATAAATTCGGGTTCGGTAGCTCCGGGTGTAACAGCCACGCCGGCCATCACTTTTAAAGTATTCCGAACGTTGTGCGTCAGCGTAACTTTATAGGTAAGCTGTGGCGCGGTATTTTCTTTTGCTTTTATCTCATGCACCGATCCGTTCCAGCATCCGCCTTGCGGCAGGGTGCGACACAGGGCGCTATACAGGCACCAGGCAAAACCAGCGTCGCCCCATCCGGAAGCATAATAGCTGTTGGCCAATTTCACTCCGCCAATTTCCCAGTCGCGGATGTCGAGCACACCATCATTATTAATATCAAGATTATTGGTGTATTGGCCGTCGTTGTTTAGGTCGTAGCGTATCGAGTCGTGATAGCCCACCACAGCAAGCGCATGATTGGCATAGGTTGATAGCGATATTACCACATGCTTGCCTGCTTCCGGAGTACCGGATGGTAAGGTGGGGGCAGCGCTCACCACCGAAGTGTAGATATTGCCTACACCACCCGTGGCTTCGCCTTCCAAATGGTTGTCGATCCAGTGCTTGAGGGTATTCAACCCTTCCACAGTGGTAACATTGATGCTGTAAAAATCCCACAGCCGGTTTTGCATCGCGTTATAATATTTGTCGTAGCCCGACATCCAACGGGCGCTGCCACCATACGACAGGGAGCCACCGTAATCGGTAACATTGGGCGTACCGACATGCTTAACAATATCCCAGCTATCAAAAAAAGCGCTGGCCTGTCCACTGCCACTGCCACTCCAGTTATACACAAAATGACTTGGGTATTGGTTGTCGGGAATATTGCCGGGTAAGTCGCGCAGGCGGTTGATTTCGTAGGTGAAAGTATAGGATACGGCGCTGGCCTGTCCACATTCCAGCGCCACCTGATCGAAGATTGGCCGAAACCAGGGTCGCTGTGAATTATCAACCGTCACAGGCAAATCGCGCCCACGCGCGGCTGGCGACATAGTAAGTTGGGGCAGGTCGGCAAAGGGCGCCAGGTCTTCTTCGGTAAACACAGGAAGCCCGTCGATGTAAAGCCGCCCGTCGATAAACTGTTTTTTGTCGTCAGGACTTTGAGCGCGTAAGCCGAAGGCCATCAGAACGAAAGTAGCTGTTAAGAAGGTGATGTAGAGCTTATTCATTAGCTATTGATTTTTATGAATGGTTTACAAAACTACGTTTTTCTGATTTAAATCATTTTTTAATTTCGGAATCAAGCTCCAAATAAATCTCAATGATCAAATCTCGAAATTCAAACTGCTCCGGGGTTTGAGTTTTGGAATTTCTCTCAGACCCCCTCTAACTCCCCCTTAAGGGGGAGAACGCCAACGCACAAGCAGCAGCAGTGGCTTGTGCGCCGGCGACCGGAGAT
>SABY01000029.1 GCA_009928785.1 Clostridia bacterium | reverse complement strand
GCAAAGCGGAGCTTGAAAGCTACGATAAATACTGGGATGCTGTAAGGGTAGAAACAACGCTTCAGGAAGAGGCCTTTAATAAAGGAATGAAAGCAGGCCGCGAAGAAAGCCTTGAAAAAGAACGATTTGCTATGGCAAAAAATGGAATCTTAGCAGGACTTTCTGCGGACGTCATAAAAACGATCACACATCTTACTGACGAACAAATAGAAGCACTGCGGCGGGAAATTAAAAAGCAATAGGTTCCAGTAGATTTAATCTTGATTTAGCGCCGGATAATCGGTGTATCCCGTGGCGCCACCATGATAAAATGTAGCTTTGTCGGGTGAGGTCAATGGCGCATTTGTACGTAGCCTTTCCACCAGGTCGGGATTTGAAATAAATGGCCGGCCAAAAACAATCAGATCAGCATGACCTTCCTCAAGCATCCTTTGCGCACTCTCACCACTATGGCCACCGCATGAAAGTAAAGTCCCACGATGAAGGTCGCGATAATACGACACAAAACTTTTTCCGGGATTTTTGATACGATCTTCGGGCGACATTTGTTCGCTCAAGTGCAGATAAGCCAAATGATAGTCGTTTAGCTTTTGGATGATATAGCTAAACGTTTTTCGTGCAGCAGAATCAAATAAGCCGGGGCGGTACCCTTCGGGCGACAGTCGTAAACCCACTTTTTCGGATGGCAGATATTTTAGGATTTCTTCGATAACGAAAAAAAGAAATTTGGAGCGGTTAGCAACATTTCCTCCAAATTCGTCAGCACGGCGATTGGTACTGTCCATGATAAACTGGTCGATTATATAGGCGTGTGCTCCGTGAATTTCCACTCCGTCGAAACCAGCAGTCATGGCATTTTGAGCGGCCTGTCCAAAATCACGAATGGTCTGATAAATTTGATCCACCGTCATAGCCATTGGAACTTCGTAGGGCAGACGCCCCTCTGGTGTAAGTACTTCTCCGGATGGTTGCACTGCTGATGCCGACAGCGGAAGGCCGCCCGTGGGTTGCAGCAGCCTGTGCGAAAAAGGTCCCACATGCCAAAGCTGATGGAATATTTTACCCCCCGCCTCATGAACAGCTTTAGTAACAATTTTCCAACCGTCGATTTGCGTCTGGCTGTAACATCCCGGCGATCCGCTGTACCCGTATCCCTGCGGCGAAATCTGGCTTCCTTCGCTTATTAATAGTCCGGCGGTAGCGCGCTGCCTGTAATACTCAGCAATCAATTCATTGGCTGCCAGTTCCTGATTTTCAGCACGACGCCGCGTTAGCGGTGCCATCACAATGCGATTGGCCAAAATAGTCCCGGCCAAATTATATCTTTCAAAAAGCTTACTCTTTTCTATCATGCGCAACTAACAAGACAAGGCGGCGATGGTTCTGTTTTAAAAATTTAATCCAACAATCACCTTAAACAGAGCCTGTCGCAATTTTTGTTTAAGCAGTGCGGTCTGCGTTTTTACAAACCGGCAATTCTCTATTTTTGCCGCAACGCGAAGAATTAGCAAATCAAACTGCTTTTTAGCTTAGCGATGGTGAGTTTATGAAAAAGATATTTTTAATTGTTTTTGCCTTTCTGTTTTTCCAGGGCATCCAGCATGCAAGCGCCCAGGAATCGGTTGACACGTTGGCTCCGCGGGTATCGCGCGGGGAGGTATTTGGGCAAATATTTGCCGACTTCAAATACAACCTGAAAGAAACCGATGAGCCGCGTGCCGCTTTTCGCTTCAATCAGGGAATCCTCGGCTACAAGCGAAACCTCGGCCATGGGGTGAGCGGCAAAATAATGCTTGATGTAACGCGCACCACCCATTTCACACACCTGCCCGACACACTTGGTGTGGAATATTTTGAAGGGAGCAAATACACGGCTTATCTTAAAATGGCTGAAATAAAATGGCAGATGAGTCCGCGTCTCACGCTGCGCTTCGGGCAGTTGCTCAATACGCAATATCTTACGGTGCAGGATCCTTTCTGGGGTTTCAGGTATGTGGATGTAACGCTTCAGGAGAAATTCAGAATGGGCGTGCCGGCCGACTTTGGTGCACAACTCGACGTGCAGGCGCATGAAAATGTGCTCGTGCAACTATCGGTAACCAATGGTGAGGGGCCGTTCAGATACCAGGATCAGCAGGGCAAGATGCTTTATGCCGTCAATCTACAGGTAACGCCGGCAGAAGGATTGATTGTGAAACTTTACCTGGATTTTGCGCCTGCCCCTTCCGATGTGCAAAGCGACAAATCGGTAATCAGTTTCTTCGCAGGCTTTCGCCAAAAGCAATTTATGCTTGGCGCTGAATACAGCCACATCAGCAATTTAGATTTTGAAAGCAACAAAAATGTAGCTGCATTTTCGGTGTTTGGATCGTTACTTCTTGCGCCTCAGTTCACGCTTTTAGCCCGTTGGGATCGGCATCATTCGGCAGTTGCAGCTAATGTCGATTATTTGTTGGGAGGGGTTCAGTATGAGCCGGTGAAAGATTTCACCATTGCCATCAACGGCAGATACTATTCTGTAAAAGAGCAAACCATGCTGCTGGCAAGTTTTGGATTGAAGTTTTGATCTTAACATCCCACTTCAAAGGGTTTCCTAAAACAATCTTCTCAATGAAACCGCGAAACCGGTATGATTTCTACATTTTGCGTAAGCAACAATTTCTGCGCTTTGTCGAGGTCTTCGGCAAATCCCAGCAAAAAACCGCCACCGCCCGAACCACACAATTTCAAATAATATGTGCCCGTATTCATGCCTTTTTTCCACACCTCTACAAAAGCCTCCGGTACCATGGGTTTCAGATGAGTAATGAGAAAATGCGAGAGCGACTTTAGGTTTTTGAAAAACTCACGAATGTCGCCACTGAGTATGGCTTCGATGCTTTTATTGGTCAACGGTATCATCTCTTCCTTCACCAATTTCATAAAAGCATCCTGCTTGCAGTTGTCAAAAAACAAACTCACCAGCGGGCCGGTTTTACCTGATTTGCCGGTATTGATAAGAAAGATGCCGCCATTTTTGGAGAAGTCGCGGGGAATTCCTACCGGCACGATGTGGTGATCGGGTTTGATGAGTAATGGGTTGCGCATGTACGAGTTGAGTGGATCCATGCCGGAACTCACACCATGGAAAAATGATTCCATCCGTGCAAATATTTTCTTAAGTTGAGCAAATTCTTCTGTGCTAAGTTGGTCGGAGTGCCTGATGCGTTGCACCGCATAACGCTCATAAATAGAGGCCACCAAAGCACCCGAACTTCCCACGCCATAGCCCTGCGGTATGGATGATTCAAAATACAGGCCGGCGTCCACATCCGCTGCCATTGCCTCCAGATTGAGACCTACCATCAGTTCACCTTTAGCTTCCATGCGCTGCAGCCACACCAAAAATTCGCGCAACGACCGATTAGATTCTTCGGCGAAAGCCAGATCAGTGTATTTATCTTCGTTAATAAAACTCAGCTCTCCTTTAAAATGCGTATAGGGAACCGTGAGCGCCATCGAGTCGCACATGATGCTATACTCGCCAAAAAGCAGAATTTTTGCATAAAAAATACCTTCTTTAATAATCATATGCGTGATATCCTTTCCGGGCCATTACCCATTTTGTCGTTGATTACTGTTTCTTCCACACACCATTGTTTTAGCTCATTATTGATAAAATCCTGCACCGGCGCGACATATTGTTGCGGATAGAGAACGTGTACATTGGGGCCTGCGTCGAGGGTGAAACTCACCGGAACACCGCTCTGGGCGCGATAGCTATGGAGTGCGTTGATAATGTTGAGCGTGTTGGGCTGCATTAAAAGATAACCCGGCATCGACGACATCATCATGCCATGCAGCGTAAAAGCCTCCTGTTCGGTAATGTTGATAAACTGTTCGAGATCGCCGGTAGCAAATACTTGCAGGAGTGTCTCCAAATTATTCACAGCCTGTGTGTAGCGTGCCTGGGCAAACGGATGTTTTATCATCAATTGATGTCCCTGGCGACTCGACACTTTTTTCTCCTCGCGATTTACGATAAGTATCGAATCCTGGTAATTTTCAAAAATGGGATGGATGTTTTTCTTTATTGGCGTGGCGTATCGATCAGAAGTTTGTGGTAAAGATTTTATCTTGCCCCAACTTACCAGCCCGCCATAAACACTGCGCGCTGCGCTGCCTGAACCGATGCGTGCACAATGCGAGGCTTTTTCGAAAAAATTCATCTTTTCGGTATTTGGAACATTACTTATCATTTGCTCCATGTCGCACAGGCACAAGGCCAAAGCGCTCATAGCAGAGGCCGAAGAAGCAATACCGGCAGAATGTGGGAAGGTGTTGACGGTATAAATCTCGAAGTCGAAAAATTTTAAAAACGGAACCTGCTCCTGCAAAATGTTAAAATAAGCCTTCACCTTTTCGCTAAATTCCAGATTGATCTTGCCGTTGAGCATCAGCTCTACTTTAAAATGCTCCGGGTCGGCGGTTGGCGTGTAGGCCATCGAAGTACGCGTAACCGACGTGCTGAGGGTGAAACTCAACGACGGGTTGGCAGGCAGTTGAAATCCTTTCTTACCCCAGTACTTAATCAGCGCAATGTTGCTGGGGCTTTGCCAGGAAACTTCGCCTGATTTATTTTCAAATTTTCTCTTCTTAAAATAATTCATTTTTTTCAACTCTACTTTTTTTCAAAAACGCTATCGTAAACCACCATTTGCTGAAAAGCAAATACGGTATCAAAACTTTTACTTTTCAAATAATTTTTCAATTCATCAATTCCATTTTGCCAGGTGACCATCATAAAATCGCCACCCCAGGCGCCAAGCCATTTCACCGTTCCCGGGAAATCCTGTAACAGGGTATCTGCTGCCGAAGGCATCAGTAACACACGCGACATCATTTGGTTGTGTTCAATTATAATTTCTTCAAATTCATGAAGCATGGTGGCCTTTGCCATTAATTTTGACAAACGGCTTGCTTGTAAAATTTCTGCTGATAAGCCTTCGATTTTGAGCTGATGCTGCTGCACGCTTTTTTCCGAACGTTGCTTTCTGCCGGAATAAACAAAAAATATCTGATCGGCAAAAGGTGGATAAAAATCTATGGGTTCGACGTGCGGGAGATTTTTTTGCGTAAGCGTATAGAATATCGGCGTGGCGGCGGTGGCGCAGGCAATATCGTATCCGGAGCCGTTGCTTATCGCAAAATGTAAAGCGTAAGAGTTTACATCAAACCATCGGGCAACATTGCTGATGAGTGTGCTACTGCTGCCCAATCCCCATTCCGGGCGGAAGCCGAGCCGTGTTTCAACGTAGTAGTTATGATTGGTATCCAAAGCCGATGGATTTAGCTGGTGTGCTGCATTAAGCAACTTTTCGAGATAGGCAGCTTTATCGGCATCATTGCTTTGGATTACCTTGTGATTTTTAATATCAAAAACTGCCTCAAACCATATCTTCTGCTGATCACGGGCTGTCCAAAAGATTTTACCCTGGTTTTGCTCCCGACTGATCATTACCTGCAAATCCTGCCCCATTCGCAGCGGTATGGCAAGTGCTGTTGCTCCGTATAATACGAGGTACTCGGCGGTGAGCAAAAATTTGCCGTGAGCTGAAAAGGTTTTGGTACCGGTCATCAGAATTTTTCGATTTTCTCCTCTTTGCGCAATCCAATTACGAATTTCTTGACGGCTGTAAATGATACTTTGTGGTTGGCAAAATGAGCAGTGGCAATCTTTTTCTCACGCTCCGACACTTCGATGCTGTTGAGGATATTCATCAAGTGCATCTTCATGTGGCCAACTTGTATGCCTTTTGTCACCAGTGATTTGATGGCGCCGAAATTATTAGCCAAACCTACCGATGCAGCTATCATCATCAGTTGGGGTGCTGTGGGATTGTGCAACAATCGAAGCGAAAAGTTGGCCATGGGATGCAATGCAGTAAGCCCGCCAACAGTTCCAAGCGATAGCGGCACGGTGAGGCTATAATGAAATTTGCCGTTGGAAATATCTATGTCGGTGAGCGAACGATAGCGCCCGGAGCGGGCGGCAAAAGCGTGGCCACCCGCCTCAATGGCTCTAAAGTCGTTGCCCGTAGCCAGCGCCACAGAATCAATTCCATTAAAGATGCCCTTGTTGTGGGTCACAGCCCGATGCACATCAATTTGAGCGATTTGTACTGCCTTCTCAAATTTCCAGGCAAAGTCTTCCGGATCGTCGATGTCAGCATTGCGCAGGCAGGCAACGTCGCACGAAACTTCCGTTTTAACCAGACACGCTGGCGTATAATTACTCAGGATTGACATGATTACCCGACAATCTCTCTCCTGGCTCTGATAATGTTCGTTATCGGCAAAATGATTTTTCAGGATAGAAGCAAATTCCTCGAGCACCGAATTGATAAAGTTGGCGCCCATGGCATCCACTGTTTCAAAAGAAGCCTTCAGTTGGAAATAATTTTCAAGCTCTGCGGTTTTGTCGATCAATTCGATATTGCTGATGCCGCCGCCACGCAGCTCCATGCTCTCGGTGAGGTGCTGCGTGCCCAGAAGCAGTTCCTGGCGCAATTGTGGAAACAATGCCCGGAGTTTTTCTATCGCACCCTTCCAGATAAAGTGCACCTGCCCGATTTTAATGGTAGAAATTACCTGCGCATGAAAGCCGCCTTTTTCAGCCCAAAACTTGGCGCTGTTGGAGGCCGCTGCTACCACCGAGCTTTCTTCGATCACCATCGGAACCAGATAATGATGCCCGTTGACGTTTACATTTGGAACCACGCCCATCGGGAAAAAAAAGTTGGTGATGGTGTTTTCACTGAATTCATCAAAAAGCTTTTGCAGAGCGGCGTCCTCATGCCAATAACTCTTTAGCTCGTCGATGATCAGATCGGGATTGTCAAACCTACTGGCAATCAGCTCCAGCTTAGCCAGCTTGTTATATTTCGAGAAACCGTTTATGATCTGCTGTGAACTCATTTTAAATATTTTTCGACAAAAATAGTTTTTTGTAAATTGCTACTCCGGAGACATGAAAACCCCGAATCTTTCCGAAATTAATAGCCCAATAACAAGCAACAAGAAAAGTTGTTTAATAAATTTGTTTTTTTATTAAACAATTAAATGTTTAGTTCCTAATTTGCTAATGATTATTAATGAAAATTCAACGTAGCCGTCCTATAGGAATCAATTGACAATTAGTTTGTGATTTTCGATTTCACGGCCGTTGTGGTCGAGAAATTTCAGGATGTAGCTACCCGGGAGTAGCGCCCGTGTGTCGTATTGCAGATTGTTGAGCCGCTGGTAGTTTTGGATGGTGTCGGTAAGTTGACCTTTGGCATCAAAAACCTCCACGGTAGTGGCATTGCGTTTTCCGAGGGTGATAAAAATGATGTCATCGGCAGGGTTGGGAAAGATGGTGATTTCCGTTTCCGGATGTTCGGTAATCTCTTCTTCCATGCCTACGTAAAGGTCGTCCCACGCGGCAAGCGAGTATTCGCCGGGCAGCAGCAAAGGCAGGTCGAAATAGCCAGTATTGGTAGAGCCGGTTTTTTCGGCAAAAACCGGCACCCAATCGGCAGCCCGGTCAGCGCGGTACATCACGCCGATAGAATCGTTGGGGTCGCTCATCAGTTCGTTGTCCAGGTAGTTGAATTTGCTGTACATAAAGCTGCCTTTCAATTGGGTGCCTTCAGCAGCCACGGCATCAATGCGCCAGTGGTGCGTAGTAGAAAGTGTAATGCCATTGATGGGATTTTTGGGTGCATCGGGCGCCACCCATCGATGAGTCATGCGGATAAAAGCAGTGTCGCCGGGCGCTATTTCAGTGATTCCTATTTTACAAAACAAATCAGAATGGCTTTGTGAGAAAGGTGCACTTGCAGTGAGTGATTTGTCGGTGGTTGCATCGGCTATCTTGTCGTAAAAGTCGGGCAGCGCAGTTACCGGTAACAATGGTAGCGTAAAAGTCTGTTGCCCCGTTTCGCCCGAAAACTCCATCAGGCGTGTTTCCATCCTGCGCTGGGCATCCACAAAAGTGACTTCTACCCTTACCGAGTTACCCAAAGAGCCAGGGCCACGGTGTTTTTGTTTTGCAAAAATCGTAGTTTCAAAATCATTGCCAACAGGCATTACCTGGAATGAATCGATAGAATATTCCGGGAAACCGGGCGTAAAAACCCATGTATCGAAAAAGTCAGTTAAGTCCAGATCACTGCCCGCCGAGAGGATGTCGCGCAGCTCCCACGAGTCGATATCATCAAAAGCGTAGGTTTGGAGATAATTCTGTACTGCCGGAAAAAACAAGCTGTCGCCCATGTAGTTGCGCAGCGTATGCACTACAAGCCCTCCTTTTTGATAAACGGTGGTGCCATAAGTTTGTGCCGACGGAATCCCGTAAAGTGCCAGAAAGCCGCCATCGTCGATGTGCGCTGTGTGCAGCACATCTTTGTGGCGGGCAAACATGTCGGAGCGGTAAGCAGCAGCGCCATAAAGTGCTTCACGGTACATCGACTCACAAAAAACCGCCCAGCCCTCGTTGATCCACATATCTTCGGCAGAGGAACACGTGGTAAGATCGCCAAACCAATGATGCGAAAGCTCGTGCGCTATCAGCGATTCGTAGTTGAGGTTACCGTTAATAGTAAAATGCGGCAAAGCAATGTTGGTGGCATGTTCCATGGCTCCGATGGCCGTGCCTACATATCCTATGCGCTCCCAGCGGTAGGGGCCAAAATAAGTTTCGTAAGCCTCAAGTACTTGCAGCAGCGTCGAAAATGTGCCGGCTACCTTTGCTGTATCGGCTGGCTTTACATAAATCTCTACAGGAATTTGGTTGCCACTTATGGAGTTGAAAGTGTAGGCAACTTTGCTGTAAGCGCCGGTAGCTACCGATGCCAGATAGGTTGGGATGGCGCTGCTTAGGCTCCAATGGTAGGTATGTGTGCCGTTGCCGTTGTCGGTAATTTCGAGCAGCAGCCCACCGGCAATGGCCATTTGCGATTGAGGAACAGTTGCAAAAACTTCGTAAGTAGCACGGTCGTGAAAATCGTCGATGCACGGAAACCAGGTTTTGCCCAGATTGTGCGGGTCGGTGGAAATGCCTACACCAAGATTAAAAGAGTAGTTGCCATCGAAATGGTAGCCACCCCAACTGCTGTAAAAAGGTGTGCCGTGATAATGCACTTCCACCAGCGCCTGCTCTCCGCTTTGCATGGGCTGCAAAAGCGGGATGCTAAGCAAATCGTTGAGGTGCAAAAAGTTGGTCACAGGTTGGCCGTTTAGCAGCACCTGATCCACCGTAAGGCTGCGCAATTCCAGCGTAATCGTTTGCAAATCGTCCACCTTACATTGCAATTGCACTTTGGTGCGCGCCTCGATTGTTTTGGCCGGAGCATTCACTTCATCCAGAAAAATAGTGTAGTGAATTGCATCGAGTGTGTCGCTTAGCAACGATGTATGAGGTGGCTGGCGGTGGCTACCGTGGGGGATTTCCAGTTGTGCTGAAGCATTTTCCGGGAAACCGGTAATTATTATTACTAAAACGAAAAGAATCGAGGTGAGGTGCTTCATGATTTTGATGTGTAATAATGATCGGTAAAAATATAATTTCAACACGAAAAAGGCATCATCCAAACCAAAAAAACTACTTTCGCGTTTTATGCCTTTTCGACAATTGCAAGTATTGTGTAAACGATTCTTTAAAAAGTTTACAAATTAAATTCATTTAGGAAAAGCTTAGCTCCTCATTGCAAAGCACTTGGAGGCATGGCATATTTTTAGTTTTAATTACTAATCGAAACCCAAGAGGATTTTTTTGGATTAATAAAATTACGAAATGAATATCAGGACAATGAAAAAACACTTTCTCCCATTGCTATTTTTACTCACTGCTTTTTTCCTTCAAGGCTTTTTGCAGGCGCAAAGCCGCATCTGGACGCTCGAAAACTGCATTGACTATGCACTCCAAAATAATATTCAGATCAAGCAAAGCGAACTCAACATCGAATCGAGCGAGGTGCTGCTGCTCGAGAGCAAGCTAAGCCTGCTGCCCAGCCTCAATTCGAGCGCTGGCTACACCTACAACTGGGGGCGATACCTCGACCAGGCGCTCAATTTTTATGTCGATCGCGAAACGCGTCAGGGAAACCTGGGGTTGAATGCCAATGTGGTACTCTTTGCTGGTTTACAAAAGCAAAATGCCATCAAAAAACAAAAAATCGACTTCCTGGCAAGCAAGTATGCCACCGACAAGATGAAAGATGATATTTCGCTCATGCTCACGCAGGCTTACCTTTCTATACTTTTCAACCGCGAGCTGCTGAAAGTTGCACGCGAACAGGTTGTTATTTCCAATGCGCAGATAAAACGAACCGAAAAGCTGGTGGAAGCCGGAACACTGGCGCGAGGCAGCCTGCTGGAGATTCAGGCACAACATGCCAGCGAGGAGCTTTCGGTGATCAATTACGAAAACTCTCTGGATTTGGCTTACCTCGATTTGCTCCAGATACTGGATTTGCCCGCCGACACCGATTTTGAGATTGATGTTCCGATTATCGACATCGAAATTACCGGTGAGCTGCCGGAGTTGGCCACCGTTTATGCGCTGGCCTCGGAACGGCTGCCGCAGATCAAAAAAGCAGAATTGGATGTGGAAAGTGCCTACAAAGACGTGGCTATTGCCAAAGGACGGCTTAGCCCGACCCTTAGCCTTGTGTCGGGGTGGGGAACCAGCTACTCGAGCAACTTCCCCGACCTGGATACTACTTCTTCCAACTTTGGTGGGGTGATGGCTTTTGGCGATCAGTTGCGCAATAACCAGTCGCGCTACCTGGGGCTTAACCTTAATATTCCGATTTTTAATGGTTATCAGGCTTCGTCAAATGTTAGTCTGGCCAAGATCAGCGCTACCAACGCCGAGTATAATTACCAGCTTACTATTAATACCCTCCGCAAAAACATCGAGCAAGCCTACAGCGATGCACGCGGTGCTTACAAAAGTTATGTTGCTACCAAACAATCACTTACTTCTTTTCAGGAGTCGTACCGATACACAGAGCAAAAGTTTACGGTAGGCCTGTCGAACTCGTTGGACTACAACATAGCCAAAACGCAGCTTGCCTCCGTCGAGTCGGAGTTGATACGCGCCCGATATGATTTTATCTTTAAACAAAAAATCCTCGATTTTTACATGGGCTTACCCCTTACGCTGACACAATAGCGGCTCCGGTAACATTGGGAATCTTATCAAAGCAAAAGAATTTTTTTACTTTTGAGCCTTCAAAACTTACACCCACACCTTCACAGATGAAAAAAAAGACCTGGATCATCATCGCTATCGCAGTTGTAGTATTGCTTGTTGTTCTTGCTGTATTAAAAAATAAAGGCACCATTGGTGCAAAAGACGGCGTAAAAGTAACCACCGAAAAGGTGGAACGGCGCACCATAGTAGAAACAGTATCGGCCAACGGCAAAATACAGCCGGAGAAAGAAGTAAAAATAACGCCCTACATTTCGGGTGAAGTTATCGAACTCCACGTGCGCGAAGGCGACGAGGTAAGCGAAGGCGACTTGTTGGCTAAAATCGATCCGGAGATTTATCGCAGCACCTACGAGCGCAGCGAAGCCGGCTTACAATCTCAGCGCGCTGCCCTTGCCAACTCCAGAGCGCGCCAGGTGCAAACGGAAGCACAATATACCACGGCACAGCTATCGTTCGACCGCAACCAGAAACTGTGGGAGGAAAAAGTAATCTCCGATTCGGAATACGAAACAGCGCGCTCACAATACGAGGTAGCCAAAGCCGAAGTGCAGGCCGCCAAAGAAAATGTGAAATCTGCCGAGTTTCAGGTGGCCAGTGCCGAAGCGTCGCTACGCGAATCGCGCGAAAACCTTACCAAGACTGCCATTTACGCCCCGTCGAATGGAACCATTAGCAAACTGATTGTGGAAAAAGGCGAACGCGTTTCGGGAGCCTCCCAGTTTTCGGCAGGCACCGAGTTGATGCGCATTGCCAACCTCAACAGCATGGAGGCCGTGGTGCAGGTGAACGAAAACGACATCGTGCGCGTAAATCTTAACGATACGGCACTGATAGAAGTTGACGCTTATCTCAACCGGAAATTCAAAGGTCTCGTTACCGAAATTGCTACCTCGGCAGATGTTACCGGGGTAAGCGCCGACCAGGTAACCAATTTTCAGGTAAAGATAAGGCTGCTAAAAGATTCCTACGACGATCTCATCCCCGACAACAATCCGTTTTACTCGCCTTTCAGGCCGGGCATGTCCACCACGGTGGATATTCAAACCAAGCGTCAGGGCAATGTACTCACCGTTCCAATTCAGGCTGTGACTACCCGCGCCGACACCACCGGCAAAGCGGTGGCTGACCGTCAGCAGGCTCAAACTCAAAATGGCGCTGGTGAAATGAATAGTACCGACAAAAAACCCGCTGAAGAAAAGATTACAGAATACGTTTTCTTGTACGAAGATGGTAAAACTCGCATGGTAGCTGTAAAATCGGGAATTCAGGACAACACCTACATCCAGATTCTGGAAGGCCTCGAAGAAGGTCAGGAGGTAATCACCGGCCCTTATCGCGCTGTTTCGCGCACACTCGAAAACGGACAGTCCGTCGAGGTGGTGAGTAAAGATAAAGTGTACGCGGAGGATTAGCTCCGTCGATAATTTATCATTCCTGCTTCTACCGTGCGCTTATCCAAAACTCTAAATTTATTATTCCCAATTTTCTTGAAAAAGAATTCACCAAAGTTTTTGGATGCAGTTTTTTTTTGATCTTACACCAAAAACATTTCGGTAGGTCTGGTAGTTATTAATCAAAACTACCAACAATGAAAACACAACGCTATAATACGTTATTCTTTTTTTTGACCTTGTTAATATTTACACAAACTTACGCACAGGAAACCATGAAATACAAACAACTGACGCCCGAAGAAGCGCGGGTTATATTGAACAAAGGAACCGAAATGCCCTATACGGGCGAGTTGTATAAAAATACCTCCGAAGGTACCTATGTGTGCCGCCAATGTGGGGCAGCGCTATACCAGTCGCAGGACAAATTTGAATCGAACTGTGGCTGGCCAAGTTTCGACGATGAGATCGACGGCGCCGTAAAACGCGTTCGCGATGCCGACGGACGCCGTACCGAAATTATCTGCGCCAACTGTGGCGGCCATCTTGGGCATGTATTCACAGGCGAAGGATACACACCCAAAGATACGCGCCATTGCGTCAACTCTATCTCGATGGAATTTGTTCCGGCACAAAAAATTACCGAAAAAGGCGTGGCATATTTTGCTTCGGGTTGCTTCTGGGGCACCGAATATTACATGGGCAAAGCCAAAGGCGTAACTTCAACTACTGTGGGTTACACCGGCGGCCACGTGAAAAATCCCAGCTACGAGCAAGTTTGTACCGGCCGCACCGGCCACGCCGAAACCGTAAAAGTGGAATTTGATCCCAGCAAAATATCCTATGAAGAGCTTACCAAACTATATTTTGAAACCCACGACTTTACGCAGATTGGCGGCCAGGGTCCCGATATCGGTGACCAATACCGCTCCGTAATTTTTTACACCGACGATCAGCAAAAGAAAACAGCCCAAAAGCTCATCGACCAGCTAACCAAAAAAGGTTATAAAGTGGCCACTAAACTGGAGAAGGTGGAAGAGTTTTTCCCCGCCGAAAAATATCACCAGGATTATTACGACAATAAAGGCGGAACACCTTATTGCCATTTTAAAAGGGAAGTTTTTTAGAGATTGCTAAATCAAACTCCTATTCTTTAAGTAGCTCAAGCCGAAGCATATTGAGGGCGGCCAATGCCGCTTTGCGGATGTTGCGTTGCCGATGCTCGCCAAATAGGAATTTTCGAGAAGTAACCCCTTGCGTTGTCGCCAGGGCAATCCAGGTGGTGCCGACAGGTTTTTCGGCGCTGCCGCCGTCGGGACCGGCTATTCCCGAAACTGCCAGTGCGTAGTCGGTGCCAAAAGAAGTGCGTATTCCCTGCGCCATCGCCTCCACTACTTGCTGGCTAACGGCACCATGCGCTTCCAACATTTTTTTGGGCACCGCCAACGCTTGCATTTTTATCCGGTTATGATACGCCACCACTGACCCCATATACCACGTGGAACTTCCTGCCACCGAGGTGATGAGGTGCGCCAGATATCCACCCGTACAACTTTCGGCGGTGGAGATGGTGCGATGTTTTTGTAAAAGTAGCTGACCAACCACCGATTCCAAAGAATCATCATTAAAACCAAAAATCAGATCAGGAATGGTTTTTAATAATTTGTCGATTTGGTGTTGCAGTGTCGCGGCAAGCGCTTGTTTGTCGTCGCCGGTGGCTGTGAGGCGCAGCCGCACCATGCCGGGCTGCGGCAGGTATGCCAGCTTGATATTTGCGGGAAGCGAATTTTCCCATGTTTCGATGGTTTCCGCTAAGGCCGACTCGCCGATGCCCTGCGTGAGCACGGTTCGGTGCAGGATAAAGGAGCCTTCGAATCGTTTGAGCAGCCGGGGCAAAATCTCATTCAGCATCATAGGTTTCATCTCAAAAGGAACACCAGGCATGGAAACATAAATCACTCTCTGGTGCTCAAACCACATCCCCGGCGCCGTTCCGTTTAGATTAGGAATAACGGTGCACGACTGCGGCACATCGGCCTGGTGGCGGTTTACTTCGCTCATGGCATAGCCACGCTGCCCGAAAAGCTGCTCGATGTGATCGAAGGTAGGCTGATGAAAAATCAAAGGCGTGTCGAAATATTCGCAGAGGGTAGGTTTTGTAAGATCATCGTTGGTAGGCCCCAGTCCGCCGGTAATCAAAATTACGTTGGCGCGTTGCGCTGCCAGTGTAAGCGCCGAAAGAATATGGCTGCGGTCGTCGCTGATGCTGGTGATTTGATGTACCTGCAAACCCACAAGATTGAGCTGCTCGGCCATCCATGCCGAATTGGTGTCAACAACCTGCCCGATCAGCAATTCGTCGCCGATGGTGATGATCTCTGCTTTCATACATTGATTTGATTAACTTTGTGCTTTTTTTTTCGCAAAAGTACGAATCTAAACGCTTTCAGAAAATAATGCCCATGACAAAATCTAATCCCCGTATTGCCGAATCCGAATTGATTATTAATCCATCCGGAACAATTTATCACCTGAATATCCATCCGGAAGATGTGGCCGAAAATGTAATTCTCGTTGGCGACCCCGACCGAGTAGAAAAAATATCGGCACGTTTTGATAAGATTGTCACCCGCAGCCGCAACCGCGAGATAGTTTGCCACACCGGTTTTTTTAATAATAAATTTCTTACTGTTTTATCCACCGGCATGGGCACCGACAACATCGACATCGTGATTAATGAGCTGGATGCTTTGGTAAATGTTGACTTCATTACGCGCACCATCAAGTCGCAGCACACCTCGCTCAACATTGTGCGGCTGGGTACGAGCGGCGCCGTGCAGCCCGACATTCCTGTGGATTCGTTCGCTGCTTCTACGCACGGCATCGGGCTGGATGGTTTGCTCAAATTTTACGACAGCAGCCACGTTGTCGATCAGGAGCTTTCTGATGCCTTTATTAAACATACTGCCTGGCACCACGATTTGCCTTATCCTTATGCGGTGGCGTGTTCGCCTTCACTTTTTGACAAACTGGCTCACGGCATGCACACGGGCATTACGGCAACGGCACCGGGGTTTTATGGTCCGCAGGGGCGCGTCATCCGCATCCCGTTGCAACACCCGGAGCTAATGGATAAAATGGCATCACTACGTTACAAAAGCCAACGGATTATCAATTTTGAAATGGAAACATCGGCACTCTATGGTCTGGGCAAGCTGCTGGGTCACCAAACGCTCACCATTTGTGCCATCATCGCCAACCGCGCCAACAGCACCTATTCCAAAGATTATCACAAAGCTATCGACAGCCTGATAGATTTGGTGTTGAAGCGTATTACCAGTTAAAAGAAAAGGCCACTCTGCGCGAGCGGCCTTTTTTATTTGATGGATTTTCTAATGAAATTTATTGCTTCCGGAAAAATCAGCTCTCCATCCCTTGCGCCTGAATGGCTGTGATCACCACCGTGTTTACGATATCTTTTACCAAACATCCGCGGCTGAGATCGTTCACGGGTTTGTTGAGGCCTTGCAGCACCGGGCCGATGGCTACCGCGTTGGCGGCACGCTGAACGGCTTTGTAGGTATTGTTGCCGGTGTTGAGGTCGGGGAAGATAAAAACGGTTGCTTTGCCGGCTACGTCGCTGCCAGGCATTTTCAGAAGTGCCACGGCAGGTTCTATGGCAGCATCATATTGTATGGGGCCTGCGATCTTTAGGTCGGGGCGCCGCTCGCGTGCTATGCGCGTAGCATTACGTACTTTTTCCACGTCTTCGCCTTTGCCTGATTCGCCGGTAGAGTATGAGAGCATGGCGATGCGCGGTTCGATGCCAAAGTTCATGGCAGTTTCGGCGCTGCTGATGGCTATGTCGGCCAGTTGTTCGGCATTAGGATTGGGATTAACGGCACAGTCGCCATATACCAGCACGCGGTCGTCGAAGCACATCAAAAATGAGCTGCTGACGATAGAAACGCCAGGTTTTGTTTTAATAAATTCAAAAGCAGGGCGGATAGTATGCTGGGTGGTATGCGCTGCTCCCGACACCATACCGTCGGCGTGGCCTTTGTGCACCATCATGGTTCCCAGGTAACTCACATCGTGCATTAGTTCGAAAGCTTGTTCTTTAGTAATTCCTTTGTGTTTGCGCAAGCGGAAATATTCGGCAGCATACTCATGCACCAGATCGTTGTCGTAAGGGTCGATGATATTCACACCCTGCAAACTGAGTTGTAGCGCGCGGGCCTGTTTCAATATTTTTTCTTCATTGCCCAGCAGGGTGATGTCCACCACGTTGCGCTTGAGCAATATCTCGGTGGCGCGCAGTATGCGTTCGTCCTCCGATTCGGGCAAAACGATATGTTTTCGGTTGGCGCGGGCACGCTCAAAAAGCTCGTATTCGAACATGATGGGTGTAATCATTCGCGAGCGGGTTATGCGGAGGATTTGCCCAAGCACATCCACATCCACATAGGCTTCAAAATGGCTGAGTGCTGCTGTAAGCCGGCGATCATTCTCCGGGGTAAGCACCGGATGGATGGCACCCACCTGCATGGCCGTTTCAAAAGTGTCGGTATCCACGCCATACACTGTCATTGGGAGTTGCGTCACTCCATCCATAAGTTTTTGCAATTGCTCGCTGGGCTGTATGCCGCCGGTGAGCAAAATGCCGGAAATGCGGGGAAAGTTGTCGGCAAGCATGCTCATAAAAAGTCCTATCAGCACGTCGGTGCGGTCGCCCGGAGTGATCACAAGCATTTGGTCGGTCGAAAGCTTGAGCACCTTTTCCAGACCCATGGCTGCCACTTTAAATTCCATCACATCATGATTCAGATATTGATCGTCGCCATAGATATGGCTGGCGCTGAGTGCTTTTACGATCTGTCGCATGGTGAGTTTTTGCAGGAGGCTTTTCTCGGGTACTACGAAATTTATTTCGCCGGGCTTTCCGTAGCGTGCAAAGATGCCTTTGACAGTTTCCAGGGTTTTCTCTTCCACCCGGTTGATACAAGTTCCTATCTGATCGCATTTTTCCTGTGCTAATGTATCGCGGACAATGCTAAGGTTTTCGCCAATCTCCACCGGCGACTTACCGTGCCCGTTGATGACAGCCAGAATAGGAGCTCCCAGATTGTTGGCAAAACGGGCGTTGATGTCAAATTCAAAGGGCACCATCGAACCTCTGAAGTCGGTACCTTCTATCAGAATAAAATCACAATCTTTTTCGAGATTTTTATATTTATTAATGATGGTGGTATAGAGTGTGTCCAGGTCGCCGGCCTGCATGAGTTCCAGCGCCTTACTACTGCTCATACCCACCATGTCGTTGTACTTAAAAGGCAATTTGTAATGCTCGGCAATAAGCCGGAGGTGCGAATCGGTTTCTTCGTAGGTGCGCACCACAGGTCTGAAAAAGCCAATGCGCTTCACATGGCGCGAGAGCAACTCCATAAAACCAAGAACAATGAGCGATTTTCCTGCCCCTGATTCGGCGGCAGCGATGTAAAGATTGTTAGACATAAACAGTTGAAAAAACGAGTGATAATATTTTCGATTGCAAAATAACGACGATTATTCGGATTGGCCTGTTACGGCTACTTTAAATTTGCATTAAACCAACCTTACAATTGCGGGCACAGCGCATTTTTTCAATTTTTACCAAAATAAATAATTGACGATTTCTAAATGTTGCAGCTTTGCGTTTTAATTTTTATTGGTGTCCGGTAAACTATTTGGGTTTTCTTACCGAAGTTTCGGTATCCTAATAACAAGGGTATTGGAGTGTCCTTATTTCTACCGGACATCAATGATTACTTTTATACACTCTCCGAAAAAAGCGGCAAGTGGCTGCTTGTTAAATGATCGGGGTTGTGAAGAAGTTTTTAAAATAAAATAGTAACTGTTTTTTAAATTAACTTAATTTTGCATTTCATAAACTTGTTTCAAAACAAATTAATACTTCAAATTTAAATTTTTATTATGAAAAGTTTTACAACGCGCATCCTGGCAATCATTTTCTTTGCTACAGGATTGGTTTTCAGCCTTCACGTGCAGGCACAGAACTTTGCCATCGACTTAGACCGGCAGGCTTCTGAGTTGCAGGTGGGCACCGACAACATGAAGCAGCTCGATGCTACCTTCACCATTCAGGGTCTCAGCAGCATCAATGTAGAAACCGACCGTGGGGCTTTCAGCGAGCTTTACATTCCCGGCGCTTATGCAGTGGGTACATTGGGTACTCCCAAGCTGCCGGCCATCAAAAAACTTATCGAGATACCTTTTGGCGCCGAGGTTTCGGTAAAAGTCAAAAGTTTCTCTGTAACCGAATACCAGTTAGCCGATTATGGACTTACCAGCCCCATCATGCCGGTGCAGCCTTCGTTGCGCAAAGACCAGCAGGCATCGGATGTACCTTTTGAGTTCGACGAAAAACTTTACCAGAAAGATCATTTTATTAGCCCTGAGCTGGCATCGGTAGAAGTGCTTGGCGTAATGCGTGGCTACCGCATAGCCCGCGTCACGGTGGCGCCCGTAAACTACAATCCTGTAAAAGGTATCATCCACGTTTATAACGATGTGGAAGTGGAAGTTACTTTTGATAATGTAGATCAGGCCTTGACGGAATATGTAAAAACTTCTACGTACTCACCTTATTTTGATGTGGTTCACCAGAGCCTCATCAACACCTTGGGTGGCGGTGGTTATCCTGCCCATCCCGACCTTACCAAATATCCCGTAAAATATCTGATTGTGGCTCCACGTATGTTCGAGAACGATTTGCAAACTTTCATCGAATGGAAAACCATGAAAGGTTTTGAAGTAATCGTGGCTTACACCGACGAAATCGGGACTACCTATTCGGCCATCCAAACCTGGATTCATGCCCAGTACAATGCAGGAACACCTACCGATCCGGCACCAAGTTTCTTCCTGCTGGTTGGCGACACGCCACAAATCCCGGCTACCATGGGTTCGTCGTCCAGCAAAATGACCGACCTGTATTACGCCAGCGTTGATGGCGACTACTTCCCGGAGATGTATTATGGAAGATTTTCGGCTACCAACTCAGCACAGTTGCTTACGCAGATAGCTAAAACTCTTTATTACGAAAAATACGAATTTACCGATCCCGGCTACCTCAACGACGTAACGCTGATCGCCGGCGCCGATGGCACCTGGAACCCCAATGTAGGTCAACCAACAATCCACTATGGCACCCAAAATTATTTTAATGCCGCCCATGGCTTTGCTACCGTCAATTCTTATCTCACCAGCCCCTACACCGGCTGCTACACCCCGGAGAAAATTGCCGTAGCCATGATCAATTACACCGCGCACTGCAGCGAAACATCGTGGGGCGACCCCAATCTGTCGCAAAGTGCAGTGAATGCTTTTGTTAACAACGGGAAATATCCTGTGGCTGTAGGCAACTGCTGCCTGGCAGCCGACTTCGGTTATACCGAATGTATGGGCGAAACCTGGCAGCGCGGCGTCAACAAAGGCTCGGTAGCTTACATCGGCTCTTCGCCCAGCAGCTATTGGTTTGAAGACTTTTATTGGGCTGTGGGTGCATTCCCCATCCAGGGCAACAACAACGGCTATGTGCCTACCTTTGCCGAGACTACCTGGGGTTCGTATGACGCTCCTTTCAATGGCGATTATGTAACTACCAGCGGAACAGTGATGGTGGGTAATCTTGCCGTAACGGAAGTTGACATTCAGGGTTATCCCAGCCACAGCAGCCCGCTCTACTATTGGCAGGCTTACAACGTATTGGGCGATCCTTCGCTTACACCTTATTACACCGAAGCCGCCGACAACACCGTTTCGCACATGGCCATTCTGCCCATCGGCCTCGAAACTTATGAAGTTACTGCCGCACCAGGTTCGTATGTTGGTATTTCAAAAGATGGCGTTCTTCACGGATCGGCACTTGTGGACGAAACCGGCGTGGTAGAAGTACCACTCACTCCCGTGCTTTCTTCCGGATTGGTTGACATTGTGGTTACCAAACCGCAATACAAACCTTACATGATGCAGGTTCCTGCTGCCGCACTCGAAGGCCCTTATGTAGTGCTCGACAATTTCACCATCAACGATGCCTCCGGCAACAACAACGGCATGGCTGACTACAACGAAAATATCAGTCTTAACGTAACGCTGAAAAACGTAGGCGCCGATCCATCAGCCAACGTAACGGCTACTATTACCGGCACCGACGAATATGTAACGCTTACCAGTAGCGCTTCACAAACTTTTGGCTCGATTGTAAACGGAGAAGTTTCGACAGTTGCTAATGCTTATAGCTTTAGCATCGACAGCTTTGTTCCCGATCAGCACAAAGCGCAGTTTGTAATGCAAATTACTGATGGCAGCGATACCTGGACATCCAACTTATTTATCACTGTACAAGCACCAGAAGTAGAAATTGCCGACGAATTCATTATTGACGATTCACAAAGTGGTAATGGCGATGGCATTCTTGATCCGGGTGAAACAGGATTGGTAAAACTCGACGTTTCTAACAACGGCCACAGCGCCATTAGCAATATTAATATTAACATTGCCTCTAACGACCCATTACTGGTTATCAATTCTCAGACGATCAACGTAGCTTCAATAGCTGCGGGTGCTTCAGCACAAATTGCTATCAACGTTACTGCCGACGCCGGTGCTACCATCGGTTGGCCTGTAAATGTTGACCTGGACGCCACTGCCGGACCATCAGGGCTTTACACCGCCGAGCAGATGATCACGGTAGTAATTGGTTTGATTCCCGAATATCTCATGTCGAACGGAACAGTGACCACTTGTGTGGGATTATTCTACGATTCGGGCGGCCCTAATGGACAATATAGCAACAATGAAGATTTAGTAATGACATTCCTGCCCGCCAGCGCCGGCAGTATGATCAAAGCGGAGTTCTTGTCGTTCGATACTGAGGGCAATTACGATTTCCTTTATGTTTACAATGGCAACAGCACCTCAGCACCTCAGGTTACCGGCAGCCCGTTTAATGGAACCTCCGGCCCGGGAATCATTGTTGCTTTAAATAGCGCCGGGGCACTGACTTTCAAATTCCATTCTGACGGCTCACAAACCAAAGCTGGCTGGGAAGCTGAAATTAGTTGTTACGACATCTCCGGCACCCCCGATTGTGCCACCAATCCACTTCCTGCTGACGGCGCCGAAAACGTTGGCGTTGCATCGCAACTTCACTGGACTTCGTTGGATGCCACCGAATTTGATGTTTATTTTGGCGTGACTGCAAATCCGGCATTTATAGAAACTGTGGGTACAAATTCGTATCAGCCAACTATGCAGCCCAATACCACTTATTACTGGAAGGTGATTCCCAAAAATTCCAATGGTCAGGCCGAAGATTGTCCGGTGTGGTCGTTTACTACCGGTGGCCCTGAATACCTGATGAGCAACGGCACAGTGACCGCTTCCAACGGAATGTTTTATGATTCGGGCGGTCCCAACGGACAATACAGCAGCAACGAAGATTACACCATGACTTTTGTTCCTGCTGTTCCGGGGCAATCGTTGCAATTTACATTTACAGCTTTTGAAATCGAAAACAACTACGACAAGCTCTATGCTTATAATGGCCCTAATGCCAGTTCACCAGCATTTGCGGGCAGTCCATTTACCGGAACTATTAGCCCGGGTACACTCACATCTACACACGAGAGTGGTGCCATCACATTCAAGTTTACCTCTGATATTTCTGTAACAAAATCCGGATGGGCTGCAAGTTTCGTGTCGATGGGTGTACTTACCTGCAATGTCTCGGCAAGCCCTGAGCAAATCTGCGCCGGTGAATCATCCTTGCTGCAAGCTATTGCATCGGGCGGCACCGGAACTTACCAGTGCACCTGGTCGCCGGCTGCTTCGCTTAGCGATCCCAACGCCATGAATCCTATTGCTACTCCTGATGTTACTACCACCTATACTGTAACTATCGACGACGGCGACAACATTGTCACGGATGCGGTTACCGTTACCGTATTTGAACTTCCTGAGGTTGATCTTGGCGAAGATATAACCGTATGTGCAAATCACACCGCAGTAATCGACGGCACCACCGAAGGAGCCGTTAGCTATCTTTGGACACCGGGCGGTTACACCACTCCGGTTATCGAAATAGATACTACCGGCATAGGAATCGGTACCATCATTTTTACCTTGCAGGTAACCAACGCCAACGATTGCGTAGGCGAAGATGATATTACCGTGATCTTTGATCCTTGCGTAAATGTAGATGAACTGGGCAACGCTTTCCGCCTGGCCGTTTATCCCAATCCGGCTTCGACAGTGCTCAATATCAATATTACCGGCGTTGCCTCTTCGGTGCGCTACACCCTGCTCAACTACCAGGGCAGCGCTGTGTATAGTAATGAAATTGGAAAACTATCAGGATTTGCTGCAAAGCAAATGAATATCTCTACTTATGCACCGGGCATTTATTACCTGCGTGTAGAAACCGATCAAAACGTAACTATCCGCAAGGTGGTTATCAAATAAAATCATTTTGATTTTTCGTAAAAAGCCCCGGCATCCATTTGGATTGCCGGGGCTTTTTGTTATAGAAACAGGCAGCTATCGCCGTAGCTCAGAAAACGGAAATGGTGGGCGAGGGCGTATTGGTATATTTCTTCCCATTTTGGTCCCAGCCAGGCGGCGATGAGCAGTAGTAGCGTGCTACGTGGTTGATGGAAATTGGTGATCATACCGTTGATAATTTTAAAATTATATCCGGGCACGATCAATAGTTGCGTTGCTCCCGACAGAGATTGTATTTGCCGGCGATCCATTGCTTCGACTATCGCCGTCAAGGCCTGATGAGCAGAAATTTCCGGCAGATTTTGATACGGATCGTATTGCGAAATATAAAAGGAAGCATCGGGGTTATTTATTATTTGCACGCCGTACCAATACAAACTTTCGAGGGTGCGTACCGAAGTAGTTCCCACGGCAACTATTTTTCCTTTTTGCGAAAGCAACTGCCGAATAAATTGCCGGCTGATGAGTACCTGTTCGGTGTGCATCTGGTGCCGGGCTATGCCTTCCTGCCCGACAGGCTTAAAAGTGCCGGCGCCCACATGAAGGGTGAGGTGGCTTGTCTGAATATTTTTTGCGGTAAGCTGCGCAAACACGGCATCCGTAAAATGAAGGCCTGCTGTAGGAGCTGCCACAGAGCCGTCGTGCTGAGCATACACCGTTTGGTATGTTCGTGCATCGCTGCTCACAGCCTCTCGGTTGAGGTAAGGCGGAAGTGGCACCTGCCCCGCCAGCTCAAGCACCTCGGAAAAAGTGAGCGCTTCGGGCTGCCATTTTAATGAAATTAAAAACGCATCACCTTCGCGGCCGTGGTTTTGGGCTTCGATTGCAACGGTGCCACTTGCATGAGGCAACTCCAGTCGCAGCCTCTCGTCTTTCCAACGGCGGGCATTGCCTACAAGGCATTTCCAAACGGCATGGCCACGCTGCTCAAAAGCCAGTTGAATTTCGGTAACCGGCCGCACTGGCTCCAGGCAAAATATTTCGATGGCAGCGCCGGTAGCTTTGCGAAATTGTAAGCGCGCCCGCACCACACGCGTATTGTTGAGCACGAGCAACGAGTCGGCTGGAAGATAACCGGCAATATTATAAAAATGATCTTCTGATATTTGTCCATCACGATGCACCAGCAGTTTGGAAGCATCGCGATTGGGAAGTGGGAATTTAGCAATTCGGTCGGTGGGCAGCGAGTAGTCGTAGTCGTCGATGTGAATTTGCGAAAGAAATGACAAATCTGACATTAGCGAAAAAGGTCTGAGATATCGATTTTTTTGTCGTAATGGTGCAGCACGTCGTCTTCTTCTACAATCACAACTTTATCGATGGTATTGGAAAGTTGCTGGTACCATATCTCCACAAAAAAATCGGCGTATTTGAAAAGTTTTATGTTGTAATAAGCAAAAATACGACTCATCAGCTCTTCTCCATCTTTTATCACGCGGTGCACCTGCTCAGGTTTTGGCTGGCCAAGAAATTGGTTTTTACTTATCAATGATTTCATTTGTGTTACTGGTTTTTGGTAGTAAATATTGTGGGTTTAAAAGTAAGCATTACCCAGCCCCAAAGTGGCGACTGGGTATGGCCGATATCGTATTTTTTTACGCGTTCAAAGGTATCAGTGATAAAATAATAAGAGAACCCTGCCTGAAGCATCAGGTCGGCGTTGTATTTGTAAATGTACATCAGGTCGAGTTCCTGCCCCAGGTTCTTATCGTCGATGAGCAGGCCATCAATCATTACATCATTGGCAAGATTAAAAAAATGGAAATAGAGCCGTGCTGTATGTTGTTTATTAAAATTCGTTTCGATGTTGGGATAAATGTCGATGAGGCCACCATTGGCCGTGGATGATTTCATGTAAGAATACTGATTCATCCAGCCATAAAATGCAAACACTGCACCATACATCTGGTTGAAGGTTTTTTCTTTTAGACCATAGTCTTTATCGGAGGCATCGTCGCCCGAAATATAATCGATGCCTGCCCCTATCCGGAACTTTCCGGCGCGAACACCCGGATTTGCCGTAAGCATAAAGGCACTCACCTCTTTGCCAGACTGGGCATGCCCGGTTTGGTAATAAGCATTGAAGGTGGCATCTACTATGCCGCTATTAATACCCAACCAGATGCCTGCTGTTGGCATGAGATAGATGATGCGGGGATCGGCATTTTTTTGATACCCCGCCGCAGTTATCATCGCCGCCGCAGAAACTGCTTCGCTGATTTTGTGGCGGATGCGCACAAAACCCAACGATTTAATCATGTTGGTGGCATCAAAAAGGTTGCTCTCGAAAGATGGCTTCCCGACTTGTTGATTAATGGTGTTGTTGTAAGAGATGCCGGCATTGATTTCAAGATCATTTTTGACATAATCAAAAACGGCAGCGTCGTAGCTAAGGCCGTATTGGTTCCAGTTGCGCCACGCAATCAGGCGCTGGTCGTCGTACTTGAGTTCCTGTCGTCCGATAGTTAATTGGCTGTATTGGCCAAATCTGATTTTAAACCAGGCCTCATAAACATTCAGGCTGTTGGTGTTGGCAAACGAACCTGTCGGGGTGTAAACATTCGCATCGCCCCATACACGCATATCCTGCAGCGTAAAGCGCATTTGATACTTGGGCTGGTTGTAGTCGAGGCTGATGCGCGTGCGTTGGGTTACATAATAAAAGGTACTCATGGTATCATTTAAAGGTTTCGTAACACCACGATCCATTTCGGCACGCGGACGAAGTTGCGCCGAAATGCTGAATTGTGCATGGACACTCCCTGCAGCAACAATTAAAACGAAAATGAGACAGGCTTTTTTCATCATCTTTTTTATTAATATCAATATCAACGACTTCAAATTGACGCTGCAAATATCCAGATAAATTTGGGAATAATACAACCGAGGTTGTTGATTGAAAATAATGTCACAGATTTTAGAATTGCCATGAGGTTGTTTTGGGCTGAGTAATGAATCCTGAATATTGAATACTGAGAACTGCCGGCTGAGGCCTTCCTGCATTTTACCTACATTTGCGCGCTAATTATCTTTATGCAAAAGCACATTCCCAACTTTGTAACATTGCTCAACCTCACCTGTGGCGCCATAGCCATTGTGCTGAGTTTTGATCAGGCGCTGGTGGCAGCAGCCTATTTCATTGCACTGGCAGCCGTCTTCGATTTTATGGACGGCATGTTGGCACGGCTGCTAAATGCCAAATCCGACATTGGCCTTCAGCTCGATTCGCTTGCCGACGTTATCAGTTTTGGACTGGCGCCTTCTTTTATCATTTATCAAATGATGCTGGCGGCTTCAAATATGCCCGCTTTTTCCATTGGCGGGCTGGCGGTGATGGCTTTTGCAGCTTTTCTGATACCCGCATTTTCGGCGCTGCGTCTGGCACGATTCAATATCGATCCGGCGCAAACGGAAGGTTTTGTTGGATTGCCAACTCCTGCCGACGCGTTGTTTTTTGCTTCGCTACCGTTGGTTGCCGCCAGAGCTGCTGCATACGATCACGCGCTGTTAGTGGAATTAATCGACAATTACTGGCTGCTGCTCTTGCTGGCGATAGTTTTCTCTTTATTGATGGTGGCACCGTTCCCGCTTTTTTCGCTCAAGCTAAAAAGTCTAAGCTGGCGCATTAATAAACTCCGCTATGCTTTTGCAGCACTGTCTGTTCTTCTCATCGCCACTATTTCAGCGTACGCTTTGCCGCTTATCATTGTGCTTTATTTGCTCATGTCGTTGCTATTTTACAAGCCAGGGAAATGAAGGAAAATTTGTTGTTCGTTGTTCGTTGTTTGTTGTTCGTTGTTTGTTGTTTGTTGTTTGTTGTTCGTTGTTCGTTGTTCGTTGTTCGTTGTTTGTTGTTTGTTGTTTGAGCTATCATAGTATTGGTTGACAAAAAAATTATAACTTTTAGTTTACATGTTGATAAATCAATTTGTTAAATTGGTTAACATGTGTAACCTTTGCACGGTCAGTTGAAGCGGGGGAAGCTTCCGCCTTTTCAATGAAAAAAGCAGGCAAAGCCTTCAAAAATAATTTCAATTCAGGCACCGCCGGGTTGAGCATTGTCGAAACCAGTCTAAGCTGAACGTATCCATTGAACTGCCTACTGAGAGCTTCCCACTGAGGACTGCCTATCGCCTCCAACCGTCTTACTTCTTCGAATTAGCATAATCCTTCATCAATCCCAGGGTAAGCCAGTTGGCGATGGCTTGCCGGTTGCTCACTTCAAGCAGGCGTTTCTGATCACGCGGATGATTGATGTTGCCCAGCTCAATATAGGTTGAAACCGGATCGGCGTAGCGCAACATGTAGAGGCGGCGTCCGCTGATGGAGCCAGAGTAGCCACGTCCGGGCTGGTGGCGTTGGTACATCTCTTTGATGGTGGCAAAGAGTGTATTGTTGAGTTCTTTACCGCGCTTGCTGTTGGGATGATGATAAAAAAAGATGTCCACATTGTGCTTTTCGTATCGCGAATCGACGTGCAGCTCCACCGTACGCTGGTATTGGCCGCCGTATTTATCTGCCAGCGCATTAATGGCATCCACCCGTTGCTTGAGGCGGTGGGTTTGGTTGAGTGGAATTACCTCTTCGGGCCAACAGTATTCATCTTTGTCGCACTTCAGATATCGATCGTCGCGAATGCCGTCGTTGGGGTCGCGGGTGATGATGTAAACAGTTGCATTATGTTCGATAAGGTTGCGTGCCAGGCGCAGTCCTATATCGTAGGCATATTCGTCTTCGCATAGTCTATGTCCGCCATTGGTTCCCAGGGCGCCGGGGTCGGGGCCACCGTGCCCCGAAACTATGTAAAACACTGCGCCCTGCAAGTCGTTATCTTTAAATTCCACCCGCTGATGATCAGGACCGAATATCGGGAAAACCCCCGCTTCTATCGGATTTCCTTTTGCATCTTCCACCTGAATGGGTAACAGATAGCTTTTTCCCGTTTTAAGCAAAAGATCATCCCCCAGGTTGTCTTTATTGATTTGGATGAAAGCATCAAAATAATCATTGGGTTCCAAATTGTAACGACGCAGCAGGCCAAAGATGCCTTCACCTTTTTCGGGATTTACTTTTTTATATTCCTGCGCAAAAGTCTCTGTTGTAATAACGGAAAACATCAGCAGCAGAAGCGGCGTTAGGATGAGGGTACTTACATATTTTTTCATGCGATGTGGTCTTATTCAAAAATGCAAAATTAACATACCGCGCCGGCTGTGCGCTACAGCAATGAACTTTTCATCAACAACTTGTTGTGAATTATCATTTTATAAAAATTTATCTTCTTTGCTTTGTCAATTAAAAAATTAAAGCGTTCTTTGCACTCCCTTTTTGGAAAGTAACGCGAAAAATAGAATACAATGGCACGTAAATGCGATATTACAGGTAAACGAATGATGGTTGGAAACAAGGTTTCGCACTCAAACCGCAAGACCAAGAGAAGATTTTATCCCAACCTCCAAAAGAAGAGATTCTTCATTGCTGAAGAAGATCGTTGGATCACACTCAATATCACCACTTCCGTATTGAGAACCATCAACAAGAACGGTATTGATGCTGTGCTGAAAAAGTACCGCGAAAAAG
Organism: Clostridia bacterium; assembly: GCA_009928785.1. Taxonomy (GTDB): domain Bacteria; phylum Bacteroidota; class Bacteroidia; order Bacteroidales; family 4484-276; genus SABY01. The sequence goes on along the minus strand of SABY01000029.1, from coordinate 7,165 downwards.
GTATCTGTTTGGTTTAAGCAGCCCAACGATCTGAAACTTACACAACATGAGCTGTTGCTATTCTGATACGCAACGGCTTTTTTATTTGTAATAAAGACAATGGCCTTGTGGGCGATAAAAATAAATAACACACCATGCCGTTTGTAAAACTTATCCTTGGCGGATAACGTATCCACAACAAATCTTTGATGGCAACAAAAATCTTTCTGTATGTGCTGCTTTTCACGCTCCTTGTGCACCTACATGGATTTTCACAAAATACTGACGGCGACAAACGCCTGATACAGTTTTCGGGTGTGGTAGTAACTGCCGACAGCCTCAATCCCGTATCCTTTGCTAACATCCTCATCAAAAATTCCCGGCGCGGAACCATTACCGATTTCTATGGCTATTTTTCGTTTGTGGCCCTTAAATCGGATACCGTGCAGTTTTCGGCTATCGGATTCAAAGAGAGCTACTATGTTATTCCTGATACCATCACCAGCGAGCGCTATTCGCTTATTCATGTAATGGATGCCGACACCATTCTGCTGGAGCCAACTATTATTTATCCGTGGCCTACCATAGAAGATTTTAAAGAAGCTTTTGTTAATCTGGACATTCCCGACGACGATTTGGAAATAGCCCGCAAAAACCTGAACGTTGCCGAGATGCGCCACCGTATCGAAAGCTATCAAATGGATGGAAGTTTGAATTATAAAAACTACATCAACCGCGAAACCAGCAAGCTCTATTATATAGGTCAAACGCAACCTATCAGCATTATGAATCCTTTTGCCTGGGCTGCTTTTATCAAAGCCTGGAAAGAAGGAAAGTTTAAAAAACAAAAGGACGACAAGTACTAATAAACGCCTTACATGACCATTTGGATAGCCACCCGTAATCTTATTTTCAGCAAGTCCCCGAAGCTTTACCTGCTATTGATGTTGTGTATTTTGTGGGTGGGAGCGATGGCTCAAACCGGCCAGCAGGCTACCGTGCAGGGAACGGTCACCAATGAGAAAGGCAAAGCACAGGAGCTTGTCAATGTGTCGATTTTTGGTTTGCCGGGCGGCACGGCTACCGACGAAGATGGAAAATACACGCTCCGGGTGCCTGCTAACGAAAAGCTGCGCCTCGTGTTTTCTTTTGTTGGTTTTGAAACCATCGAAAAGGAATTGCGCCTGGCACCCAACGAAACCGTGACCATAAATACTACCCTCGTGCCATCGGCAGAGATGCTCCCCGATATTACCATTCAGGATGAGCGCATCCGCAACACCAATTTGCAGCGCATCGATCCCAAAGGCGTAACGGTGATACCAACAGTGACAGGCAGTGTGGAATCGTTGATAAAAACTTTGCCGGGTGTGGCCAGCAATAATGAGCTAAGTTCACAATATTCGGTGCGTGGCGGCAACTTCGACGAAAACCTGGTGTATGTAAATGATATTGAGATTTACCGCCCTTTTCTTATCCGCTCCGGACAGCAGGAGGGCATGAGCTTCCTCAATCCCGACCTCACAGCTTCTATTCTTTTCTCGGCAGGAGGTTTCGATGCAAAATATGGCGACAAGATGTCGTCGGCACTGGATATTAAATACAAGCGTCCCCAGGAATTTGGCGGATCAGTAACGGCCAGTTTGCTGGGAGCCTCGGCGCATCTCGAAGGCGTGGATAAGACCAATCGGTTTTCGTATCTGGCCGGTGTTCGCTACAAAAGCAATCAATATCTGCTTAACGGGCTGGAAACCAAAGGCGATTACCAACCCGTGTTTTTCGATTTTCAAGCCTTGTTTCGTTACCAGCTTAGCGAAAAGCTGGAATTATCGTTTCTGGGCAATTATGCCGACAACAAATTTGAATTGGTTCCGGAAACGCGCGAAACTAATTTCGGAACCATCAGCGAAGCCAAGCGGCTGACGGTGTATTTTGATGGTCGGGAAACCGATCAATACAAAACCTACATGGGCGCACTCAAACTTATTTATAACCCCACCAAGCAAACACAACTCAGCTTTATCACCTCCGCGTTCAATAGCGACGAGAGCGAAACTTTCGACATACAGGGACAATACTGGATTGGCCGCGTGCAGACAGGATTAGGGCAAAGCGACTTTGGCGATGTAGTGAGCACCGACGGAGTGGGCACCTTCCTAAACCATGCTCGCAATTACCTCAATGCAACCGTGGTAACCGCCGAACACCGTGGCTCGTGGGAATCGACGGCAAATTATCTTACCTGGGGCGCCAAATACCAGCGCGAAAACATCGACGACCAACTGCACGAGTGGGAGCTTATCGACTCGGCAGGTTTTACACTACCCCACCCTTCCGATGATATCGGGGCACCATTGCAGCCGGTAACGCCACTCCATATGAATTTCTTTGCTGCTTCGGACGTTACACTGGCCACAAACCGCATAAGCGGATTTGTACAAAACACCTGGAACTTTGGTAATAATAGCCGCGACTTTGCTGTTACTGCCGGGATTCGCAGCCAATATTGGGATTACAGCGAGCAGTTTCTGTTTAGTCCACGGGCTTCGTTATCGTACCATCCCAGGTGGACACACGATATTTTGTTTCGGCTTGCCGCCGGATATTATTATCAGCCCGCTTTTTATCGCGAGCTGCGCAACTTCGATGGCACCATCGCAGAAGACCAAAAAGCCCAGAAGTCGATACACCTGGTGGGTGGTGCCGATTGGAATCTTACTATCTGGGGACGTCCGTTTAAGTTTGTCACCGAAGTTTATTACAAATTCCTCGACGATTTGATTCCTTACGAGGTGGACAATGTGCGCATTCGCTACTATGCTAACGAGCGTTCCCGGGGCTATGCCACAGGCATCGATATGAAAATTAACGGCGAGTTTGTTCCCGGCATCGAATCCTGGGCAAGCCTTTCGGTGATGAAGACGCAGGAAGATATTTATGGCGATTATTATTATCAATATTTTGATGAAGAAGGGAATCCCTCAGGAACGGGTCCGGAGCCTAATCCTGAAGCGTCGCAAAATGAAAAGGTGGAGCCTGGCTACATTCCCCGACCTACGGATCAGCGTGTTCGCTTTAGTATGTTTTTTCAGGACTACCTGCCCATGAACCCAACTTACAAGATGCACCTGGCTTTGTATTTTGGCAGCAGCCTGCCTTTTGGCCCGCCCAAGTCGCAGCGCTATCAGCAGACTTACCGGATGCCTCCCTATCGCCGGGTGGATATCGGCTTTTCAAAGCAGCTCATTGGCAGTCATACCAAATTTAAAGAAGGCAATCCGCTGGGACATCTCAAGTCGATGTGGATAAGCCTGGAGATTTTCAATTTGCTGCAGGTCAACAATACCATTTCCTACCTTTGGATCACCGACGTGTCGGGGCGCCAATATGCTGTGCCCAATTTCCTTACACCGCGCCAGCTCAACCTGAAACTGGTGGTGCAGTTTTAGAAAGCCATTCAAGTCGCTATTTTTTCACCACAGCACCATGAAGGAAAGGAAAACATTTTTCACCACGGAGCCATAGAGGCACGGAGAAATTTCAATCCTCATCCTAAAATTTATTTGGCGGAATAATAAAACGCTTCTCCACGAATTATCTCTAATGAGGCAAATTCCCACTAATTATTTTCGTTTTGCCAACCTTTAATTGTCCGTCCTCCAATCACCTCCAATTTTCTGCATCTGCCGACTTCCTCCTGCCGACTGATGGCTGTAGACTGATGGCTGTGGACTTCCCCTATCTATTCCCTTTTAAACCAATCGAGCGGCCTGGTGATAGGATCAAAAACAAAATATTGCACAATCACCAACTCATTGCCTTCTGGCAACAAGGCGTAAAGCCGGTCGAGGTCGTAGGGCAGCAGGTTGCCGTCGAAGTCTTCCTGCAAAGCCAGGTTGGCCCGGCGATAAGTAGTGATGGTGCGGCTGTTGCCGGTGGTATCGGTAAGTGTAATCCGGTGCAGTGGTACTTGTGCCAGGATGGAGTCTTTGTGGGCGTTAGCAATCTCCTCGAAAGCTACCTCGAAACGGATATTGCGAAAAGCATTGAAAAACTCGATGACGCGGGTGGTATCGAAATTACTGATGGGCGTGTCGCTGCCGGCAGGTTTTAGAATCACTTCGGTGGCGTTAGGTTTCTCCAGCGAATAAGATTGATCAGGTTCCTGCGGAAACTCCAGCTTGATCATGCTGATTTCGGCGGGGCGCCTGGCAAAGATGGTGTGGTCGCGCCAATCGCTGACGTAAGCGGTGAAACGTGCAGAAATGTAGCCTTTGAACCCCGGCAGATAAACAACAAAAGGGGTGTCGCTGCCTGCTTTGAGCATAAACGATCCCTGATTGTCGGGGGTAGCGCTTCCCACATAATAGGTGCGTGTAAGTTTTTCGTGTGGGAAAAGTTTGATGCTATTAAAAAGATTTACGCGGTATTTCTGTTGGTAAATCTCCACTTTTACGGAAGTAGAAGCAAGTCGTTTTATCACAGTGTTGTAGCTGGCGCGTGGCACGGGAGCCTTCACAGCCAATTTTGACATGGTGCTTAGCAGCATCTCTACGCCCTCCTGGCGGGCAGTCAGATTGTTGTTGAGCGTCCAGTGCGATGGCGATTGTTTTTGCAGCAGCACCTCATTGCCTTCCATATCGGCCATATATATTTTGGTGACGCTGCTCGTGTCGTTAATGGCAAATTCGCTACGCTCACTTTTGAGGGTATTGCGCCGATTCGTTAATATCAAAATTACCGCGGCGGCTGCCAGGGCTATGGCGATGATGATTAGTATCCTGTGTTTCCTCATGCTTTTTGCTAATCTTTTTATTAATAAATTTATGAATAATCGCTTGCTTACTCTTGCACGCTCTGGCCATAGAACTGCTGCATCTGTGCATTGCCGATTAATCCGTAGAGATGGCTTAGCTTGCTGCGGGCTTCACTGTTTTTTGGCTCATGCTCAAGCACCTGCCGGAAAGATGCAATGGCATTATTATAATCCTGAAGTGCATAATAGGTATTTCCCAATTGGATAAGCGCCGGGGTAAAATCGGGTTTCAGGTCGGCAGCCTGGCGGAATTGCACCAATGCTTCCTGATAATTCTTCATGTCGATGAGCAGGTTGCCCAGCTCGTAATAATGCTGCGGGTCGGTGGATGGATTTCGTTTGAGCATCTGCAATTTTTGATCGAATGCGCGTTGCACCAGGGGCAGATTGCTTCGGGCAGTATTATTATAAGGATCAAGTTCCAATGATCTGTTCAATAGCCGCAGTGCCTCCCCGTGCTCCCCTTTCATATAATAAGCCAACGCCATATTCGACAGGTTCATCGAATTGTTCTGGTTTGTCTTTTTATAACATGCTATCGATTGATCGTAATCGCGCAGTTGGTAGTAAGCATATCCGAGCTTAAACCAGGCTTCGCTAAAAGAGGGATTGATTTGTAACGACCGCTCTACTTGTGCGATGCCAAGTTGCATCAACGAATCTTTCTCTGCCTGATCGGTTGCAGCCACCGACTGGTTGATAAGCTCGCTGCCATAATGTTTGGTGAGCAGCGCGCTATTGCCGCCATAGCGGACATCATGCGAAAAAAGCGTGAAGTTATTTTTCCACACCGGATTGCGGGCAATGGTGCGGACGCTGTAAAATACCACAAGCAGCACCAGCGCGCCTGCCATCACCTTTGAGGTCATCGGACGGAAATCATAGATAATTGCTTTCGTTTTAGCCTCGCGCGGCAAAAGTTTGAAAAGAAGGTATGTCACCGCCAACGAAAATCCCAGCACCGGCGCATACAAAAACCGCTCAGCCATAATGCCGCCGCGCGTGAGCACAAAAGCCAATCCCACCGATAGCGTTATTCCAAAATAAAAAATGGAGAACGAGATGATGTCTTTGCGTTTTAATCTTCTGAAAGCTATAACAATGAGCGTTATCGCAATAATCAAGCTCAGCCATACAACAGGACTTGCCCAGGTAGCTGCCGGAATCTGGTTGTAGGAATAGTCGTAAAGCAGCCGCACCGGCACAATAAGTCGCCACAAATACATGCCGAAGATGTATAGCGTGGTGGGGATTCGTACAGCCGTTTCCTGATACGGATACACATTGATCTCGTGAGGCGGATTGCCCGACAAGGTGCCGATGAGCGCGTACTTCAAAATAAGAAACAATCCGCTAACAATCACAAATGATAAAGTGATGCCGGCAATGCGTCCGCCTTTTTTTGGTGTAAAAAAATAAATCATAAATGGAACCAGCACCAGGGTAGTCATGGCGGTTTCTTTGCTCATCAGCGCCAGGAAATAGAACACCCACGAAAGGATGAGTGCCGGCAAATATTTGTTTTTGCTGTAATTAAAGGCAAGCCAAAGCGCCAGCGTACCGTTGAGGAAACTCAGTATTTCGTCGCGGCTTTTGATGTTGGCCACCACTTCGGTATGCACCGGATGCGCCATAAAAAGCAAGGTAGCCACCAGCACAAACCACGGCATGCGCCTGAAGAGCGCCGACAGAAATGCAAACACCACCATTCCCGTAAGGGCATACAACAACACATTGATAAAGTGCATCATGTGCGGGTTGTTGCCGTGCAAAGCATTTTCGACGGCAAACGAAATGTGCGACAGCGGACGGTAATAACCCAGGTTTTCGTTGCTGGCGCTCCAATAGTTGGTGCTTATCAGATCATCGATGCCGGCCCAGCCCTGCTGCACATAGCGATGGCTCACAATCTGCGGAATGTCGTCCAGGGCAAACTCATTGCTGATACTGTTGGCGTACAACACAAAAGCAAAAACAAAAGGCACCCACACAAGATACCTGGTGTTGCGCATGGGCGGCTCCGGCGGCATTTGCCGGGGTGTTTGCCGGGGGTTTTTCGTGGTCGTGGTTTTCATATTAATAAAAAAACAGCATTATCAATCCCTTTTTTAAAATCCAATTTATCTGAACTTAAGTCGAAAAATTTAAATCAAAATTACGAATGCGCAGAAAAGGTATTATAAAAATATTCATTAAAGGCATTCAATTTAATCTTTGGAATTTTTGATATTGAAATTTATTTGTCTTTCGTTTTCTTCTTTTGCCTTTTTCCTTTTGCCTTTTATCTTTTGCCTTTTATCTTTTGCCTTTTATCTTTTGCCTTTTATCTTTTGCCTTTTATCTTTTGCCTTTTATCTTTTGCCTTTTATC
>SABY01000028.1 GCA_009928785.1 Clostridia bacterium | reverse complement strand
ATTGCAGGACATCGACTTTGAAATTGCAGACTTTCAACTTTGAAATTGTTCGGAAATAAAAAAGCCACCCCGCAAAGCGTGGCTTTTTTGATAAGTCGCAGAGCGAATTTTAAAGATCAATAAAATCGCCGCGTGACTGAAAAGCAAAAAGATTAAATCAATCCCTTCTCATGTTTTTCTTTAATCACTTTGAGCAAATCCTGCGTCATGCGGTCGAGGTCCCATTGCGGGTTCCAGCCCCACTCTTCGCGCGCGGCGCTGTCGTCCATTTTGTTGGGCCACGAGTCGGGGATGGCTTGTTTTACCTTGTCAAGGTAAGGAGGCTAAAAGGCTAATCAGCGGTGTTAGGGCATTTCAAACTAAAAATTGTACTAACGCGCGCCCCGCAAGGTGGAATGCTCCGGAAAAAACATCGGATTGACAGCCGGTTAACGAAAACTCGTTAAAAATTCCCGGATATTCATGTGAATGATTCCATTTGCATTAGAAGCAGGAAGTTCGTCCATTGACACGATGTATTTCGGGTAATTGTCATTTATCTTCAACAGATTGCCAGCTTCGCGGTTATACGTCTCTTGTGTAGCAGCAATGTAAGTTACCTGAATATAGTATTTTTTATCCAAGCGTTCAGCTACGAAATCGATCTCCAGATTGCCCAGATTTCCAATGGTAACCTGGTAGCCGTGTATCAGCAAATGAACGAAAACAATATTTTCAAGTATTTTAGCAATATCTGCCTGGCGAAAACCAATAATTGAGTTTCTCAATCCGAGGTCTTCAAAATAATATTTATGTCCGGTTTCAAATATTTTTCTTCCGGCAATATCTTTTCTGCTGACCTGAAAAATCATGAAGGATTGCCGGAGATGATCAATATAATTTAAAATTACCTGAACTGAAACCGACACTTTTTGTGATTTCAGGAAGTCGCTTATTCGTTTTGCTGAGAACAATTGCCCGGTATTGTCAGCAAGGAATTTTATGAGCTGTTCCAGGAAATAGGTGTTTCTGACATTGAAACGATTTACTACATCCTTGTATAAAATAGTTGAGTAAATGTTGCGGAGATAGTCAAAAATGATATGGTCTTCCAGTTTAAGATGAATGAGATAAGGCAGGCCTCCATAGCGGAGATATTTAAGAAAGGCCTGCGAGGATTCTTCAATTTTATGAAAGATTAGAAATTCATTGTAAGACAAACTGTAAACATTCATTTCGATGGACCGGCCGCTTAAATATCCCGAAATATCACCAGACAATAGTTGTGAATTACTTCCTGTACAATAGATGTCAGTTTTTCCACTAGCCAGCAAACTGCGCAATGCCAACTCAAACCGGTCGATATCCTGCACCTCGTCAATAAGGAGATAGTTGTAATTCGCAATAGATTTGACTTCAACGTAGGCTGTCAGATCCTGATAATTTTGAATGAAATCAAAATCAACAAGCTCTTTATTAATATAAATGATGTTCGCCTTGCTGTTTTCCTGTAAAATCCAATCTCCGATCTGAAACAACAAATAGCTTTTCCCAACCCTACGTTGCCCAGTAAATATCTTGATGATATCTTTATCAATAAAAGGTTTCACCTTATCAATCAAACGATTCCTGGCAATGTATGGCTTTTTATACTTTAAAAAGTTGCTTTTATTTTCTTCTATCATAATTGAAACTTTTGTCAAAAATACAAAAAGTTTCAAACGTAACGGAAATACTATGTAAAATCCAAAGTTTTATTTAAGTAAGTTTGAATAAATTTGATATGCCTTGATACAAAAAAGCCACCCCGCAAAGAGTGGCTTTTTTTGATAAGTCGCGGAGTGAATTTTAAAGATCAATAAAATCGCCGCCTGACTGTACGCTGAGAAATTAAATCAATCCCTTCTCATGTTTTTCTTTAATAACTTTGAGCATATCCTGCGTCATGCGGTCGAGGTCCCACTGCGGGTTCCAGCCCCACTCTTCGCGCGCGGCGCTGTCGTCCATTTTGTTAGGCCACGAGTCGGCGATGGCTTGTTTTGATGGATCAACGTCGTAATCCATTTTAAAGTCGGGCATGTATTTTTTGATGGCGTTGTAAATGATCTCCGGGTCGAAACTCATGGCCGTAACGTTGAAACAGTTGCGGTGCTTGAGTTTTGTAGGGTCGGCTTCCATCAGGTCGATGGCTGCGTCGATGGCGTCGGGCATGTACATCATGTCCAGGAAAGTGCCTTTGCCCAGCGGGCAGGTGAATTTTCCGGTTTTGATGGCTTCGTAATAAATCTCTACGGCGTAGTCGGTGGTGCCGCCGCCGGGAAGGGTAACGTTGGAGATGATGCCGGGATAGCGCACCCCACGGGTATCCACACCAAAGCGTTTGTAATAATAATCGCTCAGCAACTCGCCCGTTACTTTAGTCACGCCGTACATGGTGCCGGGGCGTTGGATGGTATCCTGCGGGGTGTTGTCGAGTGGAGTACTGGAACCGAAAGCACCGATAGAGCTTGGGAAAAATACTGCGCAATTGTGCTCGCGTGCGATCTCCAAAACATTATAAACACCGTTGACGCCTACATTCCATGCTGCCTGCGGTCTCTTTTCGGCCACGCCCGACAGCAGTGCGGCCAGGTTGTAAATGGTGTCGATTTTATATTTTTTTACTACGTCCACCAGACGTTCTACATCGGTAGCATCCACCACTTCCAGCGGGCCGCTTTCGGCCAGCTCCTGCGAAGGCTGTGTTTTGCGATAGCCAGCTACCACATTATCATTACCATACCTTTGGCGCAATGCCATGGTGAGTTCCGAACCTATTTGTCCGACAGAGCCAATAACCAGAATATTCTTCATACAAAATTTAGTTTTTATCAGTTTGTTAATTTGTTAACATCAAAGCGGGCAAAAATAGTTTTTTTTATGTACGGCGCTTTGCCATTGTAAATATTTGACAACACGAAACCGCTCATTAAAAAACAAATACACTATATTTGCCGCCTTGTTAATGAGCAAACAATTGTATCGTTTTACTATTAAAAATAAAATTTAAAATGTACGGAAAAATCAAAGATTATCTGCAAAAAGAGCTTACCGACATCCGGGAAGCCGGGCTTTATAAAGAAGAGCGCATCATCAATTCGCCGCAGGGAGCTGAAATTACGCTTACCTCAGGGGCCGAGGTTCTCAACTTTTGCGCTAACAATTATTTGGGATTGAGCAACCATCCGCGGCTGGTAGAGGCTGCCAAAGAATCGCTCGACGATCGTGGCTTTGGTATGTCATCGGTACGCTTTATCTGCGGAACCCAGGACATGCACAAAACCCTCGAGGCAAAAATTGCCGAGTTTTTCGGTACCGAAGACACCATTTTGTATGCAGCGTGTTTCGATGCCAACGGCGGTGTATTCGAGCCGCTCTTTGGTGAGCAGGATGCCATCATCTCCGATTCGCTCAATCATGCTTCCATTATCGACGGCGTGCGCCTGTGTAAAGCACAGCGCTTTCGCTACCAAAATGCCGACATGGCCGATCTGGAAGAGAAACTCAAAGAAGCTTCAACAGCACGTTTCAAAATTATCGTTACCGACGGCGTTTTCTCGATGGACGGCAACGTAGCTCCGATGGACAAAATCGTGGCGCTGGCCGAAAAATATGATGCCATGATAATGGTTGACGAGTGCCATAGCGCTGGCGTGGTTGGCAAAACCGGTCGCGGCGTTACTGAGCTTTTCAACATTCGCGGCAAAGTGGACATCATCACCGGCACGCTGGGCAAAGCATTTGGCGGTGGCATTGGTGGTTTTACTACCGGTCGCAAAGAGATTATTGAGATGCTGCGTCAGCGCTCACGTCCTTATCTGTTCTCCAACTCGTTGATTCCAGCCGCTGTTGGTGCCGGTATCGAAATGTTCGACATGATGACCGAAACCAATGAGCTGCAGGACAAACTGCACGAAAACACCGAATATTTTGTTAAAAAAATGATCGATGCCGGTTTCGATATCAAACCTACCAAATCGGCTATTTGCGCCGTGATGCTTTACGACGCCAAGCTATCGCAGGATATGGCTGCCAAGCTGCTCAAAGAAGGAATTTATGTCATTGGTTTCTATTATCCGGTAGTAGCCAAAGGACAAGCCCGTATCCGCGTGCAACTGTCGGCAGCGCACGAACGCGAGCATCTCGACAAAGCCATCAATGCTTTCGCAAAAGTGGGCAAAGAGCTGGGCGTGATTAAATAATTAATACAAAGTAATCATTGTTTAAAGCAGTGATTATTTTGTAAAAGTTTTCATGATTAGAAGGGCAAAGTCGAAAGGCTTGCCCTTTTATTTTGATACGGGTTTCAATCGGGATATTGTATGGGTGGGGCTACCTTATCACCGTCACGGTACCGCGCTTTTCGGAGAGTACTCCCGCAGCGTTTTTGTATTTTATCAGATAAACGTAGGTGTCCGCAGGCACCCATTCGCCGTTGTAGGTTCCATTCCATCCGTCGCTTATTTGCCGGCTGGCAAAAAGCTGCTGCCCCCATTTGTTGAAGATGATCAATTGATATGCTTCCTGCTCGATAAACTGTACCACAGGTTTAAACTCATCATCCGGCGGAGTGCCGCCAGCGATGATGGCGTTGGGAACCAGGATGCGACTTTCGCGCGAAATGACAATCTCGTTGGAGATGCTGTAGTCGATAGTACTTTCGTAACCATTGTCGCCTTCGGTTTCGATGGCTTTTACATAATAGCTGAATTGCCCTTTGAAATCGCTGAAGTCGGCAACATTGTCCTGAAAATCGGTTTGGTTTCCGGCAACCGTTTCCAGTGGGCCTGCCGGATTGGGCGTTCCGTCCACCTTACGGTAAATCTCATATTTCTCCACCTCCAAAGGCCAGTCTTCATAGGGGTTCCATTGCAGCTCATTAATAAATCCCGCCAGTGCAGGAGCACCAGTCAGGAAAATCGTTTGGGCAAAATTTACCGGTAATCCGCGTGCAAATCCACAACTATCACACACAGTTATTTTGTAATAATAGCTTTTGCTATTGAAGTCGGCAGTGGTATCGTAGTAAAATTGGGGAGGAGCATAAGTAGAAAGGTCGCTGATGCGACTGATGGTGTCGTAAGTTACGCCATCTTCACTGCGCAGAACGCTGTATTTGCTTATCGGTGCTTCATCAGCAATCCAGGCAATTTTGATATGATCGTTGTCTTCGACGGTGGCGTATTTTACATAAACAAACTCCGGCTTCGGATAGGTTCGGCTAAGAATGGACTGCTCGCAGGAAGTAGAGCTGCGGGTTGCGTCCTGATTGACGGCCTGAATTTTATAGGAGTAAATTGTTCCGGGCGTTAGATTGGTATGGGTAAATTGGGTTTCGGTGGCAGCAGTCTGACCAATCTGAGAAAAAATACCGCCATTTTCAGAAGCAAAAATCCGATATCCCCCCAAAGTATTCACCATGTTGATGTAGGGTGTCCATTGCAATTGCACTGTGTTGGCACAGATATCAAAGGCAGGCTGTTCCAAAAAGATGGTTCGCAGCGTGTCCGACCAGGGCGAGTCGGGCATAGCAGGCCCGGAAGTAGCATAAACGCGGTACCATTGCGGCGCTAAGCAAGCATTGGCCGAAACATCGGTATAGGTAGTTTGGTTAATCCCAAAAACTGTATCGATGCGTTGCCAGATAAAGATGCCTGCATTGTTTACACGTTTTACAATCACATATCCACCCGTGTTGTCTGTATTAGGAAACCAACTTATAATAGGATGCGAGGCCTCGATGCTGATGGAATCGATAGCGGGCGTTTGCAAACTCTGCCCGTACCCCTTAAAGCTAAAGAGGAGCAGAGCAAGCATTACCAAACAAAAACCAAAAAATAGCTTATTCTTTTCTTTCATTAGTATTGTTTTCGGTTTGTTGTTTACCTACCACCAAACGCGTAAAACTATCAGTTTCAAGATATTTAACGGCCAAATGCTGGATTTCGTTTGCCGTGATGTTTTTTATGGTTTCGATGTAGTTGTTGTACCACGTTAGATCGAAGCCATAGTCGAGAGCGGCCTTGAGCAGTTCCGAAAGTTGAAAAGGACCATCGGCGCCGCGAAGCATTGTGCCGCGCAAATAGTTTTTCACTAGCTCCAGCTCACCAGCCGGCACCGGTTCACGGCGCAGTTTTTCTATTTCTATAAAAATCTCATCCATCGCTTTCTGTTGCACATCATCCCCTACTTCCGAAGCGATCACCAACATACCGGCTTGCTGCACCGATACCAGACTGGAGCCAATGCCATAGGTGTAGCCTTTGTCTTCGCGGATATTGGTCATAAGCCGCGAGCCGAAATAACCACCCAGAATGGTATTAAGTACCATCAAACCCATAAAATCCTGATGATGTTTATTGACTATCACTTTCCCAATTCGCAGTGCTGCCTGCAAAGCATTTGCACGCTGAATATACTGCACCGAAGCAGCGGTGTGGGTGGGTGAAGCGGTGGGCACCACCGCAGCAGCCACGGGTGTGTGTTTCCCAAAGTATTGGTTGAGCAATGTTTGCAAATTTGCCTGCAACTTCCCCGATACTATGATTCGAAAAGGACTTGTGGCGTAATGTGCTGCATAAAATGACCGCAGCATGTCGGTATTTGCTTTGTCATAATCTTCCGCTGTGCGAAAAGTATCATAGGGATGGCTTTCGCCGAAGAGCAATCTATTGAAATGAAGCTGCGACACATAGCGCACTTTTTCCATATTCACCAAAAACTCCTGTTTGGATTTTTCGATGATGGTTGCCACCTCCGCCACAGGAAAAACAGCTTGTAGCGCCACTTCTGAAAAAACGGGCATCAGATAATCCAGATGTTTGTTGAGCGAATAAAGCGTAAGCCGCGCATCGTCGAGGTCGGAAAAGTTGCGCAGGTAGGCGCCCCGTCCGTCGAGCAGGTTGGCAATTTGGTTAGAAGAATAATGTGCAGTACCTTCTATCAGGCATTTGTTGGTAAACGAAGCCTGCAGCGGCTGCTGTTGCTGCACATGGCCTGCATCAAAAATCAGATCAATTTTTACCACCTCCTGCGTGCCGGCATTAATAGCATAAACGGGCACTCCGTTGTCGAGTTGGAAATATTCGGGCTGTAGCATGGGCACAGCGCTCACTTCAAAACGCGGCGGGCTGGTGGCTCTATAATTCTGTGTCATGATTTTTGGGTTCAGTAGATTTATAAAATAATGTGGTTGAGTTTTCGTGGCGGAAAATAGAGTTTGCCGTTTCACGGAGCATTTCGGTTGTTACTGCCTGATATTTTTCGGCTTCGAGGTTTATCAAATTTGCATCGCCCAGCAATTCGGCGAAAGCCAGATTCATGGCTTTGTCCAGCACATTCATCCTGGAAAAAACCAGCGTAGCCTCCATTTTATTTTTCACTTTTTGCAACTCCGCAGCGGGTGGCGGCTGTAGTGTAAGGGCGTGCATCTGTTCGTCGATGGCGGCTTCGGCAGTTTGCAAACTTACGCCCTTGGCGGGATGGCCGGCAACCACAAACAACCCCTTGTCGAAGCTGCCCATAATAAAGGCATCAAGCTCCGAAAAGAGTTTTTTATCTTTGATAAGATGTTGATAAAAACGCGACGAATCGCCTTTGCTCAGCACATCGGAGATAAGATCGGTGGTATGATAAGCAGCGTCGAGGCGGCTGCCCATGTGCCACACTTTATAGATAGCATCCGCCGGCACCTGCCGCTCCACCACGAGGCGATGTGCCTCCCGCTGCGGCGGCTCCTGCGGAAGGGCACGCACATGGCGGCCTTTGTTAGGAATGGGCGCAAACCATTTCTCCGAAAGCTTCCTTACTTCGTCGGTTGTAACATTGCCCGCCACCACCATCACAGCATTATCAGGGTTATAATATTTATCATAAAAAGCGCGCACATCCTCCATCTTAGCATTTGCGATATGGCTTATCTCTTTACCAATTGTGGGCCAGCGGTAAGGATGCACCTGATACGCCACCGGCCGCAGCAGCAGCCACACATCGCCATAAGGCTGATTAAGATGCGTCTGCCGGAACTCTTCGCTCACTACATTGCGCTGCACCTCCAGGCTCTTCTCCGAAAATGCCAGCCCGAACATCCGGTCGCTCTCCAACCAAAAAGCCGTTTCGAGGTTTTGCCGCGGAAGGGTAAGATAATAATTGGTGACGTCGTTGGAGGTAAAGGCGTTGTTTTGACCGCCCACTGCCTCCAATGGTTCATCGTATTTTGCAATGTTGATGGAGCCGCCAAACATGAGATGCTCAAAAAGATGCGCAAAACCTGTGCGGTCAGGGTCTTCGTCGCGGGCACCCACATCGTAGAGGATATTCATGGCCACGATAGGCGTGCTGGTATCACGGTGCACGATGACACGCAACCCATTTTCTAAAATAAATTTCTCGTAAGGAATCATTCTTTATAAATTTGCAGCAAAAGTAATGTTCTTGATGCAACAGGTTGAAAGGTGATACAGTTATGAATTTTTAAGTTTGTATCCGACTGCCTACTTACTTAATTTGCCTACTTTTGCATGTTAATTCACACAATAATAAGCACTTATGCCAAAAACGAAACCACCCAAAGAAACTAATCCATTGAATTTCAATAAAGCAGAAGTTCTCGCCGACTACCAATTGGGGCACGAAAGCCGCCAGGCAAGTCTTTTGGGACGTCGCGAAGTGCTTACCGGAAAAGCCAAGTTTGGAATTTTTGGCGACGGCAAAGAAGTACCACAACTGGCTATGGCCAAGCAATTCCAAAACGGCGACTGGCGTTCGGGATACTACCGCGACCAAACCTTTATGATGGCCACCGGCATGTTGACGCTCGAAGAATTTTTTGCACAGCTCTACGGCGACACCGACCAGGATTTTAATCCCGGCACGGCAGGCAGACTTATGAACAACCACTTCGCCACGCGCTACATCAATGCCGACGGCACCTGGATGGATCAGATGCAGTTGAAAAACTCTTCCGCCGACGTGTCGCCCACCGCCGGACAAATGCCGCGTCTGCTGGGGCTGGCATATGCTTCCAAATTTTATCGGCATAATAAAGGCCTTGCTGATTTTCATAAATTTACAGCACGTGGCAACGAGGTAGCTTTCGGCACCATCGGCGATTCGAGCACCTCTGAAGGGATTTTTTGGGAAACTATCAATGCCGCCGGCGTACTTCAGGTTCCGTTGGCCATGTCGGTGTGGGACGATGGCTATGGCATCTCCGTGCCACGCGATCTGCAAACCATCAAAAGCAGTATTTCTGAGGCTTTGGCTGGATTTGCTGCCGACAAAAAAAGTAAAGGTTTTAAGATTTATAAAATAAAAGGCTGGGATTATGCTGAGCTGTGTCGTGCTTACGCCGAAGGCATCGCATTGTGCCGCCAAGAACATATCCCCGTATTGTTTCATGTGGTGGAAATCACACAGCCGCAGGGACACTCCACCAGCGGATCGCATGAGCGATACAAATCTGCCGAAAGGCTGAAATGGGAAGTTGAAAATGATGGCCTGAAAAAGATGCGCGAATGGATCGTTGGCGAAAAAATTGCCACTACTGAAGAACTGGATGAAATTGAAAAGCTGGCGGTGCAGCGCGTGAAAGAAGCGCGCCGCAAAGCCTGGAAAAATTTTATGGATACGCTGCTGCAAGAGCGTGATGATTTTTTGCGAATCACCGATATAAGCACCTGCAACTGCGCTAAGACAAACAAAATTGCCGCGCTCAAAGAAGACCTGGCACGTATTGCCGAACCCATTCGTAAGGACACGCTCTCACATGCCAAACGTACGCTGCGCCTCATCTGCAACTCATGCAGCAATCCGGCCAACTCGCTCAAAACCAACGTTACGGAATGGTTCGACAAGGAGATGGAAAAAAACCGCGAGCGTTTCAACTCCCACCTTTACAGCGAAGATCAGTTTTCGGCACTCAAAGTGGCTCCCGTGCCTGCACGCTACGCCGAAAGCTCCAAAACAGCTCCGGGAAGGGAAATCCTGCGTGATAACTTCGACAAGCTTTTCGAAAAGTATCCGCAATTAATTGCCTTCGGTGAAGACGTTGGACGCATCGGCGGTGTGAATCAGACCTACGAGGGGTTGCAAGAAAAATACGGCGAACAACGCATTTTTGATACGGGCATCCGCGAGGCTACTATCATTGGGCAAGGCATCGGGCTGGCTATGCGCGGCATGCGTCCGATAGCCGAAATCCAGTATTTCGACTATTTGCTTTATGCGCTGCAAGTCCTCAGCGACGACCTGGCCACGCTCACCTACCGCACCAAAGGCGGCCAAAAGGCGCCGCTGATTGTAAGCACCCGCGGCCATCGGCTGGAGGGTATCTGGCATTCAGGTTCGCCGCTAAGCATGGTCATCAACTCGATACGTGGAATGCACGTGCTCGTTCCGCGCAATCTGACGCAGGCAGCGGGATTTTACAATACGCTGATGGCCGGCGACGACCCGGCGGTCATCATCGAGCCACTCAACGGATACCGCCTGCGCGAACGCGTACCCGAAAACCTGGGCGAATTCCGTGTGCCGATAGGCGTTCCCGAAATTTTGAAAAAAGGCACCGACATCACTGTGGTGACCTATGGCGCCTGCGTTCGCATAGCTGAAGAAGCTGCCGAACAGTTGCAGGATTTTGGCATCGACGTGGAGCTGATCGACGTGCAGTCGCTGCTGCCTTTCGACCTGCATCACACCATAGTGGAGTCGCTCAAAAAAACCAATAAAATTTTATTTTTTGATGAAGACGTTCCCGGTGGCGCCACCGCTTTTATGATGCAAAAAGTGCTGGAAGAACAAAAGGGATATTACTATCTCGACACGGAGCCACGCACCGTCACCGCCGAAGCGCACCGCCCGGCCTACAGCACCGACGGCGATTACTTCTCCAATCCAAACGCCGAAGATGTTTTTGATGCCGTTTACAACCTGATGCACGATGTAAATCCCTACAAGTACCCGAAGATTTTTTGATTTTGCAAAGAAATAAGGTTGCGATATTATAAACCACCACAAGGAAGGCTAAGCTGTGACAACAACAAATGAATATTTTCCACAAACCGTTTCTCATCCCGGAGCCACTTTAGAAGAAAAATTGCAGGAAATGGGCATGAGCATTAAGGAATTTGCTCTACGAAGTGATACACCCGAAAAAACGATTATTGCAATTATTAAAGAAGAAAGTGCCATTACGCATGAGATGGCTATTAAATTTGAAAATGTTACACAAATCTCTGCCAATTTCTGGATGCGGCATCAGCAGCGATATGATGAGTATAGAGCCAGGTAAATTCTTAATACTTCGCGGATTCCATTTTTTGCAGTGCAGCAAAATTTGCTACTTTTATCCCTTCAAAAATTTTCAAAACCAGGCACCGCATGAGTTCTACTACCGGAAATTTAGCACAGTTGGCCGCTGCTTTCGTCAACAGCACCGAGCGACATATTTTTTTAACGGGGAAAGCTGGAACCGGCAAGACAACGTTTTTGCACAGCATCAGCCAATCTACACACAAAAAATGTGTGATAGCGGCACCTACAGGCATCGCAGCTATCAATGCCGGCGGCGTAACGCTGCACTCGCTTTTGCAACTGCCTTTCGGGAGTTTTATCCCCGCCGAAATTCCGGCAGGACAGACCTCCTTTTCTGTCGAGATTAACACGCCACAGAGCCTGCTGCGTCAGCGACGCTTCAATCGCAACAAGATAAATATGCTGCGTGAGATGGAGCTATTAATCATCGACGAGGTGAGTATGCTGCGCGCCGACCTGCTCGACGCCATCGACCACATGCTTCGCTCGTTGCGCCGAAAGCGCCACATTCCGTTTGGCGGCGTGCAGATGCTATTTATCGGCGACCTGCTACAATTGCCCCCGGTGATTAAAGAAGCCGAATGGCAGTATCTGGCACCCTTTTACAAATCGGCATATTTTTTTGAAGCACACGCTTTACGCGAAAATCCGCCCGTTTATATCGAACTTGATAAAATTTACCGCCAAAGCGATCAGCAGTTTATCGACCTGCTCAACCGCTTTCGCAACAACCAGCAGGCGGCTCCCGACCTGGAGCTGCTCAACAAAAGATACTGCCGCGATTTTCAGAAAAAAATCGACGAAGGCTATATTTTACTTACCACACATAATTACAAAGCGGATCTGGTTAATAAAAATGCTTTGCAGCAATTGGCCGGCAAAACCTACACCTACTCCGCAGAGGTAACGGGCGAATTCTCCGAGCACAGCTTTCCGGTAGATCAGGTGCTGTCGCTGAAAAAGGATGCACGTGTTATGTTTATCAAAAACGATCCTTCGGGCGAAGGCCGCTACTACAATGGTCGTATTGGGAAAATTAAAAATCTGGATGATGATGAAATAGAAGTTGGTTTTGATGATGACAGCGAAACCGTAACCGTGGCGCGATACCGCTGGGATAATAAGCGCTTCACGTTGAATGAAGAAAACGGCGAGATAGAAGAATCGAGTCTGGGGAGTTTTAGCCATTTCCCATTAAAGCTGGCGTGGGCAGTAACGGTGCACAAAAGCCAGGGGTTAACTTTCGAAAAAGCGGTTCTTGACCTCTCGGAGGCTTTTGCACCGGGACAGGTTTATGTGGCTCTGTCGCGCCTCACCAGCCTGGATGGATTGGCGCTAAGCTCACCCATCAGCACACGCAACCTTCAAATGGAACAAGCTGTGATGCAATATTCCCAAAACAAATCTCCCGGCGAAAAACTTGCAGAAAATCTACAGCAGGAGCGGCAGCGTTTTATTGCGACACAGACCATCAGAGCTTTTGATATGCAATGGCTCAAAGAAGAACTGCGGCAACATTACAACAGCTATACAAAAGATGCTACCAAATCAGAAAAACAAAAGTACAAGCCCTGGGCGCAAAAGCTGCTGGGTGCCATAGATGAACCACTGGAAATAGCTGACAAATTTATAAAGCAAATACAACAAATAACCCACGGCAACCAGGCTGACCTGCAGCACTTGCTCAAAAGAACAGCGGCTGCCAAAAACTATTTCGAACCTATCCTTAAAGATTTTTCCACACAAATAACCGAACATACCGCCACGCTAAAAAGCAGTAAAAAGACCAAGGCATACCTCAGCGAATTAAACGATCTGGAGATGATGTTTTTCAGGCAACGCTATTATATTCATAAAGCCGAAGCCATTTTGCAAAGTGCTCTCGAAAATAAAGAGATCACCCCGGAAGCGCTCAAAAATAGCGGGCTATACACCGAACGCACCAAGACAATGCCTGCTTCGGGTTCTGGTGATAAAAAGGAGAGAAAGTTAAAAAGAGCAATACCAGATCAGGAGCAGGAGAAGGAAGCCAAAGTCAGCACGCAGCAGGTGAGTTTTGCGCTTTATAAGTCGGGCAAAACCCTTGAAGAAATTGCCACCGAGCGCAAACTTACTCTGGGAACCATCCAGGGGCATTTTTCAAAATTTGTCCTGGCGGGGACAATCAGCGTGGAGGAGATTCTTGATAAAACAAAAGCGGAGGCTATCCGCGCGTATGCCGGCAAACACGAATCGGCTAACCTGGCCGAGCTACATGCCGGGCTAAAAGGCGAATACAGCTTTGGGGTAATACGGCTGGTGCTGGCCGACATGGCAGCCAAAGCTGCGGATGAATAGTTGGCTGAAGGCAGTCCACAGTTTTACAGCCTGCAGTCCACCGTCATCAAAGACATTCGTGATTTTATGGGAGCAACGTTCAAAACAAATTTCTGCCCACCATCGTTAATCTGACGCAACAATAACGTAAAATCATCCTGATGAAAAACAACATTTTTAGTTCTGATAATCCAACCGATCCCTTCAATCAAGAGAAAATAGAATATCCGGTAAATTACGATCTGAAAGTAATCTTTGAAACTACCGAGGCACCCGACATTCAAAAACGCAACCTGGAGCTGGTGATAGAAGATGCCGGGGTTACGCACAAATTCATTAGCGCACGGCACAGCAGCAAAGGCAAATATGTGAGCCTTACGGTAAATATTACCATCCGCGACAACGACCAACTGCAATACCTCTATCAGCGGCTCAAGCTGTTGCCGGGGATAAAATTTGCTGTATAGAAAAAAGGGAAGGTTATGCTCAAAATAGTTTATCTGATAATAGGAGGTGCCGGCGGCACTTTGCTGCGTTACTGGGTTTCGGGATTGCCACACAAAATTTATGGTGGCGTATTTCCATGGGGCACGTTGGCCGTAAATTTGGCTGGCTCGCTGCTCATCGGTTTTTTCTGGGGATTGCTCGGTCGCGAAAATATCACGCAGGGCGTTCGTTACTTCCTGTTTATCGGTGTCTTTGGCAGCTTCACCACCTTTTCTACTTTCGCATTTGAAAGCCTGCAACTGTTTCGCGACGGCAACATAAAATATGCGCTGGTCAATGTTTTCATTAGCAATTTCTTTGGCATTTTGCTGGTGTTTGCTGGCTACGCTTTGTCGCGTTTTATTATTAATTATAAAATTGGATAAGATGATGGACGAAAATACCAACGGCGTAAAGCTGCGCATTTACATCGGCGAATCCGACGTGTGGGAAGGCAAAAACCTCTATGAAGCCATCGTGCTCAAAGCCCGTGAACTGAAGCTGGCCGGAGCCACCGTTTTTCGCGGGGTGATGGGGTTTGGCGCCAACAGCCACATACATACCACCCGCGTGCTGCGTCTTAGCGACGACTTGCCCGTGCTGATAGAAGTTATCGACTCTGCGGAAAATATCGATAAGCTCATGCCGTTTATTCAGAAAACCGTTAAACAAGGCCTGGTGACGCACGAAAAAATCAACATCAAAATATACAAAGGCAATCAATAGGCTGGTTTTAATTTTTTAAAAAGAAAACGATTTTAGTCTGTTTGCCAGCATCACATTGATTTTCTCATTTCGGCCTCACCTTAAAACAAAACACTATTTGGAGTAATGCACGAGATAGAACCTTTTTATTCATGGCGCCATTTGTACGCTTCCGAGGAGGACGAGCGGTCGCCATTTTACAACCGAAAATACAGCGAGTTTGAATTTTCACATGCCGTTTACAATTATTACATCCATCCACAGTGGGACGAAATTGGCTCATCCACGCTTTACATCAAAATTTTGTATGCCAATTACCGCGATGGCTACGTCATCATCGAAATGATGGGCGAGTGGAACGACTGTCTGCACAACGACATCATGTTTTTGAAACGTAATATCGTGGAGCCATTGATTGAGGCTGGTATCAACAAATTTATTTTGATAGGTGAAAATGTGATGAATTTCCATTCGTCGGAAGACGATTATTACCAGGAATGGTTTGACGAAGTGGAAGATGGCTGGATTGTAGCGCTCAACTTTCGCCCGCATGTGGTGGATGAGTTTGCTGCTGCACGCATCGACTATTACCTAGCGCTGGGTGGCCAATTCAACACACTCGAATGGCGGAGCTTTAGCCCGCAAAAGCTCTACGTACGCATTGAATCGCTGGTGATGAAACGACTTTCGATATAAAAAGTATGAACGAAAAAGCTGTCGCAATAACGATTGAGGGAAGGGTGCAAAATGTAGGTTTTCGCTACCACACCCGCAAGCAGGCGCAGGAGCTGGCGCTGGCGGGATTTGTGCGCAACCTTGCCGACGGATCGGTGTATGTGGAAGCGCAAGGCCCGACCGACGCAATAGAAAGTTTTGTCAGTTGGTGCCATCAGGGCCCAACCTGGGCGCGGGTAGATCAGGTGCTGGTGCAGGAAATTCCAGCGGGAGACTATTCAGGTTTTGTCGTTAAATAGAGATTACTGATTCTTTTGACAGTCCGCGAATTTCCGCCAAATGCAGTCCGCGAATTTTCGCCAATGAAGCGAATTACCGCTAATTATTTTTTCGTGTTAATTAGCATGATTCGCGCTCATTCGTGGATTCTTTTGACTGTCTGCGAATTCCCGTTAAATGCAGTCCGCGAATTTCCGCCAAATGCAGTCCGCGAATTTTCGCTAATGAAGCGAATTATCGCTAATTATTTTTTCGTGTTAATTAGCATGATTCGCGCTCATTCGTGGATTCTTGTGACAGTCCGCAAATTCCCGCCAAATGCAGTCCGCGAATTTCCGCCAATGAAGCGAATTACCGCTAATTATTTTTTCGTGTTAATTAGCATGATTCGCGCTCATTCGTGGATTCTTGTGACAGTCCGCGAATTCCCGCTAAATGCAGTCCGCGAATTCCCGCCAATTAAGCGAATTACCGCTAATTATTTTTTCGTGTTAATTAGCCTGATTCGCGCTCATTCGTGGATTCTTTTGACAGTCCGCAAATTCCCGTTAAATTCAGTCCACGAATTTCCGCCAAATGCAGTCCGCGAATTTCCGTCAATGAAGCGAATTATCGCTAATTATTTTTCGCGTGAATTCGTGGACTAACCTTCGCGCTCATTCGTGGACTAACCTTCGCGCTCATTCGTAGATTCTTCAACAAATGAAAAAGCCCTGCACAAGGCAAGGCTTTTAATTTCACTTTTTTGGTTGCCCGACCAGGGCTCGAACCTGGACTCTTCTGAACCAAAATCAGACGTGTTGCCAATTACACCATCGGGCAATCCTTTTCCCTAAAAAGGGAGTGCAAAAATAGTACTTTTTTGTTTTTTCAGAAATTTATTTACAAATATTTTCTTTCAAACATTAGCTCTGCGCATGAGAGGTGGTTCAGCCAAAAAAAAGGCTGCCCATAACAGGTAGCCAATTTCAAAAAAACATAAGCGAAAAAAGTTATTGTATCACCACGCGTTGGGTGGTAAATCCCTCGGCGGTTTGGATGCGGAAAATGTAAAGACCCGGAGCATATTGCCGGGTATTAATGCGGCAGCTCTCGCTGTTGGTCGCTTCATTGGCTACCAGTCGGCCGGCATAGTTGAATATCTGCACCGAAGTAATCGTCTGACCAGATGTGATATACACTACATCGGTAGCAGGATTGGGATAGATGCGGGTAGTTACAGGCGCGGTTTCATCGATACCTGTTATGACCATTCCCGGTCCAAAACACACATCATCAAAGTAAGCACCTGGCGCTCCGCCAGTATCGGAGCCATAATAATCTACACCACCAATGGTGAATTCATTGGCAAATTCAACCATCAATTCACCATCAAAAAATACCTGAGCCAGATCAGAATTCAGGTCGAAGTTGACCTCAACAAAAATCCAGGTGTCGGGTGCATAGCTAAAGGTTTCGGTGCTTCCACCGGCAAATGAACCCGTGCCGCCCTCATCAAAATAAAGTTCGATAACCCATTCCTGACCGGGAACAGGATCAGATTGGACATTGAAATATCCGGATTTTCCAGAAGGAACATAGATGTAATTTGAATAAAGCCATTGTCCCGTTTCGATGGGGGTATCGCTCAACATACGAATCAAATCGATGGTGGTTGCATTTACCACGAAGGAGTTGTCGGGGCTGTTAGAAAAATCGCTGCTTACGGGGGCATCTTCAGTTCCACCAGGGGCACCGCTCCAGGTAGTCCACATTTCGCCCAGTTGATCAGCTACAAATCCTCCAACGGTGAGGTCATCAAAATCATCGCAATCGGCGTTGCCAACTTCCGTGAAGCAGATGTCGTCGAAGAAAGCACCGGGCGGCACGCCGGTGGCTCCGGGATTGGCAAAGATATTGGCTCCGGCCAGCGTAAGTGCACCAGCAGTTCCAAAAGTTCCTAAGGTCCATTGATATTCCAGTTCGAGATTTCCATCTACATAAAACTGGCACCAGTCGTTGTCGAGGTCCACAATTACCTGATTGTTATACCAGGTATTATATTGATAAGGTATTACAGCCGCAGCGGCAGCACCTCCATCTACAATCATGGTCATGTCGTCTTCAAACATCACCTGGAAGCCCCACTCGGCACCTGGAACCACATCTTTCTGCAAGTTCCAGTAGCCGGTTTTCCCTTCCGGAACATAGATGTTAACACTGTAGCTCCAAACGCCGGAGGTAATATTTTCGCCGGTGATGAGGTGCACCAGATCGGTAGTACCTTCCACGAGTATTGAATTGGAAGGGCTGATGGAATACATATCGGAAACCAGCGCATCTTCGGCTGTTCCGGGGGCGTTACTCCAGGTAGTCCAGTTGCCGCCCAGTTGCTCAGCTACATAGCCACCTACGGTAAGCTCGTCGAAGTCTTCGCAGTTGCCTACAGGAGGCGGAGGAGTGCCGCCGGCGGTAATGATAATATTATCGAAACTGAAAAATGAATAGGTGCTATTGGGCAGCTTCCATGCAAAATAAACTTCGCCATCGGGCAATCCGGCAAGATCATATTCGAAAGTCATCATCTCTGCTCCCGGCGAATAGGTCTCGATAACCGTAAAAGTTTCAGGATTATTCGGATCGGTTACGGTACCAAACTCCAATTGTGGATCGCCATTTTGTTGGCCTGCATCAAAATAAATTTTATCAGCCGGTGTAATATCAATTAATGGTGTTACCAGCATAATTGGGTTGGAAGTACTACTCTGCCTGAAAAATATAACATGCCCGTCATACCAGTACATGAAATCGGGGTTGGTGGCATAGGAGGTAAAATCATCCGGTATATCGGAATCAAACATTTCGAACCAATAATATTGAGGTGCCTGCATTGATACTGTTTCTGACACATTCTGATCGATAACAGTGACGCTGCCGGAGGTGGGGAAAAAGCCTGGCGCCTCTACATCATAAGCATAGGTGCCCGGATAAACGCCTGTAAAAACAGCCTGACCCATTGCATCGGTAACTTTGGATCCATTGCTTTCCATAACAATCTCGGCACCTTCGATGGGAGCGTTCATTTCATCATTGACTGTGTAGGTGACATTGTAAGAACTAAAAGTGCCTGATACATCCATAACGGCTGACTGGTGCACTGTTTTATCGGTGTTGTCCTGAATAAAAACTACCACAGCCAGGTCGTTGGGAGTTTCCATGTTGGTTTCGTCCATGTCGAAGGTCTGGCTAAGCGTTACAGGTACACCACTGGCCAGGGCGTCGAGGGTAGTACCGGCGGCATCGGGCAGCATTTTCATCATCACATTGTGCCATTCTGTTTCGCCATTGCCACCTGCATTGCCTACGGTAAGTTTTTCGATGACAACAATATGTGCTTTAAGTCCTGCAGCAAAATTGAGTAACGGGTTGATGGTTGTTTCTATAGAAATTACATTTTCATCATCGATGGTGGCTGTAGTAATGTCGATATCGATGGCGGTAAGCGCCGTTGCGTATTGGTCAAAAATTGTTTGTGTAAGGCTGCCAGCCGGATTGAGCTGGAAAGAGTTGATATAAAGGTCGGGCACAAAAGAGCATCCGTAATACGTCTTACGCACGCCACCCTCGGCAGTATAATAGGGGTCGCCGCTACCGGGCCAGTTCATCTGATATTTTATTAATGTGTATTCGTCAGGGTTTGCGTCCAAAACTGCACCAATGGCAATATTAGCACTAACACAAGGGCCACATGTAGAACTGGTAAACTCTTCGTAGAGCGGTTTTTTGGCTACAAGTCCTTCCATTACATCCACATGCATCGACATAGTATCGTTTACCGGGTTTTGGTCGCCGGAGAGCATCGTCATAATCTCGGCCTGAAATGACCCTGTAACGGCTACCCATTCAGGAAACGTGATCATTTCTGTTGTAAAAGGTTCGAGCTGAGCCACTGCAATGGTATGCGAATAAATGGCTGTGCCTCCATCCATGATCTTAAAGCTTACATCAAAACTTGCCGTTGTGGTACCGATATTGGCCACCGTGGCTCCGGGCGCAACGGAAGTTCCGGTAGCAAGAAGCCAGGGCATTTGCATCGAAACTGCAGTCGCATCGTAGTCGAGTGCTTCCGAAATCATAACATCATCAATGTACCAATAATTGAGCTGATAAGAATCGCCATCGAAGGTAAAAGCAACCTTGAAATTATCAGAGCCTACATCGTCGTTGTCGATAAGTAGTGTCATCTGTTCGGGACCCATAGACCCTGAAACCGGAACCGACCACACTTCATTCCAGGTAGTTCCGTCGCTGGTGGTTTCTACTTTTAGCATATAGCCTCCGCCATAGTCGTCCACATTATGTTTAAATTCGAGCACCAAAGCACTATAGCCCGAAGTGGCAATAGCAGCAGATACCAGCTTGCTGTTGCCGACAAATTGTGGCGACCAATTGAGTCTTGCTTCAGGCGCCTCACCGCCTGCATTGTTGGTAGCGGCCGCCGACCAGTTGGTTTGGCCGCTTCCTGCGATGCTCCAGCCAGCAGGCGGGAAAGTGCCACCCGAAAAATCTTCGGTGAAGATAGAAGTGACCGACCGCAGCGGTGTAGCCTGATAGTCGGTAGAATAGCATACCTGCGATTGTGCGGGTTCGTGCATTTTGAACTGCCCGAAAGCAGTTGCCGAAAACAACAGGAATAAAATTCCCATCCATACATTTAAAGTAAAGTTTCTCATTTTTGATAAAGTTTAGTGAATAAATAGCTTGGTTAAGTGTATTAAGATTTTGCCCTGTCGGGCTGATCCAATTTCTCTAATATTTTTTTTAAAGCACTGTTTTGTATTTGCTTTTTCTTGCGGAAGCGCGCCAACTCATCCGTATCATCGGCAGTTTTCGGATTACTATTTTTCTTTTTAATGACTTTGGCCATGACCCTATTGAGTTGTTGGCTGCAAAGATTAGTAAGATACCATTTACAGGCAAATTTTTTACCCATACAATACCTGTATCGTGTCGTGATGCTACCTATACAATTCCTGTATGGAACTATAAAAGGCTGATGAGAAGCGCCCGCCTGGTTCGATGAAAAAATGACTTTACAACGTGTAGCAGTATTTCTGATCACGGAAAGCCAGCCCTCACCGCTGGTCAAGTTTAAATCTGTGAAAGGAAAGTCACCAGGTTGGTTTGGGTGTTGGCGATGCCCAGTTTTTTGCGTAAGCGCGACCTGGCTATTTCCAGTGTGCCGGTACGCTGACCTGTAAGCTCCGAAATTTCTTTGCTGGTCATATTTAGCCGCAAGAAGGCGCACAGTCGCTGTTCGGCAGGGGTAAGGTTGGGAAATTGGCTGATAATTTTTTGGTAAAACTCATGGTGAACCTGCATGAAGCGTACCTCAAACTCTTTCCAAATCTCATCGTCGGTAGTTTTTTGCAGATCAACCGCAATTTTTTTAATGGCAAATTTTGTTTCCTCCTTCACCGCTTCATCGCGTATTTCCATCAGCTTGCCGGCAATGTCGGAGAGGGTTTCGTTTTTGCGCATCAGCGCCATCACATTAGCGGTAAGCTCTTTGTTTTTGCTATCAATATCATTTTCGAGTTGCTTTTGCAGGATGATAGCATTTTTGGCCCGAAGGCGATGGCGCGCCATCAGAACAACGATGAATAATATTAACATGGAAATAAGAACAGTAACCACCAGGATAAGTGTAAATTCGCGTGCCTGCTGCGAAAGCTGTTCGGCGCTTTGTTGTTTTTCAAAGTCATACATCATTTCCAACTGCGAAAGACGCGTCATGCTGCGCTCTATCTCCAGGCTGTCTTTCATCTGAAACTGCAACGTGCTGTATTTGTAGGCATTTACCAGATCGTCCTGCAAAAGATAAATTGCATGCAACTGCCCGGCGGCTTCGTATTTGGCTTTTTTTAGCTTGTGAAGGGTGCCTTCGTTCCATGCCCTGTTTGCATATTCGAGCGCTTTGGGGAAGTCCCTAAGTTCTTTATAATATTCCGAAAGGCTCAGATAAACACTGGTGAGCTTGGGCACATTGTTTTGTTCGGTAAAAATGATTGCCGCTTTCTGCAGATAAAAATAAGCAGTGTCGTAGTTTTTGGAATCCTGCGAGAGGAGGCCAAGATTGAGGTAATTGATACCCATCATCAATTTTTGTCCCAACTGGCTGCTGATAGCCAAAGCCTGCCTGATGTAATGCTCGCATTGCTCAAGGTTGCCCACAATTCCGTGGCAGGCAGCCACATTGTTGAGGCCGCGTGAAATCCCCACCTGGTCGTCGATTTTGCGGGCTATCTCCAACGACTGTGAATAATACTCAAGCGCCTTGGTATAGTTGCCTTGCTCGAAATACACATAACCAATCCTGTTGAGGGCACGGCTGGATCCCTCCTGGTCGGCCAGCTTGTCGAATATTCGCAGGGCTTCATAGTTCAGGTCGGCGCTCTTGTTGTAGTCGCCCAGATCGGTATAAATTTTCCCGATAATCAATAAGGCATCGGCATAGGCCTTATTGTCTTTTTGCTTTTGTGCTTTTACTTTGGCTCGATCGGCGTAATCGAGTGCGGTTTTCAATTCCGTTTTCTCCCAGTATATTTCTGCCAGAAAGTTCATTGTAGCTACCTCGCCATGTTGGTAGCCAATTTTTTGCGAAAGCTCCAATGTATAAAGCGCCAGTTGTAAAGCAGAGTCGGTGTGGCTTGTATGCAGCGTGTCAATTTTGTTTAGAAGTTCATCGATACGGTTGGTTGTGGCAGGTTCTGCCTTTGGCCGCTGCTGTGCAATAGCAGAAAAGCTTAACAGAATCGTAAATAAATAAATCAACAAATACCTTGCGTTTGTCATTGTGTTGCTCCCCCTGAGCCAGGTTCTTGTTTCTATCTGGCAAAGATAATGTTGAAAACCTGATTGTATACTTTTCTTTTTATTGCGAAACACATTGTACAAAACCGATAATGAGTGTAGTATAAAAACTCAAAAACTTCTGATCATTAGTCCTTTTTACCCCTGATCCGCCAGCCGGCGCAAGAAGTACTAAAAATCAGAAGTTTGGAAAAGTCCCCTTAAGGGGATTTAGGGGTCTTATGGCTTTTTAGACTGGACTCAATAATGAAAAATGTGATTCCGGTTTTCGGGGCATCAGAAACTACTCTAAAGTGGCCGCAAGGGTCGAGTGAAAATTTAGTTTTTTTATCACACTCTCTGATTAGATTAATAAAGTTGGTTTTAGATTCTTATCCCGAAAAATGGGGCAGGCTACTTCATTCCGCCTTTGATACTTCCGGGCAGCTATTTGCGTTTTAGGATTTTTATATCTTTGTAAAAAAACTAAATAAACATGAAGGCAATAGAGATTTTTTCAAAAACAGATAAGCAAGGCGTTCTGAACATGACCTATCCTCTTAATAGAATTGATAAAGATGTTAAGGTGATTATTTTGTATGATGATACCAAAGATGAGGACGAAGAAGCACTCTGGATGAAATCTATAAATATCAATCCTGCTTTTAGTTTTTTGATGGATAAGGTTGAAGATATGTATTCATTTACCGATGGAGAGCAGATAAATGATTAAGAATTCTATCGTGTTGGTGCCTTTCCCATTTGATGATTTATCCGGTGTAAAACCGCGACCAGCTTTATGTTTGACTAATGAAATAGGTAAGTATCATCAGATTATTAGAGCATTTATTTCAAGTAATCTGAGCCATACACTTTTGAGCAGTGATATTCTCATTGAAAAGAATTCATCTAACTGGAATGGAACAGGATTAGCAGTGGATTCGATTTTGCGTGTGCACAAAATAGTTACTATTCCTAAGATTCTTCTTAAGCGAAAACTTGGAGTAATTAATTCGGAACTACAGCAAGAAGTATATCTTAAATTAAAAACACTTTTCGAAAATTAATAAAGCAAAAATGGCAGAAAAACTGGTCATCATTCCCACCTACAACGAAAAGGAAAACATCGAAAACATCATCAGGTATGTTTTTGATCTTGAGGGCAACTTTCATATTCTGGTTGTCGAAGATGGTTCGCCCGATGGCACCGCAGCTATTGTAAAGCGGCTGATGACCGAGTTTCCCGCAAGGCTTCACATCCAGGAGCGAAAAGGAAAGCTCGGCCTGGGCACCGCGTATATACATGGTTTCAGGTGGGCGCTGGAGCGCAATTACCAATACATTATCGAGATGGACGCCGACTTTTCGCACAGCCCCGACGACCTCGCGCTCCTGGTGAGAGCGTGCGAAAATGGCGCCGACGTGGCCATCGGTTCGCGCTACGTTGACAACGTGATTCGCGTAGTAAACTGGCCCATGGGACGCGTGATGATGTCGTACTTTGCCTCAAAATACGTAAAAGTTGTAACGGGCCTGCAAATTGCCGACTCCACCGCCGGCTTCGTTTGTTACCGCCGCCGCGTGCTCGAAACCATCGACCTGAGCAAGATCAAATTCATAGGGTATGCTTTTCAGATAGAGATGAAATTTACCGCCACCAAACTTGGCTTTAAGGTAGTGGAGGTGCCCATCATCTTCACCGACCGCAAAGAAGGAACCTCTAAGATGAACGCCGGTATTTTTAAAGAAGCCATTTTTGGCGTTATCAAATTAAGGTTTAAAAAAGTAACGCCTGCCGCCGGGTCTGGACAATCTCATTAATTGGAGTTTTAAGCCTGACGATCCCTATTTCGACTGCAAAAACTTTTTCACCACTGTGTGTTCTCATGAAGTGTTTCTTTTTATTTTTGCGTGTCTTTCGCAAGGGTATTAAAAAGTTAACACTATGGAAAAAAGAAATGCATTGCTGCGTCTTTTACTGGTTGCTGTGGCAGTTGTTGTATCTATGATGGATGCGGCAGGGCAGGCCGACCGCTCGTTGGTTTATATGGATTTGATTCCGCAACGTAATCAGATAAACCCTGCCTTTACGCCTGATTACCGGTTGTATGTAGGTATTCCTTTTCTGTCGTCGGTAAAGGTAGGTTTTGAAAACACCATTCGCTACGACGATATAGTTATAAGAAGAGGCGACTCGCTGGTGATCGACCGCGATCATATTTACAGCCGTCTCTCCAACGAATCGCGTGTTAATTTAAATGGTGGTGAAGAATACTTTGCTTTTGGCTTGCAGCATGGTGAGAATTACTTCCACTTTCGGGTAGCAGACCAGGGTCAGTTGCAGGTGAATATCGAAAAAAATTTGCTGAGTTTTTTGTTTTATGGCGCCGACAGCAGCGATTTTGGTGGTAAAGATGTAAACCTCGGCGGGTCAGCCATCAATATGAGTTATTACCGCGAATATGCGTTTGGCTACGCACGCAAGGTAATACCCGGATTAACGGCAGGTGTAACGCTCAAATATTTGCAAGGCATTGCCAACCTTTCTACCCATAGCACCGATATTTTTTTGCATACCGACCAAACGCATTCTACCTTAACAGCATCCACCGACATAGATATCAATATGTCGGTACCGGGATTGGGATCCCGTGACATCGAACCCCGCGATTGGCTGCCCAACATCCGCAATTCAGGATTTGCCATCGATCTGGGTGCGACCTATCAGCTAAACCTCAAAACAAACCTATGGGCAAGCCTGCTCAACCTGGGCAGCATCGGCTGGAAAGAAAACCTGCGTAACTACAAAACCAACGATCCCAACAAAAAAGTTGTCTTTGAAGGTTTTGATATCAATAAATATTTCGTCGATAACACGTTCGACCACGACCGCCTCGATCATGTCCTCGACTCTATTGCCAACGAGTTTGGTATTACCGAAACGGATGCTCAATACCGTACCCGGCTGCCCGCCATGCTTAATCTGGGCGCTGGCTATGCCTTTACCCACGATGACCTGCTGAACGTGCTGTTGCGCAGTCAGTTTTTTGGTGGCTACAGCCAAACAACTTTTTCGTTGGCCTACACGCGCAGATTTAGCAAACGAGCTCAAATCACGATTTCGAATACCATTTACAAATCGAGCGCCCTGAATCCCGGAGTTGGCTTTGCCGGAAATTTGGGTCCCGTGCAGCTCTATCTGATGGCCGAAAACTTTACAGCTCCTTTCTCACTCAACCAAACCAGTGTTTTCATTTTCCGTTTCGGTGTTAATTTGGTTTTTGCCAAAAAAGCTACTGATGATAAAATGCAGGCGCCAGTGGGTTAGTCGTTTCCTAGCATGTGAGAGGGAATTGCTTTTTGGCCAGATTTAAGTAAAATTGACTCCCTGTTGCTACGTTTTTACAACTTGCCACTGAGAACGTTGTTCAAGGTTATTAACCCTGAAATAGATGGCAACCCTTGTACTGCTGACTGAGACCTGCCAACCTTATTACTTTTTAGAATTTGCCGGGAAATTAAAACCTGATCGGTAATTTTCTGTTAGTATTAATTACTTTTGGTTTTAAAATGAAAAGAAAGATGAGTTACATAATTACGAATGCACAAATTGTAAATGAAGGTGAAATATTCAAGGGTTCGGTGCTGGTGCGCGACGGACTGATAGAAAAGATACTTCAGCACGACGTCGATCTTTATAAACATCAGTATCATTCGCATGAGTTTGTGGATGCTAAAGGTAAATACCTTATTCCCGGAGTAATCGACGATCAGGTTCATTTTCGTGAGCCTGGCCTTACGCACAAAGCCGACATTGCCACCGAGAGCAAAGCCGCCGTGGCGGGAGGCATCACTTCATTTATGGAGATGCCCAATACCATCCCCAATACGCTTACTCAGGAGCTGCTCGAAGAAAAGTACGCACTTGCCGCCGAAAAGTCGTTGGCCAATTATTCTTTTTATATGGGCGCTTCCAACGACAACCTGGATGAGATAAAAAAAACCAACCCGCGAAATGTGTGTGGCATCAAAGTTTTTATGGGCGCCTCCACGGGCAACATGCTGGTGGATAATCCGCAGACACTTGAAGATATTTTTGCAGAAGCACCTTGCCTTGTAGCTGTTCACTGCGAAGACGAGGCCACCATTCGTCACAATTTGCAGGAGGCCATCCAAAAATACGGCGACGACGTACCTGTGACCTTACACCCCGACATACGCAGCGCCGAGGCCTGCTACCTTTCGTCATCTTTTGCTGTGGCGCTGGCGCGCAAAAACAACACCCGGCTGCATGTGCTGCATCTCTCTACGGCACACGAAACGGAGTTGTTTGATAACAAAATCCCATTAGCACAAAAACGAATCACCGCCGAAGTGTGTGTGCATCATCTCAATTTTTCGGCGGAGGATTATGTGCGCCAGGGTAATTTTATCAAGTGGAACCCTGCCATCAAAACCATCGGCGACAAGCTGGGGCTTTTCAACGCGCTACTCGACAACCGCCTGGATGTAATCGCTACCGACCACGCCCCGCATACCATTGCCGAAAAAGAGCAACCTTATCTCAAGGCGCCTTCGGGCGGACCGCTGGTGCAACACGCGTTGCCAGCCATGATTGAGTTTAGCCTGCGTGGCAAGATCACCCTCCAACGCATCGTGGAGAAGATGTGCCATGCGCCGGCCATTTGTTTTAATGTGCAAAAACGTGGCTTTATACGCGAAGGCTACCATGCCGACCTGGTGCTCATCGATACCGACAGCCCCTGGCAAGTGAGCAAATCCAACATATTGTACAAATGCGGATGGTCGCCGTTTGAGGGCGAAACCTTCTCCAGCCGCGTACTTTATACTTTTGTAAATGGCAACCTCGTTTACAATCGCGGCAGATTTTACGAACAGTTTAAGGGCCAGCGGCTGCTGTTCGACAGATGATAAATATTAAAAACCAGCATACTTTACACAATGAAAAAATCAAAATTCCTATACTTGCTCATTTTCATATCCTTACTGGCCGGATGCGCTTCCGG
Source organism: Clostridia bacterium (assembly GCA_009928785.1). Classification (GTDB taxonomy): domain Bacteria; phylum Bacteroidota; class Bacteroidia; order Bacteroidales; family 4484-276; genus SABY01. Next base: position 8,331 of record SABY01000028.1, on the reverse strand, counting down.
GCTTGAAGAAACCGTGAAAGAGAGCTACGACGACGGATCGCCCAAAGTAGTTCAGTATTTCGACAACCACGGCGACCAGCGCCGCATGGTCGAAGAGGCTTATTATTACCCCGAAGGGCAATTGCGCATGCGTGGCACCTATCTCGATGGTAAAAAACATGGAACCTGGACGTCATATTACAGCAACGGCAACAAATGGAGCGAAGGCCAATACACCAACGGACGCAACGATGGCATCACCATCACATGGCACGAAAACGGACAGAAATATTACGAAGGCCACTTTGCTGATGGGGCACGATCGGGCATCTGGCGTTTCTGGGACGAAAAGGGCGAGCTGATAAAAGAGATTGATTATAGTGAGAAGAACTCAGTAGGTAGTCCACAGTAGGCAGTCCACAGTAGGCAGTCCACAGTAGGCAGTTCTCAGGAGGGAGTCTTCAGGAGGCAGTCTTCAGGAGGCAGTTCACAGTAGGCAGTCCACAGTAGGCAGTTCTCAGTAGGCAGTTCTCAGGAGGCAGTTCTCAGGAGGGAGTCTTCAGGAGGGAGTCTTCAGTAGGCAGTTCACAGTAGGCAGTTCACAGTAGGCAGTTCTCAGGAGGCAGTTCTCAGGAGGGAGTCTTCAGGAGGGAGTCTTCAGGAGGCAGTTCACAGTTGGCAGTCCACAGTAGGCAGTCTTCAAACGGTAAAAGTGAGCGGTAAGAAATGAGGTGTGAAACGTGAGAAATGAGCGATGAGAAATGAGATATGAGCCGGGGAAAAGTTAAAACGCCACCTGAATTTTTATCCAACCAAGCCCGAAGGGGGTGAAATGATTATCGCCATAAGATTCCGTGCGAAGCATAGCCCAACGGGGCAACATCGTTAGCAAAGTGCGTAGCGCTTTGTTATTGGTCGTCATGAAACACCATAGCGCCAACGGGGCGGCATCAATATAAATTACGATTGACGAATTACGATTGACGAATTACGATTGACGAATTACGATTGACGAATTACGATTGATGAAGTGCGATTGACGAATTACGATTGACGAATTACGATTGACGAAGTACGATTGACGAATTACGATTGACGAATTACGATTGACGAATTACGATTGATGAAGTGCGATTGACGAATTACGATTGATGAAGTGCGATTGACGAATTACGATTGACGAATTACGATTGACGAATTACGATTGACGAAGTACGAATGACGAAGTGCAAAGTACGATTGACGAATGATACAGAATTGTAAAGACCCCCAATTCGGGCGTCTTTACGCAAAACATTTTGACGAACTACTTTTTTTAATTAAATGATCTCCTATGAAAGCAATAATGATTACGGGCTACGGCTCGCCTGAAGTTTTAGAATTAGCAAATGTGGCGAAGCCTGAAGCGAAACCTGATGAACTCCTTGTCCGCATCCACGCTGCTTCGGCCACCACCGCCGACACGATGATGCGCACCGGCAAGCCTTATGTCGGAAGATTGGCTGTAGGTATGCGCAAGCCCAAACATCCCATCCCTGGAACCGGCTTTGCCGGAGTAATAGAAGCTGTTGGCGATCAGGTACAGCATTTTAAAACGGGCGACAGGGTTTTTGGAGAAACCACGCTTGGATTTAGTACCAATGCCGAGTATGTGGCGGTTCCCGCAAGTGGTGTAGTCCTGCAAATGCCCGGGAGTATGAACTTCGCCGAGGCGGCTACCTTTTGCGACGGGCCGCTCACATCGTTAAACTTTCTCAAAGAGATTGGCTATATCAAGCCCGGACAACATGTTCTCATCAATGGAGCCTCGGGAAGTTTAGGTACGGCAGCTATTCAAATTGCTAAAAACATGGGCGCTGAAGTAACCGGAGTTTGCAGTACCCGGAATGTGGAGCTGGTAAAGTCGCTTGGCGCCGATAGGGTAATTGATTACACCCAAGAAGATTTTACCAAAGCCGGCAAAACTTATGATATCGTTTTCGATACCATTGGCAAAAGCTCCTATCAAAAATGCAAAAACATACTATCCCATTCCGGAATGTACCTGTCGCCCGTACTCAAATTTTCGCTGCTGTTGCAAATGATGTGGACTTCTGCTTTTAATAAAAGAAAAGCCAAATTTGGTGCTACCGGGTTAAAATCGGATGATTTCCTGCGCAGCAGGCTGATGGACTTGGTGGAAATGTATCTGGCTGGCAAACTTACAACCGTGATTGACAGGAAGTATCCCTTGGAAAAAGTTGCCGAAGCACACACCTACATCGCTTCAGGGCGTAAAAAAGGGAACGTGGTACTTGTTGTTGAAGCGGATGATTTGTAGTGCCAACTCATAAACCATTACTTCTTCTCAAACCGAATGTACACCGGCAGATGGTCGCTGTAGCCGCCATAGTATTCGTTGCGTCCGGCGGTGCGGTTGGGAACCATGTTCCCGTCCTTTTGGCGGAAAAGCATCCAATCTTTTTTCAGGATTTGAATGGAGGCAGGCGATAGTTTGTAGGCAGTTATGCCATCGAGCACGTTAGACGACACGATAAACTGATCGAACAAATCCCAGCTTCGCCAGTAGAGGGTTCCTTCACCGCCCGTGAATTTTTCGGTAGCGAGATTATAAAGCTGTTGTTTTCTCACATTATTTTCCGGTACGCGTGCGCCCAGCGTTACGGCTACATTGTCGTCGGTGGGGTTGTCGTTGAGGTCGCCCATGATGATGATGTTGGCATTTGCGTCGAAGCGGAAGATGGAATCGACTACCTGGCGCACCTGCTGCGCTGCGCGCTGACGCTTGGGGTCGCTAAGTTCTTTTCCGCCTGAGCGCGATGGCCAGTGGTTTACGAGGAGATGCAATGTGTCGCGGTCGGCAGCCAGTGCTTTAAAATAGAGCAGGTCGCGTGTGCGGTCGGTGCTGTCGAAGTAGAAGGTGAGCGGGTAGGGGCGGCTGTGCAGCGGCTGCAACATGTCGTGGCGGTAAAGCAGTGCCACGTCGATTCCGCGTTCGTCGGGGCTGTCGAAATGCACGATGTCGTAACCGCCTTTATCCAGCGGCTGGGTAGCCACCAGGTCGCGGAGTACACCCAGATTTTCCACCTCCGCCAGACCGATCACCAGTGGCAATTCAGTGCTGTCGATGGCGCCCAGCACCCGTGCAATATTATTGAGCTTACGGTCGTAGCGCTCCGTGTTCCAGCTTACGGCAGCTCCCGGCGTAAAGTCACCGTCGCGCTCGCCATTGTCGTTGATGGTATCGAAGAGGTTTTCGACATTGTAAAAAGCAATCGTAAAATGATCGGGTGGTGCCTGTCCGCAGGAGGTAAACAGATACAACAGCCCAAATGCTGCCACCACTGCCGGGAGTATAATTCTTGTTTTCATTTTATTAAAATTTTAATTTATTATCGTTCTTATTTCTTTTATTCAAAAGCATATTCTTTTAACTCCTCAAGCTCATTCTGAATTTGTAAGTCCCACTCCAACTGTTTGTCTTGGATTGTTCCAAAATTGGTGTCCCTGTCGTAAATGACCCGCCGGTTAGAAAAATCTGTTATTGCTTTTTGATTTAAATCTTCAGCAATTTGAAATCCTGAAGCAAGTTTTTTCCTGTTTTCTCTCAGTGCTTTCCGAAATTGGCGGGTGTAAATCTCGGAGATATCAAATAGCGTTTGCTGATAGCGTAATGAGATGGAAACATCTGTGGTGGTGTCGATTATGGGAGCGGATTTAATCAAATAGTTTCGCACTTTTTTATTAAAATTCTTTGTCATGAAATCGAAACCCCTGATTTGGTAATCGATGGAGAATTGAGCAAACGACGCGACGGTTTCGCTGTTTTTGGTTTTAATTCCAAAATCATCAACCGTCAGCTTCTTTGACGGGCTCCAGAAAACATAATTGTCGTTGTTGGTTTGCCCAAAAACGACAGATGAAGAGAGGATCATAAAAATCGCCAGCAAAATTCTCATGCGCTTCATGTTTGTCAGCATAATTCTCGTCATTGATTTGATGTGGGTCATTTCCGTGGTTTTTTATCCTGCAGCCAAAGCATCTGCCCGGCATGTGGCTGGGTGCCCGGCTCCATGCGGTTTTTGCGGTAAAGCTGCTTTAGCCTCATGCCGTACAACTGGGAGATACCGCGCATGGTTTCGCCTTTTTTCACAAAATGATAAGGTGTGTTAGCTTTGCTTTTTTTGCGCTGCAGATACACCATGTCGCCCTCTTTAATTTTGTCGTTCTTCGTCAGGTCGTTGTATTTCCACACCTGGTAGTTGTAGATATTGAAATCGTTGGCAATTTTATAAAAGTCGTCGCCTTTTCGGGCAAAGATAAACCTGCGTTCGTTGTTGGTAAGAACTTTTCGATCATTCTTGCCCACGCCAAAGGCTTCGTATTTGCGTTGGTCTGCTTCGGGAATTTCGTCGGGTCGCTTTTGGCGTGCCAGGGCATCGTTGTAAAGCAAGTCGTATTTGTAAAGCTCCATTTCTTCGATAATGGTGATGAGCATGTCGGCATATTTGGGGTTGGTGGCATAGCCGGCTTTTTTGAGGCCGTGTGCCCACCCTTTGTAGTCGGTGATGGATAGCTCGAAGAGGAAAGCATATCTGGAGCGCTGGCTCAGGAAAAAAGAGTGGTCTTTGTAGGATTCTTCGGCGGAGGCATACACGCGGAAGCACTCGTCGGGGGCGTCGTCGGTGAGGAGCATCGACTTGCCTTCCCAGCCCTGGTGGCATTTTATGCCGAAGTGGTTGTTGCCTTCGCGTGCCAGGCGGCTGTTGCCATTGCCCGATTCGATGATTCCCTGCGCCAGGGTAATGCTTGCCGGTATTTTGAAATCCACCATTTCGCGCACAGCGATGTCTTTGTACATCGCCACGTATTGGGCGCGCGTCATCTTCACGTTTTGCGCCATCAGCGCCATCAGCGGAACCACCAGCATCAGCAACAGCAACACCTGCCATAGTGCCGGCATTTTGCCACCGAACAACCCTTTCCGTTGTAACTTCATGTTTCTGTTGCTGCTTGTCGCGTCCATTTTATTTTACAAATAAAGCCACTTTTGGCCGATTATTGTAACTGCTGTCGAAAAGAAATTTGCCGAAGCAGGCAAGCATTCAATAGCCAAAGGTTATTTCCCGGATTTTAAACCGGCTGATTAAAACGATAAGCTATCGTATTGATGGGATACAAAAATCTTTGCAACATGAGGGTAGAAAATATGAAAATCCCGGCTGATTTGCTTATCATCGTTGGTTGTATTAACACCTAAATAATGACGGCAATTTTGATTTTGTTTTAAACATTAACACCGAATAGATAGCCTACAAAAGCAGACAATCCCATTGCAATAGTCCCCCAGATTAGTATTCTGATAATCGCTTTCCTGATACTGGAACCGCCGGTTTTTGCTGCTACTGCACCCAGTAATACCAACGAAATAATAGTGAACCCATAAAGGAAATACTCCATATTCCTGACGGGAACGAAGATAGTAACCAAAAGCGGCAAAAGCCCGCCGGCAGTAAAGGCAGCCCCTGAGGCAAAAGCAGCCTGAATAGGCTTTGCCTCACTCATTTCATTTATTCCTAATTCGTCTCTAACATGTGTCGCCAGCGCATCAGCCTCAGTGAGTTCCTTTGCGACCTGCCTGGCCGTTTCCTTTTTTAATCCCCGCCGTTCATAAATTTGGGATAGCATTTCTAATTCATTTTCAGGCATTTCTTTTAGTTCCTGTCTTTCTCTTTCAATGTCGGCTTTTTCAATGTCTGTTTGCGAGCTAACCGAAACATACTCCCCGGCAGCCATCGACAAAACCCCTGCTACAAGTCCGGCAATGGTTGCCAGCAAAACAGGTTCTCTTGTAATGCTGGCAGCCGTTACGCCAATGGCAAGACTGGAGACGGAGATAATGCCATCGTTTGCACCCAAAACAGCGGCTCTCAGCCAATTGCTCCGGTGTATGTAATGGGCGTCTAAATAATTGTCGATTGTTATCATTGTTTTTTGTTATCTGATTTTAAAAATTAGGACTAACGGTAAATTGTATGAGTAGTGGCAGATTGCGTGGCAATTTCTTTTCAAACCGCTACGCAGTTTGAGCGGGCTACAAAGCTTGATATTTAGCACTTTCCCTGCCATTACTTATACAAAATGTTAGCTTTTCGTTGTTTCTATTCAAATGTTACTTTATAAGTCAATGATTCAATTAAAAAGTCTTTATTATTCTCAAAGTCAGGATTTTTAATTCTCAATATTTTTGGATTTCCAGAATTTAATTCTGTTACGCAATAAACATAGTAATTCGAGTAAGTCTTTGATTTTGAAAATTCGTTGCGAGTGATTATAAAACTTTTAGCGTTACGATTAACGGAAATAGCTTTAACTTCAATTTGTTTTTGTTTTCCGTCTGATTCAAAGGATAAAACATCAAATCCAAGTTCCGGGTTGTTTGAAACAAGTCTAACTTTTTCCGCCAATTCTGGATATTCATCCTTTAAAAATTCGATTTCACTTTCCAATACAATTTTTTCTGCTAAATTTCCAATTTCCATCAATTTGCGATGGTTTTCGATGTAGTCAATTTCATTTGCTGTTTCAGTCAAATCGTCAAGGTCAACAACTTTTTTTGGTGTATAAGTTTCTAATTCTGGTTTCGGCTTTTCTTTCGATTTGTAAGCTGCTTTAGTCTCGGATTTTTGCGTTGGTTTTTCTTGTTTAACTTTTTCTTTTGGCTCGTCAAGTTGAAAACCATAAATCCACAAAAATGAGTGAGCGTCAAGTAGTGAAGCGTTCTTAAACCTTTGAGAAAGTTGTTTCCTGAAAAGTTTTATTATCTCGTTGAATTCTATATAATTTTCCCAAGAGCAATTATGGCTTGTTTTAAAATCAATGTTTATTGAATTAAAAATTTCATCAAATTTCTCCTGTGAAATAGGCATATATTTTTGATGATTTTTAATAAAAAAGAGATAAGCAATTAGCTGATATGAAAATCCTATCTCGACAAAATTATCAAAAGCAATTTCTTCCTTAATCTTTGATTTAAAGAAGTCATAAAGAAATTTTTCATTTTCTCGATTTGCTTTTAATTTCTTAAAATCGTCTTTTTTTCTCCAGTCAATTAAATTGTTTGATTTTACGTTTATTGCATTCTTGACATTTTTAAGGATTGTCCCAGAACCAATATCAGTTTCTCTCCAAGTTTTCAGGAGTAATTGACTTTTTGCATCTTCGATAATTTCATATTTGTAATTTTCGTGTTTTACAACTATCGGATGATTTTTAAATTCAATTTTGCTTTCATCAACTTTTTCTGTCGAGAGTTTATTAAATCCTGAAAAAACGATTTCAAATATATTTTGACTTATTTCAATCATAGTTCGTTGGTCTCTTTACAATGAAAGCTAACTTGTTTTTATGACCCCTTCCTGTCTTTTAACAGTTCTGTAAAAGTACATTATGAAGACATTTTGTCTTTTTGTCGGAGTCGTCATTTATTGCGTGTTTTTGTTTCATCCCGCAAAAATAATCACATTTCCATGTCATCCAATAGGTTTCGCATGTTTTTGCTGCTAACCCGGGTGTAAGCTCGTTTGTCAGAAGTCACACCGCGAATAACGCCAGGTCGGCAAGCCAAAGTTCCGGCTAATAATACAGGCTTCAACAGCATTCACGGTGTGACGGTGGCCTGGAGAAAAGCCGCACCGCAAAACCATTAACCTGAAGATGCCCGTTAAAGCAATTGTGCTATTGCACATGCTGTGGCTAAAAATGAACATTATCCGGTTTATCTTGTATTTTTGCCGGATTAGATAACGATAAAAACGGAGACTACTTAAAAATTGATAAACCATTTTCTTATGAAAACAAGATACTTATTCCTCTTTCTGATGGTTGCTTTGGCATTTTCGTCGTGCACCAAAGACGATACTTTGAATAGCGAAGCCGACATTCTTTCGGTGATGGTGCCGCCAGAGATTCTTAAAACAGATCCGTTGATAGAAAATAGTCGTGTTACAATACGCGTAAAACCAGGTACCGATTTAGTAAATCAGGCACCTGTGTTTAACTTATCCAAAGGCGCCACCATTGCTCCCGAAAACGGCACTGTGCTCGATTTTACTCAGCCACACCTTTACACCGTGACCTCAGAAAATGGCAAAAACAGCAAAGATTACACGGTCATTTTTATTATTTCGGAAGTAAATTCACAGTACAGCTTTGAGTACTTCAGGCTCGATGCGAGTAGCAAGTATTATGTTTTTTACGAAGAAAACGAAAATGGGGATAATATTATGGACTGGGCGAGTGGTAACGCAGGATTTGCCATAACGGCGGGCGAAGCTCCGGCCAACGCATATC
>SABY01000154.1 GCA_009928785.1 Clostridia bacterium | reverse complement strand
GGAAAGGGAGTCCTGCCGCACAAGCCACTGCAGCGGCAAGTGCGCTGGCATCCTCTCCGTCGGCTGACGGAGGAGTTAGAGGGGGTCTAAGATTCTGGCGATTTTATCCAAATTTGATGAAAGGCAGCTAAATAGTTACGAAATCATGGACGTAAAAGTGATAAAAACTGAAGACGATTACAATAAGTCTCTAAAAAGATTAGAAGAAATATTTCACGCTACAATCGATTCTCAGGAAGGAGATGAAGCTGAAGTACTGTCAATTCTTATTGAGAAATTTGAGGGTGAATTTTATCCGATCGAATCGCCTGACCCAATTGAAGCGATCAAATTTAGAATGGGACAAATGGACATGACCAATCAGGAATTGGCAGAAAATATCGGATATAAAAGTCGTGTATCAGAGATATTTAGTAGAAAAAGAAAATTGACGCTGAAAATGATTAGAAATCTTCATGAAAAAATGAATATCCCTTATGAATCTTTGATTTCAAATTATGAATAATCGTACAGATGTCGGTAGTTCACCATTATCAAAACTTGCAAGATGTGCAAGTTTTGATAATCTAATTTGTATTTTTGCATCATGGTTAATTACACAAATCGTAAGGAATACATAGATAAACTTCTATCGTACAAAGACAAAGACCTCATAAAAGTTGTTAGCGGCTTACGTAGGTCGGGCAAAAGTACTTTGCTGGAACTTTACCGTGAGCAACTGCTAAAACAGGGCATCAGCAAACGGCAAATGCAATTTTTTAATTTTGAATTACCCGAAAATTACTTGAACAAAACGTGGAGCGATATTTACTTTGAGATAAAGGGGAAATTTCAAACTGAAAAAACCAATTATATTTTTTTGGATGAAGTACAAAACATACCGCTTTTTGAAAAATTAGTGGACGGACTTTTTGCCAGTGAAAATACAGATGTGTACATTACAGGGTCAAATGCATTTTTGTTGAGTAGCGAATTAGCAACATTGTTGAGCGGTAGATACATAGAAATTTCTATTTTACCCTTTTCGTTCAAGGAATACTTAACAGCCCGCAAAATTGACACAAGCAACAAGTATCTCAATTACGAAGCCTTGTATTTTGATTACGTAAACGAAACCTCATTACCAAAAGGTGTGGAACTGCGAGAAAATGATTTTGATAAAATTTACGAGTATCTCGAAGCCATTTACACCACTATAATCGAAAAAGACATAACACACCGACACCAAATAAACGATAAACGTGCTTTTGCTAACACTGTAAAATTTGTGGCCTCAAATATCGGAAACCCACTTTCGCCGGGCAATATTTCAAAAACACTCAAGCAAGATGGGCAAAACATACATCATTCTACGGTAGAAAAATATTTGGAGTATTTGGTGGAAAGCTTTGTGTTTTACAAAGTAAATCGCTTCGACTTGAAAGGTAAAAAGCAACTGGCGACGCAAGAAAAATATTATCTGGTGGACGCAGGCTTACTTAATATCCTGGCCGGGAAAGAGCGAATTACTGACAGAGATCACATTTTAGAAAATATTGTTTACTTAGAATTGCTGCGCAGGAGCAACAAAGTTTGGACAGGTACAGCACGAAACACAGAAGTTGACTTTGTGTGCAAAACCCCATCAGGCGAAATTGAATACTACCAAGTAGCATGGCAAATAACATCCGAAAGTACCGTAGAAAGAGAGTTTGGGACATTGGAAAAAATTAACGACAACTACCCGAAGTTTTTACTCACAACAGATTCGTTTACGCAAAGCCGAAGCGGAATAAAACACCTGAACGTATTTAATTGGCTCCTTGAAACAAGCGACAAGCAAAAATAACATAGTTGAAGCAAATAAAATATCCGGCAAACCCATTACCATGCCTCAGTCAATAGTTCTAATGTAATTCCACTAATTCAGGGCAACAAGCTTAAAGAAACCTCCTGCCAAAAAAGAAAATGAACAACACCAACGACTTACATATCGAGAAGGAACTTTTGCCGCTGTTCGACTATTCTCTGAATGGGTTCGCCAGGAAACGAGTTCTGGAAATATTAGAATCTCCCCTGACATCTTCAACCGAAATTACCGAACGACAAAACATCCTCAAAGGATTTACCGCCAACGACAAAGTTTTAAAGGTTTATTCCTACACCGTCCTCTACCTGAACGAAGTCCATTTTTTTCTTAACACTGAAATTAAAAACCTCTCCCGAAAAAAGCTCAAATACAGACTCTTTGCCTCTAAACAGGAAAAAATACGCTACGCAAGCAGGTTCAATCAGTTGATCCTGTTTTTTCACCGCCTGCAAACAAACTATTTTTCGAGGCTGGATTTGGAACAATTTCCGGAAGAATACAGCGAGCGCATAAGCCGGATATTGCAATTTCTCGCGCAATTCGATCTGCACAAATACGAAAGTCTTGTCAGGGAACAGCGGTTGAAGGACAAGCACATAATAGCGCTGACGGAGAAAATTAACGAACTCAAAAAGAAGGAATTGATTGCGACTTTTTGGGATGACCTGTTTTTATTCGAGGCGTATCTTTCGATAAATTTCGGAATTATAAAAAACAACTTTGCCTTCCCGAATTTTACCACGAAGGGAATTAAACTTTTCGGATTTTATCATCCATTAATCAACGAGCCGGTCAGGAACGATTTTGAAACCGATAGTAACGTAATCGTATTGAACGGCCCGAATATGTCAGGCAAATCTACTTTTCTCAAGGCGGTGGCGCTTTGTATTTATCTTGGTCATTTAGGCCTGGGAATACCCGCATCATCAGGGGAAATTCCATTTTGCGATCATTTGTCGATCCATATCAACCGAAGAGACGATATTTTAAAAGGGTACAGCCATTTTATGACAGAGGTGATGAATCTTAAAACCGTAGTCGAAAATGCCACGAACGGAAAACAATGCTTTGCCGTCTTCGATGAACTCTTTAGCGGCACGAATGTCGAAGATGCCTTCGAGATTTGCAGGACAACAATTAACGGTCTTAGCAAATTCAAAGGCTCTTATTTTTTAATATCAACCCACATACAGGAACTCAAAAGCGTTTCAAACAGTCGGATTTCAAATTATTATATCGATTGCGAACTAATCGGTGACAAACCGACTTTTACCTACAAATTAAAAAAAGGCTGGTCGGATATTAAAGTGGGCAGAATTTTATTCGACAAAGAGGGCTTGAACGAATTGTTGACCTGAGTTGGATCGTGGAAGCAACTCAATCAACAAGTAGTACGTGAGAAAGATTTATGCAGCTTCAACTTTGGCGCACCATGACAGGACAGTGCTACGACCCCGGCAACAAAAACAAATCTTCATACGTTGTTACACATTTAAATTTATGCCACGCGCTACTACCATACAAGACGTCCTTGAGCAGCTTGATGCTATTATTGATGAGTGCATTGATACCAACAGCAGGCTGGGCTTGTTTGCCTATATTTACAGACGCACTACTGCTGAGATCGCTTCCGAGATTGCCCTGGGCCATTTTGAAGATAACCCGCGCTTAGAAATACTGGATGTGGCGTTTGCCAATTTGTACCTGGATGCCTACAATGCTCATAAAAATGGCCAACAGGTAAGTTTTGCCTGGGCATTCGCCTTTGATTGCGTGGATGAGCCTTTGACTATCCTGCAACATATTATGTTTGGGATGAATGCACACATCAACCTGGACCTGTGCGTGGCCACCGCGACAACCATGTCGGGTCGGGAAATTCGTGCTATTGAAGCTGACTTCAATAAAGTGAACGACATCCTCTTTCAGATTACCAACGAAATGCAAGACCGCCTCAGTCGGGTGTCGCCGCTGATGTTTATTGTTGATTTGCTGGGCAAGAACGGTGATGAAAAGATTATCGACTTTAGCATGCGAAAAGCACGTGCGCAATCATGGAATTCAGCAAACCTGCTTTGGTCATTAGGAAAAGGCCACGACAAAAATGCCATCGATGATATTGATCAGCTCGTACTCAAACTTAGCGAACGCATCAAAGCAACCAGAACGCGAACGGTTCGATTTTTACTCAGACTTATCCAAAAATTTGAACCCAAACAAGTAAGCACCATCCTTACCAAATTAAAAGCAGATTAGTCAACACCTCATCCCCGCAACAACCTTATTACCGTATTAATTGCTACAAATTCGTGGGAATTGGATTAATTCGTGTAATTCGCGGATTCTTAAAACTATCCGCTAATTTCCACTAATCAGACGAATGACCGCAAATGACCTCATCCTCCACCCCTCCAGATAATCAAGACAGGCATGCTTCTGCAAGAGAAGGGGAGCGCCGCCGCTCATGCCGCTGCTGTGGATGGTTTCGGGTGAAGAAATAAAAACCTTATTTCTAATCATTTAACCTTAGTAGAAAAATTCAACATCCCGCAACAACCTTATTACCTTATTAATTGCTACAATTCGTGGGAATTAGTTTAATTCGTGTAATTCGCGGATTCTTAAAACTATCCGCTAATCAGACCAATTACCGCATGTGACCTCATCCCCCACCCCTCCAGATAATCGGGACAGGCATGCTTCTGCAAGAGAAGGGGAGCGCCCGCGCAATGGACACTGCTGTGGATGGTTTCGCGTGAAGAAATAAAAACCTTATTTCTAATCATTTAACCTTAGTAGAAAAATTCAATATCCCGCAACAACCTTATTACCTTATTAATTGCTACAAATTCGTGGGAATTAGTTTAATTCGTGTAATTCGCGGATTCTTAAAACTATCCGCTAATTTCCGCGAATCAGACCAATTACCGCATGTGACCTCATCCCCCACCCCTCCAGATAATCGAGACAGGCATGCTTCTGCAAGAGAAGGGGAGCGCCGCCGCTCATGCCACTGCTGTGGATGGTTTCGCGTGAAGAAATAAAAACCTTATTTCTAATCATTTAACCTTAGTAGAAAAATTCAACATCTCGCAACAACCTTATTCCCTTATTAATTGCTACAAATTCGTGGGAATTAGTTTAATTCATGTAATTCGCGGATTCTTAAAACTATCCGCTAATCAGACCAATTACCGCATGTAACCTCATCCCCCACCCCTCCAGATAATTAACAGAAAAGCACCACATCTCATCACAACCTTACTACCTGATCAAATAACTTATTACCTTATCTTTGCTGCCTTTTAGAAATTGGGAAAAGGGGAGCATTTTTAGGGAAATGTTTGTTGGGAAGAATTATTGTTGTATCAGAAAAAAGGTTGCTGTTGCGACTTGAATTTTAAGAACTTACTACTATACTATTGATGAATAAACGGCAAATCGGTGCATCAGCCTATCAATATACTTTAATAATACTTCTTTTGGCTGCCCTGGCTTTCAGTGGTGGCAGGGTTTTTTTGTTTCAAAAAGAAGAAGCAGAAGTCGTGGTGACGCTGGAAAATATTCAGGAGATTTACCCCGCAACAGCATCTTACAACGAAAACAGACTTGGCGCTTTTGATGTTTACAACAGCAGCCGCGACAAAATTGGCGCAGCACTCCTCTCTTCCACCTACTCCCGGGAATATGGTTATGGTGGCCAGGTTCCGTTATTGATAGGCGTTGATGATAATTTAACGATTACCAAAATTGCTTTGCTGCCCAATAACGAAACCAGCGACTACATCGAAGCCATTTATGGCGATAAGTTTATCGGCCGGTGGCAGGGCGTGCGCCTGGAAGATGCCATACAACTCCGGGTGGACATCGTTTCGGGCGCCACCCATACCAGTAAAGCCGTGATAGCAGGCGTAAGGCATACAGCGTCTTCGGTTATGATGTCTGATGCATCCGTCATCACCGAAACCAGCCTTTGGACAACGGTTAAGGACCTGCTGTTTTTGATTTTGATGGGGCTGTCGCTGGTGATGGTTTATAAAAAAGGAAAAGCAAAATACCGCATCATATACTTGGTTTTGGTATTGGTTATCATGGGCTTAATTCTCAACAATGCACTTTCTGTGCAATTGCTCCACGGCTGGCTGCTCGATGGATTTACGTGGCGGGCCAATTGGCAAAGTAGCATAATATTTCTCCTTGCATTGGCCATTTCATTTATTGGCAAGCGCAAGTATTACTGCAACTATCTCTGTCCGATGGGCGCTTTGCAAGAGCTAACCAATCATTTTTCGCCTTTCAAAAAGAGAAAGCTGCCCACACGATTTAAAGGAATAACTGCCCGCGAAATTTATCTGACGCTTATCGCGGGCGCTTTATTAATGGGCTTTGCGCCCGAATTGTCCTATTTAGAACCCTTCATGTTCTTCTCATTTCGCATCGCAGGCATCGCACTTATCATCTTCGGTTTGGTGGTAATTGTTGTATCACTATTTTATAGCAAACCCTGGTGTGCCGTCTGTCCTACAGGATGTTTTATAGATACTGTATCCTATCAAAAAGCCAAAAATATCGAATCTTAAAATTTATAAATATGCAAAAAAGTAAATTTTTAAACATCGTTCTTGCCGCTGCTGTATTGGTGCTGGCAATTCTTTTGGCCACCAAAAGCGACCGGCCCGACAAGCTCACCGCGACACCTGCCGACACATCGTCGAATGTTTCTCTGGCAGCATCACTTGCGGCAGCGGTTCCATTTATGAAAAAGTCGATAGGTGTTAAAGCCGCATTGTATCCCCAACCTGCCGTGGTAATAGGCTCCTATGATAAAGCGGGCAAACCCAATATGATGACTGCCGCATGGGTAGGTATTTGCAACTCCAACCCGCTCAGCATAGCGGTTTCCATGCGTCCAGCCACCTATTCACATGGCAATGTTACCGAAGCAAAGTCTTTCACTGTCAACATACCTTCCGCCGAAATGATTAAGTATGTGCGTTATGTAGGTCGATTTTCGGGAAAAGATGTAGATAAGTTTAAAGAAACGGGCCTCACGGCTGTTAAAGGTGAGTTTGTAAATGCCCCTTATGTAAAAGAATTCCCTATCGTAATAGAGTGCGAACTTACCGAATTTCACGATCTCGGCTCACACCGGCAGTTTATCGGAAAAGTGATAGACGTAAAAGCGGACGAGGCTATCTTAAAGGAGGAAGATCGTGTGGACATAAATTTATTAAATCCGCTTATCTACGCTGGTGGTAATTATTATGAAACAGGACGTTTGATACCCACCAATGGTGATATTTTGGATGAAATAGATGGGAAACCATTTACTCCTTCTTACGACCAGCGACACGAAAATGAAACATTGGAGGTGATACACAACCGGAAGAGTGTGCGCCATTTTACCGACCAGCCTGTTTCAAAAGCGCAAATAGAGACTTTGCTGCGGGCGGGGATGGCAGCCCCGACAGCGGTCAACAGGCAGCCGTGGATGTTTTATGTTGTTACGCAACGCGAAATATTAGATACGCTAAGCCAACAATTGCCTTATGCTAAGATGCTGACGCAGGCACAAGCCGCCATTGTGGTGTGTGGCGACATGCAAAAAGCCGGCAACCTGCAAGACAAAGGCTATTGGGTGCAGGACTGTGCGGCCGCCACCCAGAATATACTTCTTGCCGCCGAAAGCATTGGCTTGGGAGCAGTCTGGACAGCTTCCTATCCTTACGACGACAGAACAAAAGTGGTGATAAAAGCGCTTGGGCTGCCGGAAAACCTAGTGCCGCTCAATGTAATTCCCATCGGCTACCCAACGGGCGAAGATGTGCCCAAAAACAAATGGAAACCGGAGAATATCATTTGGAAATAGCGGGTACTATCCAAGTTGCTGGTTTTCTACGTACCGCTGCAGCTACCCACTCACCTTACGACCTACGCTTCGCGCCATGCGCCCATTGCCATGCGCCTTACTCTTCGCACCTTTCGCCCAACTTCTTGCTCTATGCTCTCTATGCTCCATACGCAACGCAGCTTGCCTTCCGTGCCACACGCCTTACGCCCGATAATAAAATTTCATCCTTCCTAAAGAAATATTTCTAAATTTGTCGGGCAATAATTTATCCGATGATGCTGAGCTATGCACCTTTAAAATTTTCCACGAAAGACAACATTTTTTGA
>SABY01000293.1 GCA_009928785.1 Clostridia bacterium | reverse complement strand
CCCATTTCGCCACCGTATCCGTTGGGGCCGCCAAGCATTTCATCGGCAACTGGCGTTGGTGCGTGACTTCCAACCGGCTGATATTGATCAGGCAATGCTTTGAGACGCGCATCCCATTCAATTGCAAGATCTAGGGCATCATCGGTATTGTTGATCTGCCGGGTTGTAACCACATTCTGCACGTTGCCGAAATCATCAGTGTATGTGATTTGCCAGGTATCTACATCACCGGGTCTGGATACCTTTGATATCATTGGATTTCCAGCTTCATCCAGTGCAAGAGCGGTTCGATTGGCGGGCACGTAATCTTTATGCACCTGATAATAGGTTCCTTTTCCGTCTATATCCACGAGGAATTTTCCATCAGCTGTTTCCATGACCCCCGTTTCTCGAACCTTTGTGATCGTGAATTTGTTGCCAGTCGGATCTACTACACTGAATGGCTTGAATCCATCATCAACGATGACGTTCTTCTTCATGTCGAAAAACTTGGTCTCAGTTGCAGCTTCTGTCGTGGCTCCTTTGAAACTGATGGTCTTTTCAGAGGCAGCACCGATGGGCTTCAATCCAGCGTTCCTAGCCGCTAATGTTTCTGCTGTGATAGGTTCCCCAGTAACTGACCTAGAAATGTCTATTCCTGCGGCAGTTTTAGCATCTGTTGGAGTCGTGAGCAACCCGCCTTTTACGTCGGCTGCTCGAATACCAATACCAGGGGCTGTGGAACTTACGATGGGCACTTTGCCGGCATCTGCGGCTGTTGCTACTGGTATTATAGGTTTGCCAGTGACAGTTTTCTCGCCAGCGACCGTTGTTTTGGCAGTTGCCGCTACTTCAACTGCTTCTTTACCATCCTTGGAAAGTTCGAATATTTTTCCGTCCATGGTTTCCAGTCTTATTATATTGGGGTTATCGACAGAATAACCTATTTTGCCGACTAGTTCCGTACCTCTATATGCATCAATTGTTCCATCGGATGCTTTCATGAGACGCAAGCCTTCTTCTATTTTTCCAGCTTTGGATACGAGTCGTATGGGAGCGACACCGAATATAATTACTGGGGCCAACGCTGTGTTTACGGCTTCGGATGGTGTTAGTGGTTCGGTTACAATGTTTTCTGCAAAAGCGAGTACTTGCACGCCTTTATACAGCTGCAAATCGGTGGCATCGCTGCCTCTTGGCAAATAGGTTAAAGCAGATGAAAAACCCCGTTCTTTTTCGACGTCCTTAGTAAATTTTTTCTCGGCGGTGGTCATGGCTTTGTCCAGGGTGCTCTTGTATTCAGTTGAACCAAGCTTGGATTCAAGTACTGGTTGCATTACAGGGTCGGTTGCTGCTCCCAATATAACCCTTGGATTGTTTTTAGCGATCTCGGCAACTGTTTCTGCATCGGCGTAGGTTAGTGCGTTTTTAAATAGTTCATATTGGTTCATCCCGCCGATAACTGGGACATCGGTAAATGTAGAACCTGGTTTTGTTAGATCATTTGCTATTTTGTCTAGCTGTATAAGGCCCTGCACGGTAGGCTGCAA
>SABY01000027.1 GCA_009928785.1 Clostridia bacterium | reverse complement strand
CATCTTATTTAAAATGGAAATAAATTTCAGACTTTTTTGGAGGGATAAGTCAATAATTTCAAAATCATTAAAATCTTAATAATCCGAATCAAAAAAAAGTGTCGTTGCAGTAAAATCGAGCAGCAGTAGTTTTTACAAGTCGGGTTATTTTTACATCATCCGAACAACAGACCACGAAAATAGAAAGAAAGAATTGATACAGATGAAAATTTCCGTTTTTTTTTGCTACTGTCAAAGAAGAATAGATTTCTCCCTCCCCCCCCCCAACAAATCCACCTAATATTTGTCACCTTGAAGGAGCTTGCGACTGAAAGGTCTGTTTAATACTTGGGAATAAAAATCTGTCGTTGGTAGCGTAGCAGCCTGCCCTGTTTTTTCGGGGAAGAATCTAAAATTTTCAGCCGGACCGTGGTGTTTTAATTTACCGGTTTCCAAAATCCCGGGCAGCCGCCTCGGCATCGAATAACTGCCGGGTTTTGTCGATAAAAGCAAGCACCTCGTCGCGACCGGTAGCTTTTTCGGCACTGGTGATAAACATCGGCGGCAGCTCCTCCCATCGCTCGAGTAGCGACTGCCGGTACAGCTCATAGTTGGTGGTTACTTCGGCGGGTTTCAGTTTGTCGGCTTTGGTAAATACCAGTGCAAAAGGCCATTGGTTGGCGCCAAATTTATCAATCATCTCCTGGTCGTTGGCCTGGGGTTCGATGCGCAAATCCACCAGAATAAACGTACACATCAGGTTGATGCGGTGCGTGAGGTAGCCGTCGATCATGCGTTGCCATTGGGCGCGGCTTTTTTTGGAAACTTTGGCATAGCCGTATCCGGGCAGGTCCACCAGATACCAGCGGTCGTCGATAAGGAAATGGTTGATGAGCTGCGTTTTGCCCGGCTGCACCGAGATGCGCGCCAGGTTTTTGCGCTGCGTGAGCATGTTTATCAGCGACGACTTGCCCACATTGCTGCGGCCGATAAAAGCAAACTCCGGCAGTACCGGCGGCGGACACAACCGGTGGTCGGTGTTGCTCATCACAAATTTTGAATCTTTTATCTCCATCGTCGGGGTTTTTAAGGTTGTTTCGTAAATGTTTAGGTGGTAATAGTAGCATCAGTTTTTAACGATTTTAATATCATCTTTTCGCAATTCCCCTTCCCCAACACAGCGAAGGGAACTCTCTTGCGCAGCGCTATGGGAAAAACCAAACGAAGCGCTCCGCCTGGTGAACTCCCAAAAAGCCCGGCAGGAGTGCTCCCCTCTCCAATTGGAGAGGGGTCGGGGGTGAGGCATAAAAAAGTTCTCCATTTCCATAGAAGTTCAAATATTCGTAGTGGCTTTGATTATTGAGATTTGAATATTGAAATTTAATTGTGATTTGCTTTCTTGTCATTTGTAATTTCTGTATTGAAAAATCTAATGCTTATCATTTCACAATCCCATGTATGTGCCGGTCTTTCTTTTCGCTGTATATGTCGCCGATCTTTAAAATGATGCCTGACTCCTCCACTTCGCCAAAGCCGTGGTTGATGGCGGTACCAAAAAATCGCATCGTCGATGAGAGGTTCATGTAGGCGTTCACCAGCGGCGGGATATTTTCGTTGCGGCTGCGCACATATTGCTGCAAAAGCTTATAATTTTCGTCGTAGTTGTGGCCGGTAAATATTTTTTCAAAAACATCTGTCGGCGTTTTTAGCTCCACCGGATCGTGTGGCACCACCAGTTTGTCGGGGTTGGGAAAGTTTTTTCTTAAAAAATATACTATCGCTTCGCGTGCCAGCACGTCGCTTTGGGTGTACATGGTTATTTTGCCAAAGAAATATTCTACATCAGGGTTTTCGGTAGCCACAGCGCCCAGGCCGTCCCACAGGTTGTCGAGCGAGTAGAGACCCTTGCGCATGTTGCGTGCCGGCTGATATTCGGGTTGCACAAACGAGCGGCCCAGCTCGATGGTCACGGGAATATATTCGCGGATAAACTCTTCGGAATAATGAAATAGCTTGGAAGTAGGCGTCTGCACCTGTCCCTGCTCGTCGAGGGGAAGCTCTTTGCAATGCACAAAGCGGTATCCGCCCACAATATCTTCGTCGGACGGATTCCAAACCAGGAGCTGTTTGAAAGCATTCGCGCCGGTATCGTACCGATCCAGGTCCAGGCTTTTGCCGGTGCCGCCGCCGGCAGCCCTGAACGAAACCTCCCGCAGCCGCCCTATCTCCCGCAGCACGTTAGGCGCCGATAGTTCGTCGATGATATATATCTCGTTTTTCCCAAAATTTGTGTCTTTCACAAACCTGGCTCTGGTCAGCTCTTTTTTTAGCAGTGCCTTACTTATTTTTGGGATCAGTTTTTCCATTTCCTTATCCGGTTTTTGTCTTATTGTTTTGATGCCATTCCATAAAATTCTCAGTCGCGCCACCGCCCAGGACATATACATATTCGCGCAGCAACTGCGCCCATTCGGCAGCAGTATGCTGTTTATCAAAAAAACCAATAGGCACCGGCTGGCCAAAAGTGATGTTTACGGTCTGATCTTTTTGTTTGTACATCTCATCCACCAGATACAGCATTTCAATGTTGGCTTTTATGTTTAGTCGTTTACGCCAGTTGGCCAGGTTATAAAAAAAGTTGGTGTTTCTGCCGGAGATGTGTGCCGGTATGATGTCGCGTTGGAATTTTTGCGCTTTGGTCAGAAAAGTTTTTTTCCACTCCAGGTCTTTGATGATTCCTTTGATTTTGCGCGAAACTAATCCGGCCGGAAAATAAAGGATGAGATTTTCGGAGGCAAAGGCCTCGTTAAAAAGGCGGATGTTTTCGGCGTTACTGCCGTGTTTGTTCACCGGGATAAAAAGTTCGCGCAGGTTGGGCAGATGAAGCAGCAGGTCGTTTACGGGGAAAAGAATGTCGCGCCGTACCTTACCCACCTCGCTCATTAGTGCCATGCCGTCGAGGCCGCCCAGCGGATGATTGCTCACCAGCAATTGCCGACCCTCGCGTGGTAGATTACTTATTCCGGTAGAAGTTATAATAGCGCCAAAAGAAGCCAGTATGTTGGTGGCGAAGTCAGCACCAAAAAAATTGCGGTTGTCCCAAATATCGCTGTTAAGCTCCTGCTGATGGATCACCCGCTTGAGATACGAGATCAATGGGCGCGGCATCATCTTCAGCAGCCGTGGGCTTTTACCGCCAAGCACCTTTTCGAGATCGATAAAGTGCGGTGTTATTTGTATTTCGTTCCGTTCTTCCTGCATGAGCTTTCGCTAAGAATCCACAAAATTAAGGATATTCGATCAGATTCGATTTAAAAAAATCAGCATGCGGCTTTTCAGTGTCCGCTTTATGCGTGGTTGCTTGTGCATGTTTGGTTTCTTTTTATTAAAAAATAAGGTAATAATGATGGAGGGCAGGGGATGGCTTTTCTACTAAAGTTTAAAAAGTTAGAGATAAGGTTTTTCATTTTTTAGTTCACCTAGGCTAATCTATTCCCAAACTCCTGCTACGTTCAGCTTAGGTTGTACCTAAGCTGAATTTATTCTTGCAGGCTGTGCCTGCTCTTCATATCAAACTTTTTGGAATAAAAACAGGCACAGCCTGTAAAAATAGAGTGGACGAGGTACAACCTCGTCCAAACTCCTGCACCAAACTCCTGCACCAAACTCCTGCACCAAAACTATCATGGCACCTGGTACCATAGAAAAACATAGCATGGCACCGTTTTTCTTTTTCATTTTTAATGAATCTGCCTTTTTTGTCGCATTATCAATTTTTATTAAGGATTTAGAAAATTTTAAGAAAAGCCTTCAATCACCCACTGCGAGAAGCTTGCAGCGGTTTTTGTCAAAATTTGTGGTGGGAAAAAGTGGGAAAAGTTATCAACAAGGTAGAGGTAAGTGGGAAAACATATCTAAATTTGAACTTTGAAATTTGAATAATATGTTTCTCACTGGCACATACGAATGTAAACTCGACAACAAAGGCAGGGTATTGCTTCCGGGCAAACTCAAGAACGATTTGTTGGCGGGGGGCAGTGGCGGCTTCTACCTGAAGCGCAGCGTGTTTTCGCCTTGCATCGAGCTGTGGCCTAAAGCGGAGTGGGATCAGCGACTTGAAGAGATCAACCAACTCAACCGCTTTGTACCACAACATGTAGATTTCATCCGCCGCTTTTTGGCCGGTGTGCGCTGGGTGGACTTAGACAATACGGGCCGCATAAATATCCCCAACGAACTAATAGCCTTTGCCAATATCACAAAAAATATTACCATCAACGGACAAATCAACATACTCGAAATTTGGAATACCGACGCCTACGAACAGTCGGTGAGCACTACCAATTTTAATTTCGATGAGCTGGCCGTTGAGGTGATGGGTAACAAAAACAAGCAAATCTAATGGACACGTATCATCAGCCGGTACTTTTACAAGAGAGCATCAGCGGACTCAACCTCCGGCCTGGGGGCACTTACGTGGATGTTACCTACGGTGGCGGCGGACATGCGCGCGCAATTCTGGATCAATTGCAGGGCGGACGGCTGATAGCTTTCGATCAGGATGCGGATGCGCTGGCCAACCGCATCGACGATGAGCGGCTTATTTTGATACATCATAATTTTAAATTTTTAAAAAACTTCCTGCAATACCACCAGGCGCTGCCGGTTGATGGTATCCTGGCCGATCTGGGAGTAAGCTCGCATCAGTTCGACGAAGTGGATCGCGGTTTTTCCATCCGCTCACAGGAAACCCTCGACATGCGCATGAACCAAAATCAGAAGCTCTCGGCACGCGAAGTTTTGAACGGTTATGAAGAGGAGCAGTTGACCGCTCTTTTCAGTAATTATGGCGAGCTGCCACATGCCGGCGCCATTAGCCGGGCACTGATACAAAAGCGCGAACAGCAAAATCTTACCACTTTTGGTCAGGTGCAGGAGGCTACGCAGCATCTGGCGCAGCGGGGCAAAGAGAATAAATTTTACGCCCGCCTTATGCAGGCATTGCGCATCGAGATAAATGGCGAGCTGGAGGCACTCAAGGCATTTCTACAGCAATCGGCCCAGGTACTTCGCCCGGAAGGGCGGCTTGTTGTCATCAGCTACCACTCTCTCGAAGACCGCCTGGTGAAGAACTTTATCCGCGCCGGAAATTTTGAGGGCGAGATAGAAAAAGATTTTTTTGGCAATCCATCAGCACCCTTTCAGGCGGTGAACCGCAAGCCCGTGATGCCTTCGGATGCCGAACAGCAACAAAACAGCCGCTCGCGGAGTGCCCGCCTGCGAATAGCTTCCAAAACAAAAAATACTGACCATGACACCGCCGGTAAATAAATTAAAAGCGCCAGGAGCGCACGAAGCAAAAGAGCCTAAAGTGCGTGAGCGCCTGCGGGGAAGCCGCCACTTTGGACGATTTAGCTTTCTCAAGCTACTGCATACCTTGCTTGATGGCTCTTTCCTTAACAGAAAAGACATCTTCAGCCGCCTGATTTTTGTCATTTTTCTTGCCCTACTCGGACTGGTTTACATTGGCAACAACCACCACGCTGAGAAAAAAATTCGCCGGATTTCGCAGATTACCAATGTAAATAAAGAGCTGAGTTTTAATTATCACCACATGAAAACAAAACTTTACGAGAAAAATCGCTCCTCTTATCTGGCCGAGAAACTTGCGCCCATGGGCATAAAGCCGCTGGTAGAACCGCCAGACAAGATTTTTATAAAACCATGACATTGATTTAAAAAATGAACCAGCACAAGAATAATATAGAACAGACACAACGTGGCCCCGGCAAACAAAGCATGGGGCGTGCCTATTTTGTGTTTATCCTGCTGTTGCTGGTTGGCTTGATGATCATGGGCAGAGCCCTCAAGGTGCAGTTTGTCGAAGGAGGTGAGCTGCTGGCCAATGCCCACGAAAAGGATTATCGTTTTTTCGATTCCGAATCGATGCGTGGTAATATCTATGCTACCGATGGAAGCCTGTTGGCTACCTCAGTTCCAATATTTGAGATTAGGATGGACGCCGCTTCCGATCTTATCCCCGACAAATTATTCGACGACAGTGTAGGCTATCTTGCCTCACGGCTGGCAAATATGTTTGGCGACCGCACCCATTGGGGATATAAACAATACCTCATCAAAGGTCGTGCAAGTGGCAACCGCTACCTAGCCATTCAGAAAAATGTAACCTACGATCAGTTGGCAAAAATCCGCCGCATGCCCATTTTCAATCGCGGAAAATACAGCGGTGGCCTAATAGCCGAGCGCACCACGCGCCGCGAATATCCTTTCGGCATTTTGGCCAAACGCACCATAGGATATGTCTTGCTGAGTAGCAAAGATTCGGTAATGGTGGGTTTGGAAGGCGCTTTTAACGACTACCTGCATGGGCAGGCCGGGCGCCAGCTCAAGCAGCGCATGGCCAACAACGCCTGGAAACCCGTTTACAACGAACTCAATATCGAACCTATAGATGGTAAGGATATTATCACCACCATTAACACCCACCTGCAGGATGTGGCCGAATCGGCGCTGATGAAACAGCTCCGCCTTCACGATGCCGAAAAAGGTACGGTGGTGCTTATGGAGGTGCAAACCGGCGATATAAAAGCCATTGCCAACCTCAACTACGACGAGGCTTCCGGCGAGTACACCGAAATGTACAACCTGGCAGTGGGCGAGGCCATCGAACCCGGCTCCACTTTTAAACTTGCTTCGATGATGGTGGCCATGGAGGATGGTGTTCTCGATCGCATCGACTCTATTAATATCGGCAATGGCAACATCGTATTTCATAACCGAACCATGCGCGATTCGCACAAGATAAAAGCCAGCGGCTGGCTTACGCCCGAAGAATGTCTGGTGCATTCGTCCAACGCGGGTGTGTCCAAAATTATCTACGATGCTTACAAAGGCCGCGAGTGGGATTTTTATAAAGGACTACAAGAGGTTTTTCCGATGCAATCTACCGGCATCAACATACCCGGTGAGCCATCGCCCAGCATCAAAAATCCTGACAATCCGTATTGGTCTAAAGTTACACTTCCGTGGATGTCGATAGGCTACGAACTTACTGTAACTCCGCTACAAATGCTTACCTTTTATAATGCTGTAGCTAATAATGGTGTGATGGTTCGCCCGCGCCTGGTGAAAAGTGTGAGCGAGGCCGGGATTATTACAAAGACTTTTGAACCTGAGATTATTAAAAAGAAAATTTGTTCGGACAAAACCATCGCTACTGCGCGCAGGTATCTCGAAGGTGTGGTAGAAGTCGGTACGGGTCAAAACGTGAAAAATGCAGTGTATAAAATTGCCGGCAAAACGGGCACCGCCAAAGTAAACGAAGATGGCCGCTATATTGCAAAATACAATGCCTCTTTTGTGGGATATTTCCCCGCTGACAATCCAAAATATTCGTGCATCGTTATGATTTACCGTCCCAAAGAGGGCGGCTATTATGCCTCACAAGTGGCCGCGCCGGTTTTTAAACAAATTGCCGACATCGTCTATTCGCTCGACCTCGACATTCATCCGGCCAACTACAACGCGTACCTCGAAAATATTACCGAAACGGCTACCGATACCATTGGCGACAAGCTGGTTCCTTTTTTGGCTGATGCCAACGAAGAATTATTGCTGGGGCATTTAAAGATAGAAGAATTTGGCCGGCAGATAAAAACAGAACAGATTCCCGACGTCAGCGGATTGAGCGCCGGCGACGCTGTTTTTATGCTCGAAAATATGGGGCTGGTGGTAAAAATTAAAGGACGCGGGCTGGTAAAGCGCCAGTCGCTGGAGCCAGGCTATGTTTTCCGCAGAGGCGATCACATCTATTTAAACCTGGAGATATGAAAACCCTGCAGCAACTCATCACCGGCATTACTATTCGCCAAACCATTGGCCGCTTCGACGTCAGCATAAATTCAGTAACGTTCGATTCGCGCGCAGTAGGAGAGGGGAGCTTATTTGTAGCTGTAAAAGGTACCCGCGCCGATGGCCATCAATTTATCGAAAAAGCCATCAGCCAGGGAGCGGTTGCTGTAATCTGTCAGCAGGTGCCTGAACATTTGCGCGAAAGCGCTACCTTTCTTCTGGTGGACAACTCCGCCGAAGCACTCGGACACGTGTCGGCGGCATTTTTCGATCATCCGTCGCGGGATTTAAATATTATAGGCGTTACCGGCACCAATGGGAAATCAACCACAGTATTTCTGTTGTATCAGCTTTACAGCAAATTGGGCTTTGCCTGCGGCTTGCTTTCTACCATCGAAAATCGCATTGGTAGCCAGCGCCTGGTTTCTACACATACCACGGCTGACGCTGTGCAGATTAATGCCAACCTGCGCCAGATGGCCGACGCCGGCTGCGAATACTGTTTTATGGAGATAAGTTCCCACGCCGCCGAGCAGCATCGCACCGCTGGTTTGCGCATCCACGGTCTCATTTTCACCAACATCACCCACGACCACCTGGACTACCATCTTACTTTTGATAATTATCTAAAAGCTAAAAAGAAACTTTTCGATCTGCTTCCGCCAACGGCTTTTGCATTGGTCAACAGCGACGACCGCAACGGCGCGGTGATGCTGCAAAACACCCGTGCACATAAAGCTACCTATAGCCTCAAAAGCCCTTCGGATTATAAAGGTAAAATTTTGGAAAACCTCTTTGAGGGGCTTTTTCTGCGCATCGGGCAGCACGATATTTACACCCGGCTCACTGGCGCTTTTAATGCTTACAACCTGTTGGCCACCTACGGTGCCGCCATGCTCGACGGACAGTCCGAAGAAGACGTGCTGGTAATTCTTAGCGAGTTGCAACCCGCCGAAGGTCGCTTCCAGGTGGTGCCATCAGCGTCGGGCATCGTAGCCATTGTGGATTACGCACACTCACCCGATGCCCTTAGCAATGTATTGCAAACCATACAAGCTACGCGGCAGGGCGGCGAGCATCTGATTACGGTGGTGGGCGCTGGCGGAAACCGCGACCGAACCAAACGACCCGAGATGGCCCGGGTGGTGAGCCGCATGAGCGACCGTGTAATACTTACCAGCGACAACCCACGCGACGAAGACCCCCAGGCAATTATCGACGAAATGGAAGCCGGAGTGGAGCTTGCCAATCGGCGCAAGACGGTGAAAATTGTCGATCGCCGCGAAGCCATCAAAACAGCGTGTATGATTGCCCTTAAAGGCGACATCATTCTGGTGGCCGGCAAAGGCCACGAAACTTATCAGGAAATTAAAGGCCGCCGCCATCATTTCGACGACCGCGAAGTGCTGCGCGAATTTTTGAATAACGAAAACGAAATCATCAAATAAACCCATTTGGCTGTAGCCAAAACAACAGGATGCTTTATTATATTTTTAAATATCTGCAACAGGTTTTTGACTTTCCGGGCGCCGGAATCTTCGAGTACATCTCCTTCCGGGCGGGGGCGGCGGTAATTACTTCGTTGGTAATTTCGCTGCTCTTTGGCAAACAACTGATCAATTATCTCAAGAAAAAGCAGGTAGGCGAAAGCATCCGCGACCTGGGACTTGATGGTCAGATGGAAAAACAGGGAACTCCCACCATGGGCGGGCTTATCATTCTGGGTGCTATCCTGGTGCCGACATTGCTATTTGCCAAGCTCGACAATATCTACATCATCATGATCATCATCACCACCGTTTGGTTGGGAATGTTTGGTTTTATCGACGATTATATCAAAGTTTTTAAGAAGGACAAACATGGTCTGGCCGGACGCTTCAAAATTCTGGGGCAGGTAATGCTTGGCATCTTTATCGGCTCGATGATGTATTTTAATTCCAACATCGTCATCCGCGAAAAAGTTCTCGAAACTTCCTTTATCGAAAGCATGCCTGATAAATTTAATAA
The DNA here is from genome assembly GCA_009928785.1 of Clostridia bacterium. Taxonomy (GTDB): domain Bacteria; phylum Bacteroidota; class Bacteroidia; order Bacteroidales; family 4484-276; genus SABY01. Next base: position 26,506 of record SABY01000027.1, on the reverse strand, counting down.
AATCAATACTACGCCGATACTTTTCAGCCCGGAGGTGACCAAATCCACCAAGACGACCATTCCTTTTGTAAAGAATAACGAATTTGATTATTCAGTTTTCCTCACCTGGCTGGGCGAAGGCTTTGGCAAATGGACTTTCCTGATTTTCATTCCGGCAGTGATACTTATTATCACAGCGGTATCCAATGGCGCCAACCTTACCGATGGCATGGACGGGCTGGCCACGGGCACTTCGGCTATCATCGGTGCAACGCTGGCGGTGTTTGCCTACGTGTCGGGCAATATCTTTTTTGCCAATTATCTCAATATAATGTACATCCCCGACACCGGCGAACTGGTAGTTTTTATCAGCGCTTTTGTGGGGGCGTGCATCGGCTTTTTGTGGTACAATTCCTACCCGGCGCAGGTTTTTATGGGCGATACCGGATCGTTGGCACTCGGCGGCATCATAGCGGTATTTGCCATCATGTTGCGCAAAGAGCTGCTTATCCCTATCTTTTGCGGCATCTTTCTGGCCGAAAGTCTTTCGGTGGTAATGCAGGTGAGCTGGTTTAAAATTACAAAACGAAAATATGGCGCCGGGCGCCGGATATTCCGCATGTCGCCGCTCCACCATCATTATCAGGTGCTCGGATATGCCGAGCCGAAAATCGTTTTGCGCTTTTTTATTGTCGGCATCGTGCTGGCAGTCTTTACAGTGATCACATTAAAAATTAGATAAAAAAACCCATGGCAGGAATTATTATAAACTACCAAAAACAAAAACAATGGTAATGAGCCTTCAGGAATTATCGCTCAGTGGCCGGCCCACGGTTTATCTTTCTACGGCGGCGGCCATGATGGCACGATGGGGTGAGGTGCGCAAAGAGAGCATCAAAGAAAGCCTCAGCGACTTCCAGGGCGCTGGTCACCGCCTGGAATTTGTGGCCAGCATCCGCGGTGTTCGTTTTCTCAACGACAGCAAAGCTACCAACGTGAATTCTACCTGGTATGCCCTCGAAAACGAAAGCGCCCCCGTGATATGGATCGCCGGCGGCCGCGACAACGGCAACAACTACGAGGCTTTGATCCCTACTGTTCAGCAAAAGGTGAAAGCCATTATTTGTCTGGGTATTAATAACCAAAATCTTATCGGGTGCATGTCGCCACATTGCGCCATCATCCTCGAAACCACGCGCATGGAGCAAGCCGTGCAAATGGCTTACCGGCTTGGCCAAAAAGGCGACACCGTGGTGCTCTCGCCGGCGTGTGCAAGTTTTGATTTATTTGATAACTACGAAGACCGCGGCAATCAATTCGTGAAGGCAGTTGTAAATCTTTAAAAAAGAAATTTCATTTTTATTAAAAATAAAATCGTGCAAAGCAAATACATACAAGGCGACAAGGTGATATGGGTACTGGCGATAATGCTGTCGGTGGTGTCGTTGCTGGCTATTTATAGCAGCACAGGCTCCCTGGCATGGCTGCAGCGCAACGGCAACACCGAGTACTATTTGATAAAGCAACTCATCACGGTTTTTTTGGGATTGTTCTTTATGCTCCTGGTGCATCGCAGCAACTACCAATATTTTTCTTTTTCAGGAATCATCCTGTTTGCTATTTCCATTCCATTACTCATTGCCACACTGGTGTGGGGGCCGGTTATCAATGGCGCTCGTCGCTATTTGCTCTTTCATTTGCCGCTTATCGGCGAAATAACTTTCCAGACTTCCGACCTGGCCAAGCTGGCGCTGATAATGTATTTGGCGCGCTTTCTGGCCAAAAAACAACACGTAATCCAAAACAGCAGGAGCTTCTTCTTTGCCATCCTTCCGGTGCTGATCATGTGTGGGCTGATATTCCCGATGAATCTTTCCACAGCTTTGCTCATGTTTGCTGGCAGCCTCGGATTGCTTTTCATTGGCAGTGTGCGCATCAAGCATCTGTCGATACTCTCCGGCTCTGCCATTGCCGGAGTACTGATATTGCTGTCAGTTGCGGCCATTAAACCGGAGTTGATGCCGCGGGTGGATACCTGGAACAAGCGTATCGTCAGCTTTTTTGATGATAAAGAGGAAGATTATCAGGTGGTGCAAAGCAAAACAGCTATTGCCAAAGGCGGCCTGGTAAGGCTGGCTCCCGGACAAAGTACCCAGCGCAATTATCTGCCGCACGCCTACTCCGATTACGTGTATGCTATCATCGTCGAAGAATACGGGCTGCTGGGAGGAGCGGTTATTCTGCTAATGTTTATCATCATCCTCTCCCGATCGATAAAAATAGCGCGACAATGTCCGACGAGGTTTGGCAGCTACCTGGTCATTGGCATCAGCTTTATGATGGTATTTCAGGCTTTGGTGAATATGGCCGTGGCGGTTGACTTGCTGCCTGTAACCGGACAAACGTTGCCTTTTATTTCGATGGGCGGAACTTCTTATTGGTTTTCGTGCATCGGGATAGGAATGATACTGAGCGTAAGCCGTTCGATAGAGCAAACAAAAGCTGCAGAAGAAATTAAAACTAAAAATATAGCGTATGCGGCAGCCACCTAAAATATTGATTTCGGGCGGCGGCACCGGCGGGCACATATTTCCGGCCATCGCCATAGCCGATGCACTCAGGCAGAAAGTGCCGGGAGTGGAGCTGCTATTTGTGGGCGCTCTCGGCCGCATGGAAATGCAAAAGGTGCCGCAGGCCGGCTACGCTATCGAAGGATTGTGGATCAGCGGTTTCCAGCGCAATCTCTCATGGCGCAATTTGTCGTTTCCGTTTAAGCTATTGTCGAGCCTGTGCAAAGCTGCCGCAATCATTCGTCGCTTCCGACCCGACGTGGTGGTGGGCGTGGGTGGCTATGCCAGCGGCCCGACGCTGAAAATGGCTGCACGAAAAGGAATTCCGACGGTGCTGCAGGAACAAAATTCGCTGCCCGGCGTCACCAACCGGCTGCTGGCCAAAAAAGCCGAAAAGATATGTGTGGCCTATCCGGGTATGGAAAAATATTTCCCCGCCGAAAAGATTGTCCTTACCGGAAATCCAATCCGCTCACAGGTGATACAGATCGAAGGCCGACGCGACGAAGCTATCGACTTTTTTGCGCTTGACGCTAATCGCAAAACCTTGCTGGTGGTTGGCGGCAGCCAGGGAGCGCGCTCCATAAATATAGCTGTGGCTAAAAATCTTAAAACTTTGGCTGGTGCAAATATTCAGTTGATATGGCAAACCGGACAACTTCAGGCAGCCTGGGCGCAGCAAGCCATCGACGAGCAGCTTGCCGCGGAGGAGAGAGAATATTATAAAGTACTAGCTTTTATCAATCGCATGGAGCTGGCCTACGCCGCCGCCGATGTGGTGATATCGCGTGCCGGCGCTATTGCCATCTCCGAGCTTAGTGCTGTGGCAAAACCGTGCATACTTATTCCATTGCCTACAGCCGCCGAAGATCACCAGACAAAAAATGCCGTTTCGCTTCAGGAGCGGCAGGCCGCTATTCATCTGCCGGATGAACAGGCCGGGGATGAGTTGGGTAAAATTGCCGTGGAGCTGATCGGGGACATCAAGCGGCAACAAACCTTGTCGGTAAATATTAAGAAAAACGCAATAGAAGGTTCAGTTGAAAAAATTGCTGATGAAATCCTTAAATTAATACAGCAGTAAAGGAATGTTTAAAGATTTTCAAAATATCTGGTTTCTGGGCATTGGCGGCATTGGCATGTCGGCGCTGGCGCGTTACATGATGCACGAAAGCAAGCGGGTGGCCGGCTACGACCGTACCCCTACCGTGCTTACCGCCAAGCTGATGGAAGAAGGTATTTCAGTGGTTTTTGATGACGACCCTGCACTGGTTCCCCATGAATATAGAAATGCAGCCTCCACGCTGGTAGTGATGACCCCCGCCATCAACAATGAGAATCGGCAGCTTAAATATTTCAAAAATCATAAATTTAAAATTGTTAAGCGTGCGCAGTTGCTGGGCAACATTAGCACCCATTACAAAACCATTGCCGTAGCCGGAACGCATGGCAAAACCACCATTTCTACCATGGCGGCGCATCTGCTGCGGCAGTCCGCCATTGGTTGCACTGCAATTTTGGGCGGCATTGCCAAAGATTACGACACCAACTTTTTCTTTTCTAAAGAATCATCGTGGCTCGTTACGGAAGCTGATGAGTTTGATCGCTCTTTTTTGAGCCTGCATCCCCACATATCGGTCATCACTTCCACCGATGCCGATCATCTCGATATTTACGGTCAGGCCGAAAATCTAATTGCCTCCTTCAACGCTTTTGCCGGCCAGACCGACAATGATGGGTGGTTGCTGGTAAAAACGGAGGCCGCCATAAATCGCGCGTTGTTGGAGGGAAAGCGAGTATTGAGCTATTCTCTTACCAACAGCAGCGCCGACGTTTATGCCACCAATATCCGCTACAGCGGCACCTTTATGATTTTTGATTTGGTGATGCCGGAAGGGGTGATAAAAAAATTAAAAATGGAAGCCACCGGTATTATTAATATCGAAAATGCTGTGGCTGCCTCTTTCGTGGCCTTGCAGGCCGGAGTTTCTCAGGAGGAATTGCGTCGGGGATTGGCTGATTTCAAGGGGGTTTACAGGCGTTTCGATAAGCAGGTCAGCAGCCGGCAGGTAATCTACATCGACGACTATGCCCATCATCCCAACGAGATACGCGCTTTGATAAGTTCGGTGAAGGCAATCTATGGCGACCGTAAGATTACCGGTGTTTTTCAGCCGCATCTTTATTCACGCACACGCGATTTTGCCGAGGACTTTGCGCGCAGCCTCCAGGAGCTTGACGAGATACTGCTGCTCGACATCTATCCGGCACGCGAAAAGCCCATCGAAAATATCAGCTCTGCTACCATTTATCAGTACATCGATCATCCGCGCAAAGCGCTGGTGCACAAAGAAACATTGCTTGAATACCTGAACGATCTGGAGCCTGAGCTGCTCCTTACCATCGGGGCCGGCGACATTGATAAACTGGTATTGCCGATAAAAAATATGCTCGAACAGAAATATCAAAAACCTACATCATCATGAAAAAAATCCTCGAAATAGTTTTGTGGATGGTGCTCACGGGCGGCCTGCTGGTGCTGTTGGGTTTTGCACTTGCCGACCACCGCAACGTTAAATGCAGCCAGGTGGAGATTAAGTTTTCTGATAGCTGCCAGGCCGAATTTATCGACGAACCGGGCATCCGCCAAATCATCATCAGCCATTTGGGTGTGTTGCCCGGACAACTGCTCGACAGCATCAACACCGACACGCTCGAATCCATCCTGCGCCACAATGCCTATCTGAGCAATGCAGATGTAGTAAAATCTATCAATGGCATCATCCGCATCGAGGCACAACGGGAGGAGCCATTGGTGCGGGTTGTCAACCAATTGGGTGACGGATTTTATCTGAGCCGTAGCGGTAGCCTGCTGCCTCTTAGCACCCAGTATGTGCCACGGATACTTGTGGCCAGTGGCGCCATCAGCGAAAGCTACCACACCGGCGCCTGTTATGCACAATACGTTGTTGATAACCCTTTGGCAGCTCCACTGTCGTCGATGGAGGCACTGCATTATCTTTGCACCCAATTGGCTTCGCATCCTGTCCTGAGCAAGCAAATCGTACAAATATATTTCAACCCGGATGGCGAAATTGAATTGGTTCCCGCCAGCGGGTCACATATTATTTTGATAGGTGATGTGAACGATTTGCCCCACAAGTTCAGGAAATTGCTTGCCTTTTACCGGGTAGATACGGAGAAAATGCCCGACGGATACAGTGTGGTAAATTTGAAATACTCCAATCAGATATTTTGTAAAAAATAAAACTATGGATACTAATAATATCATCGTAGGACTCGACATCGGAACCACCAAGATAGCCGCCATTGTTGGCCGCCGTGGTGAGCATGGAAAAATAGAAGTGATTGGCTATGGCAAAACCGAGTCGATAGGCGTGAAGCGCGGTGTGGTTTCCAACATCGAAAACACCGTGCAATCCATTCGCAAAGCTGTGGAAGATGCCGAACAAAAATCGAACGCGGAAATAAGATATGTGAATGTGGGCATCGCCGGCCAACACATCAAAAGCCTGCAGCATCGCGGCAGCCTCATCCGCAAAAACAATGAAGTGGAGGTAAACCAGGACGACATCGACACGTTGCTTAGCAGCATGTTCAACCTGAATATGAGCCCCGGCGAAGAAATCATCGACGTGATACCCCAGGAATATATCATCGACAATGAGCTGGGAATCCGGCATCCTATCGGCATGTTGGGAAATTCATTGGAAGCCAACTTTCATATCATCATCGGACAAACGACAGCAGCTAAAAATATTTATAAATGTGTAAAAAAGGCAGGTCTTGAAGTTGTGGAGCTTTTGCTGGAGCCAATAGCCTCGGCCTCGGCAGTGCTCAGTGAAGAAGAAAAAGAAGCCGGCGTGGTGCTGGTCGATATTGGCGGCGGCACCACCGACATAGCCATTTTTCAGGATGGCATCATTCGCCACACTGCCGTTATTCCGTTGGGTGGCGACGTGCTTACCGAAGACGTAAAGGAAGGGTGTAGCATTATCCGCAAACACGCCGAAGAGCTAAAGGTGAAATTTGGTTCGGCTTTGGCCAACGAAAACAAAGACGAAGAAATCGTGGCTATCCCCGGCTTGCGTGGGCGTCCTCCCAAAGAGATAAGCCTGAAAAATCTGGCCAGCATTATCCAGGCACGCATGGAAGAACTCATAGAGCATATTTATTATGAAATAAAAAATTCGGGTTACGACAAAAAGCTTATCGCCGGCATCGTGCTTACCGGTGGCGGCGCACTGCTGCGCCACGTAGCGCAGCTCACCGAGTTTATGACAGGGATGGACACGCGAATCGGGTATCCCAACGAGCACCTCACCAGCAACACCCCCGAAGAAATGAGCAGCCCCATGTATGCCACCGGTATCGGTTTGGTGATAGAAGGACTGGAACGCATAGAAATGAAAATGCGCCGCGAAGAAAAGGCTTTGGTGGGTTCCAATAAAGAAAAGACGAAATCAAAAACCAGCGAGCCTCGACCCAAACGCCAGGGCAGCTTCCTGAAAAAGATTCAGGACTTTTTTGAAAATGATACAGAATAGAAAATTAAAAAATTACAAACAATAAAAACCTAAAAACTATGGACGAAATGTTAACTTTCGATGCACCAAAGCAACGTGCATCAATCATAAAAGTGCTGGGTGTGGGCGGCGGCGGCGGCAACGCTGTAACGCACATGTTTCGGCAGGGAATTAAAGGCGTGGATTTTATCATTTGTAACACCGATGCCCAAAGCATGGACCTGAGCGCGGTACCCAATAAGATACAACTTGGCGATAAGGGTTTGGGCGCGGGCGCTGTTCCGGAGGTAGGAAAAGCCGCCGCTGAGAAAACGCTCGAAGATATCCGCACCTATCTCGAAAATCACACCAAGATGCTGTTTATCACTGCCGGAATGGGGGGTGGAACAGGTACCGGTGCCGCGCCGGTAATAGCTAAGCTGGCGCGCGAAATGGACATCCTTACCGTGGGAATCGTTACCCTTCCGTTCGCCTTTGAAGGACGCAAACGCCGGCTGCAAGCCGAAAAAGGTATCGAGGAACTCAAACAGCATGTCGATACGTTGCTTATCATCAGCAACGAAAAACTGCGTGAGATACATGGTAACCTCAAGCTCTCCGAAGCTTTTGGCAAAGCCGACGACATCCTCACCATTGCCGCCAAAGGCATTGCCGAGATTATCACCGTTACAGGTTACATCAACGTGGATTTTGAAGATGTAAAAACGGTAATGAAAAACAGTGGCACCGCCATCATGGGTTCGGCTACTGCCGAAGGGGAAGACCGCGCCCGCAATGCTGTTCGCGAAGCGCTTTCGTCGCCGCTGCTCAACGACAACAAAATTCAGGGTGCGGCCAATATCCTGCTCTACATCTCGTCGGGAAAAGAAGAAATTACCTTCGACGAAGTAACCGAAATCACCGATTACATTCAGGAAGAAGCCGGCCAAAGTGCCGAAGTGATCTGGGGCAATGGCTACGAGGAAGAACTGGGCGACAAGATCAGCATCACACTGATAGCTACCGGCTTTAAATCGCCCGACGCCATCGACGAATCCACGCTAAACCGCGAGCGCAAAAAAACCGTTTATGCCCTCGGCGATACACTGCCCTGCGATCAAACGCCAAAAGCGGAACCAGAGATTCCTATGTTGGTTGACCCCGCGTTACCTGATGAGCCTGTTACGGAAATAATGCTGATAAAGAAAGAAAAGCCGGCTGAAGCCGAAAAACCACCTATGACCGTTACACCGCCACAGGCTACTAAACCAGCTCCCGTAGAGCCGCCCAAACAACACAACCTTTTTGGCCAGCCACACCAGCCTTTGCAAAAGCAAACCGAAAGTATCTCTAACAATGCTATTCCCGGCAACGGCAAGCTGCGCATAAAACATACGGTGGGAGCTTTCGCTGACGACCAGGATCATACCTATGAGGTGCCTTCACGCGAGATGATGGATAAAAAAGCTGACGAGCGTGTCCAGAAACTCAAAGGGCTGAGTTTTTTCTCCGGCAAAAAAACACAACCAACCGAGGACCCGGTTGACAACGTTCCCGCGTATGTTCGTAAAAATATCCAGCTCAAACCCGTGATGTCGTCATCGGAGGCTAACGTAGCCCGTTATGTGCTTAGCGCCGATAGTGATGAAGGTGCCCTGAAGCAAAACGACATCCCATTTATTCACAACAAGCCCGACTGAACGTGAGATGCAGGCACGGGAAAGCCTGCACCAACCTTTTTATAATATTATTAAAATAAAAAATCTACTGACAATGAATTTAGCTGAAAAAATCAACGATGAGATCAAACGTGCCATGCTTGCCAAAGACAGGCAAAAACTTGAGGCGTTGCGCGCCATCAAGGCTGCGCTGTTGATAGCCAAAACCGGCAAAGATGTGTCGTCGGGCGAGATTCCCGAAACCGTCGAGCTGCAGCTATTGCAGCGGCTGGTGAAGCAACGCAAAGAATCAGCAGGAATTTATCAGGCACAAAACCGCCCCGACCTGGCCGAAGAAGAACGCTTCCAGGCCGGCATCATCGAAGCGTTTTTGCCACAGCAGATGGGCGAAGATGAAATACGCGCCGTCGTCACCAAGATCATCGACGACACTGGCGCGCAAGGCATCAAAGACATGGGCAAGGTGATGGGTGCCGCCAGCAAAAAACTCGCCGGCAAAGCCGACAACCGCCTCGTTTCAGAAATTGTTAAGGCTATGTTGCAATAAGTTTATTAGCTTTCGCTAATTTGTAGCGCCCGACACCGGGAGTTCGTAAAACATCTAATTTATCCTGATCGGAAGAAGAAAATACCAAAGCATCTTGTTACCAAAACTCACCAAGCCAACCCTGTTGCTTGATGCTGAAAAGTGCCGCAACAACATCCGACGCATGCAACTCAAGGCGGCCGCGCAGAAGGTAGTTTTCCGGCCACATTTCAAAACGCACCAGTCGGCAACGATTGCCAGATGGTTTGCCGAGGGCGGCACCAACAAAATCACTGTTTCGTCGGTAAGCATGGCGCGTTATTTTGCCAGCCACGGCTGGAACGACATAATGGTGGCGTTTCCGCTTAATCTTGCCGAGCTGCATCAATTTACCAAACTATCAGCCGAAATTCGCTTAAGTGTGGTAGTCGAAAATATCGAAGCCATCCGGGCTTTGGCTGCTTCAACCATTCGCGCCATCGACGTATATCTGAAAATCGACGCGGGCTATCATCGCACCGGTGTGCCGGTAGAAGACTATGACCAGGTGCAGCAGCTTATCCATGCCATCGATGAGCAGCCTTCATTACGCTTTCGCGGATTTGTTGTGCATAACGGCCATACCTACCACGTGAGGTCACCACAGGAGGTTCTCGATATTCACCACCGAAGTGTGGAAGCACTGCATAAACTTCGGCAGGCAGTGAGATCAAAAAGCGGGGAAGTGTTGATTTCAGTGGGCGACACGCCTTCGATGAGTACAGTGGACGATTTCTCCGGTGTGGACGAGATACGTCCCGGAAATTTTGTTTTTTATGATGTAATGCAGCAGCAAATCGGTGCGTGTACTTATGATAATATTGCTGTGGCATTGGGTTGTCCGGTAGTAGCTATCCACAAGCAGCGAAACGAAATAATAATCTACGGCGGCGCCATCCACCTAAGCAAAGAATCCATAAACGACACTGACGGCACGCCGATATATGGAAAAATTGTAAGCCTTACCGGCGATGGTTGGAGCAGCCCCTGGCCCGACAGCTATGTGAAATCGCTTTCGCAGGAGCATGGCATCGTGCGCAGCATCCCCGAAATGATAAATCAGATTTCTGTGGGAGATTTCATTGGCATTCTGCCCATCCATTCCTGCCTCACCACCCATCTTATGCGCGAAATGATAGAAATTAATGGCCTGCATATTACCACCATGCAAAGCCTCAAATAATAGTACGGGCGCCCCTTGTGGGCGCCCTTCCCTTGTGGGCGCCCCTGGAATAGGGGCGCCCACAAGGGACGCCCCGACCGACGGACGCCCCGACGGGGCGCCCCGACCGACGGACAGATTCTTATTTTAAATCGAATCTGCCAATATTATTATATTTGCGAATAAATTGCAAGGCACACACAGCAGATGCCCCTCCCTCTTATTAATAAATGATCAAAATGAAATACGATCCCAAAAAGCATCATCGCCGCTCTATTCGTTTAAAAGGCTATGACTATTCGCGGCCAGGGTGGTATTTCATTACAATCAATTGCAAAAACAGAGCGCGTTTGTTTGGGGAGGTAAAAGACAAAAAAATGATTCTGAATGACGCCGGGCGTATGGTCGAATTGCAATGGCTGGCTTTGAAAGATCGGTATTGGAATATCGCGTTGCACGAATTTCAGGTAATGCCGGATCATTTTCATTCAATACTGGAAATCACTGCCGTGGCGACAGTCGGAAAGGCTGTCGCGACTGTCGGAGAGACCGCCGTCGGGGCGACCGCCGTCGCGGCGACCCTTGTGGTCGCCCCTGATCAGGCGACCACAAGGGTCGCCCCGACGGCGTCGGCTCAGCCGACGCCGCCAAAGAAAATCACTGTTGGAGCCATCATAGGCGCATTCAAATCCATCGTCACTGTTGAGTACATACATGGCGTAAAACAACGTGGCTGGCTACGATTTAGAGGTAAATTATTACAGCGCAATTACTTCGATCGCATCTTACGGGGCGAAAAATCCCGCCAACGTGTAGCAAAATATATTATCGATAATCCCAAAAACTGGCGCCGCATGTGATGGCAGCAATAGACACAGGCAAGCACGCACGGGCGAGCAGGCACGGCAAGCCGCACGGGCGAGCTGGCACAGGCAAGCAGGCACAGGCGAGCAGGCACAGGCAAGCACGCACAGGCAAGCAGGCACGGGCAAGCACGCACAGGCAAGCAGGCACGGGCAAGCAGGCATAGGAAAGCACGCACGGGCAAGCACGCACGGGCAACCTTGTGGTTGCCCTTTCTGTGCAATTGCCCTTTCTGGGCGATTGCCCTTTCCGGGCGATTGCCCTTTCTGGGCGATTGCCCTTTCTGGGCGATTGCCCTTTCTGGCGATTGCCCTTTCTAGGCGATTGCCCTTTCTGGCGATTGCCCTTTCTGGCGATTGCCCTTTCTGGGCGATTTCCCTTTCTGGCGATTGCCCTTTCTGGGCGATTGCCCCTTCTGTGCGATTGCCCTTTCTGGCGATTGCCCCTTCTGTGCGATTGCCCTTTCTGGCGATTGCCCTTTCTGGGCGATTGCCCTTTCTGGGCGATTGCCCTTTCTGGGCGATTGCCCTTTCTGGGTGATGGTCCTTTCTGGGCAACCACTAATCCGCCCTGATAAAATAAAAAATGCCACTCATTTATCTGCATGCCGCTATGAAAAATCCAAAAGAGCTATTGCCCATCTACCAGGATGCTTACCTGGCAGCTATTAATAAACCGCACGGACTCTTGGTGCATCGTACCGGCATTGCAGGCGATGCTACGGAATTTGCTGTGCAGCTTTTGCGCGACATGTTGGGGCGCCACGTTTATCCTGTTCATCGCTTGGATCGCAAAACTTCCGGAGTACTCATTTTTGCGCTTGACGCAGAAACGAATGGCCGCATGCAGCAGCTTTTTGCCGAAAGGCAAATCCATAAGAAATATCTGGCCATCGTTCGCGGATATACTGCTGACCAGGGAACTATTGACTACCCTTTGGTTGATGAGCGTGGGGCTTCCCGGGAGGCGCTCACACATTACACTACATTAGCGCATGGTGAAATAGAAATTCCCGGACAGCGCTTTGCCACTTCCCGCTATTCGTTGGTGGAGGTTAATCCCATCACCGGGCGCACACATCAGATACGACGGCACTTTGCGCACATACTCCATCCAATTATTGGCGACAGACCGCATGGCTGCAACAAACAAAACCGTCTTTTCAAAAGTTATTTTCGGATGAATACCATGTTATTGTGCTGCATAGGCATGTCTTTCCGCCATCCGGCTACTGCTGAATACCTCACGGTTACAGCACCGGTTAGCGCCGAGTTTGGCAGAATGGCTTCTGCGTTAGGATTCGATAAGGCGCTGTAGGGTTTTGGTATTGGAATTTGAAGATCATCATAAACAGCGTTTGTCCAACGTTTATCAATTCATTCCAAACCATTGATAGTGCATTATGAAAAACTATTTCTATTCGTAAAAAAGCCTATGATTACCGATAAGTGATGATGAGCTTACGCTAACAAATAAAGAGGATGGCGTGGTGGTGAGAGTGAAAACAGTAAAGCATTCGTGCCACACGTGGCACGGGTGTCCCTTGTGGGCGCCGCAAATGAATTATCTATCCTTTGATCATCTCCCGCGCTTTTTGCAGCGCTGCGTCGATGCCTGCCGGATTTTTGCCGCCGGCGGTGGCAAAGTGGGGCTGTCCGCCGCCACCGCCCTGTATCTCTTTGGCTATCTCGCGGATAATCTGTCCGGCGTTGATGTAACCATTTCCGGTAAGTCTTTCCGAAACAATCACCGTTAGGTTGGCTTTGTCGCCTGTGGTGTTTCCAATTACCATCACCAAGTTTTCCATCACATCGTTCATGCGGAAAGCAAGATTTTTAGCCATCTGCATGTCGCCATCCAGCTTGTAGGCAATAAAGTTAACGTCTCCTATCTTTTCGGCGCGCTCTTTTAATGCCAACTTCAAGCCATCAACCTTCTCATTTTTCATTGCCTCAAGCTCTTTTTCGAGCATGTGTTTTTCATCTATGAGCGTTGCCACCGCTTTGATGGGTTCGGTATTATTTTTCAAAACCTCTCGCAACTGACCCAGCGTATCTTCCTGTTGGTAAAGTAGCTCCTCCACCTGGTGGCCGGTTATGGCTTCTATGCGGCGTACCCCGGCAGCTATTGCCGATTCGCTGACGATCTTAAACATCCCGATTTGTCCGGTGGCGGCAGCATGTGTACCGCCACAAAGCTCAATGCTGTATTGCGGGTCGAAAGTAATTACACGCACATGCTCCCCATATTTTTCGCCAAACAAAGCAGCGGCTCCCATGGCCTTAGCCTCATCGATAGGCACATCGCGCTGTTCGTCGATGGGGATGTTTTCGCGTATTTTGGTGTTAACGATTTGCTCCACCTGCCGAATCTCTTCGTGGCTCATGCGGGCAAAGTGCGAAAAGTCGAAGCGTAGCCGGTTTTCGTCCACCAAAGAGCCGCGTTGCTCCACGTGTGTGCCAAGCACGCGTTTAAGGGCGGCATGCATCAGGTGGGTGGCGCTGTGGTTGTTGATGGTAGCCAGGCGCTTGGCTACATCTACCCCGGCCGTAAAACCGGCATGTAGGTCTTTGGGCAAATGGTCGGCAATATGAATGATCAGATCGTTTTCTTTCTGTGTATCTTTTATATTAATGCTTTCCTCGTCGTTATACAATTTCCCGTGATCGCCCACCTGGCCGCCCGACTCGGCATAAAATGGCGTTTGATTGAGCACAATCTGGTAGTACGTTTCCTTTTTTGTTTTGATTTTTCTAAATTTCAAAATTTCAACATCAGCTTGCAGATGCGTGTAGCCAACAAAGCGCGTGGCCTCATTGCCCGGTCTAATTTCTACCCAGTCGTCGGTATCTTTTTCGGCAGCCTGGCGCGAGCGATTTTTTTGTTCCTCCAACCCACGATTGAAACCTGCGATATCCACTGTCAAACCTTTTTCGCGAGCCATGAGCTGGGTGAGATCCACTGGAAAGCCGAAGGTGTCGAACAACTCAAAAGCAAAGGTACCTTCTATTTCCCGTTCCTGTGGATTACTCTCGATGTATTGCTCAAAGCGTTTTATGCCAAAGGCCAGCGTCCTCAGAAAAGATAGCTCCTCCTCGTTGATTACGCGTTCGATGAGCACCTGTTGTGCCGCGATCTCCGGGAAAAATTCGCCCATTTCTTTTACCAGAATAGGCACCAGTTTATAAATAAAAGGTTCTTTAAAATCCAAAAACGTAAAGCCATAGCGCACTGCACGGCGCAGGATGCGACGGATAACGTAGCCGGCTTTATTGTTAGCGGGCAGTTGTCCGTCGGCGATGGCGAAAGCTACGGCGCGCAGGTGGTCGGCAATCACACGCATGGCCACATCGGTGTTAGGAGCGTCGCCATAAGCAATGCCCGAAAGCGATGCAATTTTTTGGATGATGGGCTGAAAAACGTCTGTGTCGTAGTTCGACTGTTTGCCTTGCAGTGCCATGGTAAGGCGCTCAAACCCCATTCCGGTATCGACATGTTGAGCAGGCAGCGGCTCCAGTTTTCCGTCGGCTTTGCGGTTGTACTGGATAAATACGAGATTCCAGATTTCTATCACCTGCGGGTGGTCGTTGTTGACGAGCTTTTGTCCGGGAGTTTTTGCCTTTTCTTCGGCGCTGCGCAAGTCCACATGAATCTCTGAGCAGGGGCCGCAGGGGCCAGTATCGCCCATCTCCCAGAAGTTGTCTTTTTTGGATCCGTGCAGTATGCGGTCGGCTCGCACAAATGCTTTCCAATAATCCAGTGCTTCTTCGTCCACAGCCAGCCCTTCCTGATGATCACCACCAAAAATGGTAACGTACAAATCGTCGGGGTTTAAACCATACACCTCCGTTAGTAACTCCCATGCCCAGGCGATGGCTTCTTTTTTAAAATAATCGCCAAACGACCAGTTGCCCAGCATTTCGAACATGGTATGGTGATAGGTGTCATGGCCTACCTCGTCGAGATCGTTGTGTTTGCCCGATACACGGAGGCATTTTTGTGTGTCGGCAATACGTGCATATTTTGCAGGAGCGTTTCCTAAAAAAATATCTTTAAACTGGTTCATGCCGGCGTTGGTAAACATCAGCGTGGGGTCATTCTTAACGACCATGGGTGCCGAGGGCACAATCTTATGTTGTTTCTGAGCAAAAAAATCCAAAAAAGTTCGTCTTACGTCAGCAGATTTCATAGTAAAATAACATGGTTAAGTTTTGCGTTATGGAGCGCAATAGTTATTAAATCAGGCGAGGAATTCAGATTTAAATTATTCATAATTAATAAAATAGGTTGTTGATAAATCATCGCCTGGTAGTTTTTCAAAGCTTGCAAAATTAGTTTAATTGATTAATTTTGCCGGCCTAAAGTTTCCTTTTACCAGTTAATATTTTTATGGGTAAAGAAAAATATTTCTTCAATCATCTGACGCTGACCTTTGAACGGGCAAAGCGTCCGATAAAAAAGCAATTGGGACGATTTATTCTTTTTCTTGCCGGTGTAGCTGTGTTTGCCACGCTGGTACTTTTCGTTGCCTACAGCTTTTTCGACTCTCCTAAAGAAAAGATTTTAAAACGCGAGCTTGCACAAATGAAGTTTCAGTATGAAGTGCTCGACGACAGGATGGATCATGTTGTAGCGGTAATGGACGACATACAGGATCGCGACGATAACATCTACCGCGTAATCTTCGAATCTGAACCTATTCCCAGCGCTGTTCGTCAGGCAGGTTTTGGTGGTGTTAATCGCTACGCAAAGCTCGAAGGGTATAAAAATAGTGATATCCTTATCCAAACTACCGAGAAACTTGATAAGATCACCAGCCAACTGGTAGTCCAAAGTAAATCGTTTGATGAGGTGTTCGAAATGTCGAAAAACAAAGCGAAATTCCTCTCCTCCTTGCCAGCCATTCAGCCGGTTAGCAACAAAGACCTGCGCCGTTTGTCATCATTTTTTGGGTATCGCATGGATCCTTTTTATAAGGTGATGAAACATCACGAAGGTGTTGACTTCTCCGCACCCGTGGGCACCGACATTTATGCCACCGGCGATGGTGTAGTGGTAGAAGTTGACGCTTCCAGGCGGGGGTATGGTAATAGTGTGATGATCGATCATGGCTTTGGGTATAGCACCTTCTATGCGCATTGCAGCAAAATTATAGTGAAGAGAGGCCAGCAAATAAAACGTGGGCAGGTGATTGCCAAAGTTGGAAATACCGGCAAGTCCACCGCACCACACCTTCATTACGAAGTACATAAAAACAGCCGGCCCATCGATCCGATCAATTATTTCTTCTCCGACATTACGCCCGAAGAATACGAACTGATGCTTGAACGTTCGCAGCGGCCTTCGCAAACACTCGATTAGTATTGCCCGTGGCAGCTCACCCGTTTACACCTTATACTATACACTGCCAATGCTTCCAAGCGAAAAAATGTTTTACACCATCGGCGAAGTTGCCCAAATGCTTGGCGTAAGCACTTCAATGATTCGCTTTTGGGAAAAGGAGTTCGACATCCTTCAACCCAAAAAAAATGCAAAAGGCAATCGGCTCTTCCGGCCTAATGATGTCGAAAATCTCAAGACCATTTATCACCTGGTAAAAGAGCGCGGTTTTACTTTGCAAGGTGCCCGCGCCAAGCTCGCCGAGAATAAGGGGGATGTTATCGAAAAAGCTTCTGTTGTGGATGGTTTGAAGCGAATCCGCACATTTTTGACCGATGTAAAAAACGCCCTGTGAACGGCTTGTAAAAAAGATATTTCTAATAAAGTTTTGTTTATCAAAAAAAATAAATCTACTTTTGCAGCCCCAAATTTGGGAAGGTGTAGTTAGAACTTGAATTAACTGATTAATAAATGGATACCTTAAGTTATAAAACAGTAAGTGCCAACAAGGAAACCGCCAACAAAGGGTGGGTAATCATTGATGCCGAAGATCAGATTTTGGGCAGGTTGGCCACTGCCACAGCAATGATCCTTCGCGGGAAAAACAAGCCCAGCTTTACCCCTCATGCCGACTGCGGCGACAACGTGGTAATTATCAACGCTGAAAAAGTTCGTTTGACGGGCAACAAAATGGACGACAAAGAATACATCAGCCACTCAGGTTATCCTGGTGGACAACGTCGCATAACTCCCCGAAAGCTGATGGCCAAGAAGCCAACGGCAGTGGTAGAAAATGCTGTGCGTGGTATGTTGCCCAAGAATCGCCTGGGCAGGGCACTGTTTCGCAATATGTTTGTGTATGCAGGCCCCGATCACAAGCAGGAAGCCCAAAAACCAAGAGAAGTTAAACCTAACGAAATTAAATAATCGATGGAAGTAATCAATGCTTTAGGCAGAAGAAAAACTGCTGTTGCACGCGTTTACCTCAGACCCGGCAATGGTAATATCAAAATTAACAAACGCAGTCTCGAAGAATATTTCCCCTTGCCGACGCTTCAGTATGTAGCCCGTCAGGCACTGGAACTTACCAACAACGTAGGCAAATACGACATCGATGCCTCTATCGATGGTGGCGGTTTCAAAGGCCAGGTAGAAGCTTTCCGTTTAGGTGTGGCCCGCGCCATCATACAATTGGAACCTGAACACCGTCCGGTGCTCAAAAGCAATGGTTTGCTGCGTCGCGACCCACGTATGGTAGAGCGTAAAAAGCCAGGCCAGAAAAAAGCCCGTAAGAAATTCCAGTTCAGTAAACGATAGTTTCAGGATATTAAGGTGTTTAGTATCCAAATCGGCAAGACTCCGGCTTTTGCACGGGCTACTTGCCGGTTGCCTTTATAATTAGGAATGTAAACATAAACCAACAAGTAAATGCCAAGAACAAACTTTGAAGAATTGCTCGACGCTGGTGTTCATTTTGGACACCTTAAGCGCAAATGGAATCCCAACATGTCTCCTTATATCTTTATGGAGCGCAACGGTATCCACATCATCGACCTGTACAAAACTGCCGCTAAAATAGAAGAGGCAGCTTCGGCCATCAAACAGATTACCCGTTCGGGAAAGAAAATCCTGTTTGTTGCCACCAAAAAACAAGCGAAAGAAATTGTAGCCGAAAAAGTGAAACGCGTAGGCATGCCTTACGTTACCGAGCGCTGGCCCGGTGGTATGCTTACCAACTTTGCCACCATCCGCAAAGCAGTGCGCAAAATGGCTATGATTGATAAGATGATGGAAGAAAACAGCTTCACCAACATCTCCAAACGCGAGCGCCTTCAGATTGGCCGCGAACGTGCCAAGCTTGAGAAACAACTCGGCTCCATTGCCGACCTCAACCGCCTGCCTTCTGCTATCTTCGTGGTGGATATTCTTAAAGAACACATCGCCATTGCCGAAGCCCGCAAACTCAACATCCCTACTTTTGCCATCGTCGATACCAACAGCGACCCCAAGAAAGTAGATTTCCCAATCCCTGCCAACGACGACGCCTCCAAATCGATTTCGTTGATTATCGAAATAATGGTTCAGGCCATTGAAGAAGGAATGATGGAACGCAAAGTGGATAAAGACAAACGCGCCAAAGAAGAAGAGCTCGAAAAAGAAGAGGCACGCAAAATTAAAACCCGTACCAAAGAGGAACTCGAAGAGGAGTTGGACGAAGAGCAGTCGCGCAAAAATAAAGAATCGGCCAAACGCCCCCGCATTAAAGCTGAAGGGAAAGAGGATAGTACCGACGAAGGCGATAGACGCGCGCGCAAAGGAACAGCCATACGCAAAAAATAATTTGGCTATAGCCCATTAAGCATACAAAAGAGAGGAGGAAGTTTTCTGAATCTCTTTTTTTTAAATTTTAAAACGAATAGAAATAACTCATAAAAACATTTTGAAAATGGCAAACATAACAGCCGCTGACGTTGCAAAACTCCGCAAACAAACTGGTGCCGGTATGATGGATTGCAAAAAAGCACTCCAGGAAACCGACGGTGATTTTGAAAAAGCTATCGAATACCTCCGTAAAAAAGGAGCCAAAGTTGCCGCCAAACGCGCCGACAAAGATGCTACTGAAGGTTACGTGGTAGCACTTACCAACGATGCCCACGACTTTGGCGTAATGGTGATGGTTAACTGCGAAACCGACTTTGTAGGCAAAAGCGAAGAATTTGTAAATTTTGTCAACAGCATCGCCAAAGTAGCTTTGCAGCACAAAACCGAAACCCTTGACCAGGTGCTGGCACTTACAATTGGCGACGCCACCGTAGAACAGAAACTTAACGACATGATTGGCAAAACGGGTGAGAAAATGGAATTCGACACCTACGCCGCCATCAACGCCGCCACCGTAGCTGCTTACAACCACATTGGCAACAAAATAGGTACTTTGGTGGGTCTTAACAAAAATGTTAAAGGCGCTGCTGAAGCCGGTCATGATGTGGCCATGCAGGTTGCTGCCATGAATCCGGTAGCAGTTGATAAAGATTTTGTATCGGATGAAGTGATTGAGAAAGAACTCGAAATTGGTAAAGAATTGGCTCGTCAGGAAGGTAAGCCCGAAGCCATGCTTGAGAAAATTTCGCAGGGTCGTCTGGTGAAATTCTTTAAAGAAAATACACTGCTCAACCAGGATTTTGTCAAAGACAGCAAAATATCTGTTGGCGAATATCTACACAAAACCGATAAAGATTTGGTGGTAACCAAATTCTATCGTTTTGCGCTTGGTTAGGATTTTTATTATTAAAATATGAAAGGCCGCCTCACATTTGTGGGGCGGCCTTTTTTTGTTGCAAAATTATTTTACGCAAGTGACATGCTACAACGTTCCCTGTTTTTTTTTAATAGTATGATATGTGTTGCCGAGAAGTGTTAAGGAATTGATGAGTATTCAGCAGGGCGCGCCCTCAAGTCTGTAGCAGAAAATGTATTTTTGCAGGCATTCTTAAGTAAGCTATTGATTTAAAAAAAATTCAACAACATGCCACATCCAACCTTCTCCGCCGTAATCTTCGATCTTGATGGTGTAATCACCCAAACTGCACTGGTGCATAGCGCTGCCTGGAAAAAGATGTTCGACGAATTCTTGCAGCAGTGGTCGGCTAAAACCAATACGCCTTTCCGCCCTTTCGATCATGAGCGCGATTATCTTCCTTATGTTGACGGAAAGCCGCGCTACAAAGGCGTGCAGTCGTTTTTGGAACATCGCGGCATCGGAATTCCATTTGGTTCGCCTGACGATTCGCCGGAAATGGAAACAGTGTGCGGCCTGGGCAATCGCAAAAATCAAGTTTTTAATGAAGTGCTCGCACGCGACGGAGTGCAGGTTTATCCTACCACTGTGGCGCTCATCGATCAACTGTTGGATGATGGTATAAAAATAGGCGTGGCCTCCTCAAGCAAAAACTGTAAAGCTGTACTTGAGGCTGCCGGTTTGTTGGATCGTTTTCAGACGCGGGTTGATGGCGAGGTGTCGGCAGAGTTGGGACTAAGAGGCAAGCCAGAATCTGATATTTTTACCGTAGCCGCCGACAATCTTGGGGTGCCTTACGACCAGGCGGTGATTGTGGAAGACGCCGTTTCGGGCGTGCAGGCCGGACGCAAAGGCAATTTTGGACTGGTGCTCGGCATTGCCCGCGAAGGCAACCGCAAAGAGCTTCAAAAAAATGGTGCCGACATCGTGGTGAACGATATTGGCGATATTGGCTACGAAGGCATCAAAGCCTGGTTTAACGATAGCCTTAAAGAAGATGGCTGGCGAATTGCCTACACCGATTACGACCCCGAACGCGAACGCTCACGTGAAGCCTTGCTGACGATAGGAAACGGATATTTTGGTACACGAGGCGCTCCCGAAGAAGCCGCAGCCGGAGAAACAAACTATCCCGGAACTTACATCGCCGGGCTTTACAACCGGCTCACTTCAACGGTAGCCGGCCGCAATATCGAAAACGAAGATTTTGTGAATGCACCCAACTGGTTGCCAATCACTTTCAAAATTGATAACGACCCATGGATTGATATTAATAAAATAGAAATTACGGATGTTTATCGGCGCCTCGACTTCCGAACCGGCGAGCTGTGGCGAGTGCTCACTGTGCGCGACGACAAAGGGCGCGAAACACTCGTTCAGTCGCGGCGGACGGCTTCGATGGCCAATCCGCATCTTGCGGCGCTAAAATACAGCGTATCACCTATCAATTACAGCGGCACCATTACTATCCGCTCTCTGCTCGATGGCGATCTTATCAACGACGGCGTGAAGCGGTACCGCGATCTGAACCAGCATCATTTACAACCTGGTGAGGCCGGAGCCGAAGGAATGTTGAGCTGGCTGCAGGTTTCTACCACACAATCAGCCATCGACATTGCGCTGGCAGCGCGCCTGAAAGTCTCGGTTGAAAATAAAGATTTTGATCCCGAAATGTCGCTCGAAATTTTGCCGGCAGCCGTAGCGTCATCATTCAGCGTAAAGCTGGAAAAATATCATGTATTGACAGTCGAAAAAAATGTGGCCATTTACACTTCCAAACCCGACGATACCGATAAGCCGCTGCATCATGCCAAAGTAGGCGTGATGCTTACGGGTTCCTACCAAGACTTGCTGAAGGAAAGTTGCAGCGCCTGGGATAAAATTTGGGACGAACTGGATATGCAAATTGAAGGCGATCGCTTTGCGCAAAAGTTGCTGCGGCTGCATTTGTATCATCTCATGGTTTCGTTTTCGGCGCATAACAAAGATATGGATGCAGGCATCACCGCGCGCGGGTTGCATGGCGAAGCTTATCGTGGCCATATCTTTTGGGACGAGCTGTTTATTCTTCCGCTTTATGCTTTGCATTTTAAAGGGGCTGCACGCGCCATGCTTATGTATCGCTATCGCCGGCTCGACGCTGCCCGCGCGTATGCCAGGCAGCACGGCCACCAGGGCGCCATGTTTCCGTGGCAGAGCGGTAGCGATGGACGCGAAGAAACACAGGTAATTCATCTCAACCCTGAGTCGGGTGAGTGGGGCGACGATTATAGTTCACTGCAGCGACATGTGTCTTTGGCCATCGCCTATAACATCTGGCAATACTGGCAAATTACCGGTGATAAAATTTTTATTCAGGATTATGGTGCGGAAATGTTTTTGGAGATTTGCCGCTTCTGGGCTTCAATGACTTACGAAGATAAAGACAATGGAAGGTTGTCGATAAAAAATGTGATGGGACCCGACGAGTTTCACGAATCGTATCCCAATGCCACCGAAGGCGGACTGAAAGACAATGCCTACACCAATATGATGGTTGTCTGGACGCTGGAGCGTGCTGCGGACTTGATGGATATGATTGGTGATGAGGCTTTCGCCAAAATTAAAAACAAAATAAACATTACCACGCAGGAAATTCAACAGTGGCAACTTATAACCCAACGGCTTAATTTGGTAATTAAAGATGGCATCATTTCACAATATGATGGCTATTTTGATCTGGACGAGCTTGATTGGGATCATTACAGGAATAAATACGGCAACATCTACCGCCTCGACCGGCTGCTAAAAGCGGAAGGCGATTCAGCCGATCATTACAAAGTAGCCAAACAAGCCGATACGCTGATGACATTTTATGCCCTGCCGGTAAATGAAGTCGATCGTGTCCTGGAACATTTGGGATACGATCTTTCCGAAGATTATCTTAATAAAAACCTGCACTATTACCTTAAGCGCACTTCGCATGGAAGCACGCTCTCGCGCGTGGTGCATGCGCAACTTGCCAATATGATTGGCGATAAAGCGCTAAGTTGGGAATTGTACAGCGACGCGCTGGCCAGCGATTATACCGATATTCAGGGTGGCACCACCGCCGAAGGCATTCATGCCGGCGTGATGGCCGGCACGGTGCTCATCGCATTGCAATCGTATGCCGGCGTGGATGTGCGCGGCGAGATGCCTGAAGTAAATCCGCAGTTGCCGGCGCACTGGCGCAGCATTAGTTTCAACATCCGCTATCGAAATCACCGGCTTTGGTTTGAAATTACACCTAATCGTATCTTTATAAACAAAACCGGCTCAGAGGAAAACCTGCGGATGAGGGTTGCTGGACAGGAAATGGAGCTAAAAAAAGAGGCGTTCGTTACAGTTAATTATGGCCTGCTGAAAAACTCAAAAAAATAATAAAACGAAAAAGGTGCAGCGCACCGATGATCTTTGTAGTTAATGGATGGTGTGTGGGATTAAGGTGCAGCGCACCGTGATATTAAATGCAAGGTTTCCGTTTATTACAATGCTTGTTTTCATGGTTAGTGCTTGGTATGGGTATGGCTTGCTGCAAAAATTAGCTATCGAACGAATCGCTAATATGAAAAGCCAGCATTTTTTTTGCATAGACAAAAATGATTTGTTACTTTTTCCTAACAA
Organism: Clostridia bacterium; assembly: GCA_009928785.1. GTDB lineage: Bacteria > Bacteroidota > Bacteroidia > Bacteroidales > 4484-276 > SABY01. Next base: position 2,839 of record SABY01000027.1, on the reverse strand, counting down.
TAACATTCGCTTAATGCACCGCAGGCAATATTTGACGCCTGCGCCAGGTTTTGATGAAGATTATTTTTTTATTAAAACGAAACTAACTATGCTTCACGACTTAATAACTATAACTCCACGCCACGAAAATGCCGCCCGCCTGATTCTGGATAAAATCCTTGAGCTGCGTGGCGAAAACCCGCCCGAAAAAATGATGATCACCGTGTCGGGTGAGGTAGGTTCGGGCAAGAGTACCATCTCCATCGTGCTCGGTCGCTTGCTCAAGAAACGGCATATCCGCGCCAAGATTCTCGATCTGGACGACTATTATAAAATTCCGCCGCTGCAGCGTCGTAAGTGGCGCCTCGAAAAAGGCATCGACAGCATTGGATATGACGAGTACGACTGGGACAAAGTGAATCAAAACATAACCGATTTTAGCCGCAACCGGAAATCATCGCTGCCTTGCGTAGATTTAATCACAGGCTATGTAGATGAGCTGACAACGAATTTTGAAGGAGTCGATATTCTGCTTATCAATGGGCTTTATTCGCTAAAAATAGCAGACGCCGACCTGAAGGTGATGATAGAACTTACCTACGACGAAACCACCGAAGCACAGCGCTATAGCCAGAAAGAAGATTTGGATACCTATCGCCTGGCGGTATTGCAGCGCGAAAGTGAGGTGGTTCAGTCGCTCAAAAGTAAAGCCGATTTTTACATCGACTTCGATCAGAGCCTGTATCATCTATAATTTATTTTAGATCATAACTTTTTATTTCAGGCGGAATTGATAATTTCGCCTGTTTTATTTATTATACTTATTAATACCCGAAAAAGTATGCTTGAAGATGTGCTCTTGATTACTGACAAACACCGCGAGGCCGGAAAGTTAATTTTGGATTACATACGCCGTCATCCCAAAGAAAAGATGATTGTGGCCATCTCGGGCGAATCAGGCTCCGGCAAAACGGAGCTTGCCCACGTGATAGCCAAAGGGCTGCGCAAAAACAAGATTTTTGCAAAACCACTTCATACTGATAATTTTTACAACACCCATCCGCTGCTGAGACGCGAGTGGCGCATCAAAAACGGGATACAAAACGTAGTGGGCTATAACGAATACCAATGGGACGCCATTGAGGCGGTGTTGCAGGCTTTTAAAAATGGGGAAGTTGTACAGATGCCCTGCGTAGATTTGGTGACGGAGCAAGTGGATCAGCTTACCACCGACTTTAAAAATATCGACATGCTGATCCTCGACGGGCTTTATGCAATTAAAGCTAAGGATATCGACGTGCGGGTGTTTATCGATCTCACCTATTTGCAAACCAAAGAAAAACATACTACCGATTCGCGTGGCAAAGAGGTGATGGATGAGGTGCGATGGGAAATACTTGGCCGCGAACATGATCAGGTGAGTGAACTTAAAAAATTGGCCGACCTGATAGTAACTGCCGACTATGACGTGGTAGAACAAAAGAAACAGTAGATGTGTGGCTTGGTATAAATTTGAAAATAGCTATTTTCGCCATCAACTAAACATTGCTGATGACCTCAACAACTACTTACACTTTGCTCGAAGTAGCTGATGCTACCAGCCGCCGTGAGTTTCTACGATTTCCGGCAAGGCTTTATAAAAGTGATCCCAACTACATCCGCCCGCTCGATGAAGATGTGGAAGCAATTTTTGATCCCGCAAAAAACAAACTCTTCCGCCAGGGCGACGCCAAGCGTTGGCTCCTGCGGGATAATAGCGGCAAAACCGTTGGTCGCGTGGCAGCTTTTTACAACGAAAATACCGCCCGAACCAACGAGCAACCCACCGGGGGGCTGGGCTTTTTCGATTGCATTGTTGACCAGTCCGCTGCTAATCAGTTGTTCGACGCCTGCCAGCAATGGCTTATCGCCAAAGGCATGGAGGCCATGGACGGCCCTATTAGTTTTGGCGAACGCGACAGCTTTTGGGGCTGCCTCACCGAGGGTTTCGACGAACCCATTTACAACATGCCCTACAATGCGCCCTATTACCAAAAGTTGTTTGAAAATTATGGCTTTCAAAATTATTTCAACCAATACACCTACCGCCGCGATTTGCGTCCGGGTGGCGTGGACCCGGTGATGTGGGAAAAAGCCGACCGCATCACCCGCAACCCCGATTACAGCTTCCGCACCATCACCTGGAAAAATAACGACAAGTTTGCCGAAGACTTTATGATCATCTTTAACAAAGGCTGGGCGCGGTTTCCGGGTGTGAAAAAGATAAGCAAAGCACATGCGCTGCTGCTGCTCAAAAAGATGCGCCCCATCATGGATACACGCCTGATCCACTATGCTTACTATCAGGGCGAGCCGGTGGCATTTTTTATTATGATGCCCGATTTGTATCAAATCATCCGGCGCTTCAATGGCAAATTTACGCTCATCAACAAGCTGCGGCTGATGTACCACCTCAAAGTGCGTCGCTCCTGCACGCGCGTCATTGGTCGGATTTTTGGCATTGTGCCCGAACATCAGGGAAAAGGCCTTGAGGCTGGTTTGATACGGTCGTTCGAAAAAATAACAGTACGGCCTGATTTTAAATACACCGACTTACAAATGAACTGGATTGGCGACTTCAACCCGTCGATGATGAAAGTGGCAGAGCAAATCGGCGCTTCCATTGCCAAAACGCACGTTACGTTTCGTTTTCTTTTCGATCGCGAAAAGCCCTTCCAACGTGCTAAGCGGGTTAATAGTAATTAGTGTTTGATATCGTAGAAATCCATAGCCCAGGCATTTATGCTGATCGAATCCATAGCCCAGGCATTTATGCTGATCGAATCCATAGCCCAGGCATTTATGCTGATCGAATCCATAG